>DASVBJ010000272.1:0-30221 GCA_036375895.1 Actinomycetes bacterium | reverse complement strand
TACAGCGCGGTTGACTTCCGAGGCCCACTCATCCGAGAAAAGGAACACGCCCAGTGAGACACAGTGGTCTCTCGCCCGGAGGAGTGATCCGTGACAGCCACCTCGGCTCAGCTCGACATCCTGCAACGTGAGATCGCCGCCGCCCGCAAGGCGCTGGCATCCGCGGCCGGCGCGGACACGCCGCTCGGCGTCCTCGCCCACCTCACCGTGGCCGTCGAGGGTCTCAGCGCCACCCAGCACGAGCTGGTCAACCACCTGCTCGACGAGGGCGCGTCATGGGACGACATCGGCGCGGCACTCGACACCAGCTCCCACGCAGCCGAGCGTCGGTTCCCGCGCCGCACCCGGCGGAGGAAGGCCCAGCCGGACGGCCGTTCACAACCGTGACCCCGACGTCAGAAAGCGAGGACCGCGGTAGGTCAGGGGCTAGGGCAGGTCGCTGGCACGAGACGACGAGGCCCGGGCGGCCGCTTCGGCGTGCCCCGACGGAAAGTGCATGATCGCCGCGAGAAGCGGGGGGCGGGCCTCTGACCTGCGTCTTTCTGGTGGGCGATACAGGACTTGAACCTGTGACCTCTTCCGTGTCAGGGAAGCGCGCTAGCCAGACTGCGCCAATCGCCCGTGCTGGTGGTGCTGTCGAGGTGGAGACGGGATTTGAACCCGTGTAGACGGCTTTGCAGGCCGTTGCCTCGCCTCTCGGCCACTCCACCGAGTGGGTGAAACCGGAAAGCCTCCCGATCTCCTCGTATCGAGCGGACGACGGGATTCGAACCCGCGACCCTCACCTTGGCAAGGTGATGCTCTACCAACTGAGCCACGTCCGCGTGCGCTCCGGGGCGATGCCCCCGAGGTGCGGAGTAGACGATAGCCCATGGCCGACGGCGCGGCCAAAGTGATCCCCGGCACCTGCCAAGATCGGCCCATGACCAGCCCGACTCCGACGCCCGCAACCCCGCAGGACCCGCGCTGGCCACGCGCCGCGCACTGGCTCGCCGCCGGGCCCGGCGACCGCCCGGTCGACATCGCCCTGCTCGGGGTGCCGGCCTCGCGCACGTCGCTCTCGCCGACCCAGGCCCACCGCACGCCGGCCGCGGTGCGGGCCGCGCTGGCCCGCTACTCGACGTACGCCGCGTCGCGCGGGGTGGACCTCGCCGACCTGGCCGCCAGCGACCTGGGCGACCACGCGGACCCCGACGGGGACGAGGCGGCCACGATGGCCGCGGCCGAGCGCGCGGTGGACGAGGCGCGGCTGCTGGTGGCCTGCGGCGGGGACAACTCGATCACGTACGCCGTGATGCGCGGGGCACTCGGCGAGCACCTGGGCGGCGCCGGTCTCGTCACGCTCGACGCCCACCACGACATCCGCGAGGGCGTGTCCAACGGCTCCCCGGTGCGCCGGCTCGTCGAGGCCGGGCTCGACCCGACCCGCGTCGTGCAGGTCGGCATCGACGACTGGGCCAACTCCCGGTCCTACGCCGAGGAGGCGGCCGCCTGGGGCATCACAATCCTGACCCGCCGCGACGTCGAGCGGCGCGGGGTCGCCGACTGCGTCCGCGAGGCGCTCGACATCGCCGGCCGCGGTGACGCGCCGGTCTACGTCGACCTCGACGTGGACGTCTGCGACCGGTCGGTCGCGCCCGGCTGCCCCGCGAGCGTGCCCGGGGGCCTCAGCGCCCACGAGCTGCGGGACGCCGCCTACCTGGCCGGACGGGACGGCCGGGTGGTCGCGGTCGACGTCACCGAGGTCGACGCCGGTGCGGACGCTCCCGACCAGCGGACCGTGCGGCTCGCCGCCCTGTGCCTGCTGGAGGCCGCGGCCGGGCTCGCCTGCCGCGACCGCTGACCCCTCGCCGTACTGACGGGGGGCGCCAGCTGCCTCGACCCGCTCAGATGGACGCTCCGACACCCGACACGCCGTCAGTCCGGTGTGTCTGCGTCCAAAGGATCTTGGGGGTGGGCGAGGCCGGTGCAGCCGCGCAGAGCTGACCAGGCCGTCACGAGCTGCGAGCTCTCGGCGCCGGCGACCGGGCGCGGGACGCCGTCCCGCCCGATGTGCGCCGGGGCCCACCGCTGCGCGGCCACCCGACGCCCCCGCAGCGTGAGGGTGAGCACGCCCGAGGTGGCCTCCGCGGTGGAGTTGGGGGAGTACCAGACGAAGTTGCCCAGCCCGTACCCGACGTACGTGTGTCCCAGGGAGCCGGCGCCCAGCAGCACGTGCGCGTGGCTGCCGACCACGACGTCGGCGCCGGCCGCGGCCAGCGCCCGGGCGAGCGAGCGCTGCTCCGGGGTCGGGCAGCCCACCCGCTCGGTGCCCCAGTGCAGGTAGACGACGACCACGTCCGCGCGGCCGCGGGCCTGGCGCACGGCCCGCAGCAGCCGGGAGGGGTCACGGGCCACGGCCACGCCCGCCCGGCCGGGCCCCGCCGGCCACGCGGCGGCGGTGCGGTCGGGCACCTGGGTGGCGCCGAGGACGGCAACCCTGGTGCCCCGGACGGACGCGACGTACGGGGAGAAGGCGGCGTCGGCGTCCCGCCCGATGCCCACCACCGGCACCGGGCTGCGCCGGACGGCCGCGAGCGTGTCGGCGAGCCCGGCCGCGCCGAAGTCGACCGCGTGGTTGTTGGCCATCGTCACCACGTCGACGCCGGCGGCGTGCAGCGCGACCAGTGCGGCGGGCGACGTGCGGAAGTGGTACTTCTTCGGCTCCGGCGCGCCGCGCCCGGTGATCGCGGTCTCCAGGTTCACCACCGTCAGGTCGGCGGCGGAGAGCAGCGGCGCGACCGGGGCGAGCGCCCCGGCCGGGTCGGCCAGCCGGGCCCGCAGCTCGTCCTCGAAGTGCACGTCACCCGCGAAAGCCAGCGTCACCGCGCCGCCGCTCGGGCCTGGCGAGGGCGGCCGCGGTGGCACCTGCGTGGGGCCCGCGGACGGCGGGGGCGTCGCCGAGGACGTGGCCGGGGTCACCGGCGGCGCGCCGACCTCCCCGGCCGCTCCCGCGCACGCCGTCAGGGCGAGCAGCGCAGCAACCGAGAGGACACGCGCCCGCCCAGCCGTCACGGCGGGCAGCGTAACGGGCTAGGTTGCCCGCCATGCGGACCGTGATCGTGACCGGCGACGCCCTCACGCTGGAAGACCTGGTGGCCGTGGCGCGCGGACAGGCCCGGGCCGAGCTCGGGCCCGACGTCGAGGCGCGCATGGAGCGCAGCCGCCGGGTGGTGGCCGACGCCGTCGAGCAGGACAAGGTGATGTACGGCATCACCACCGGCTTCGGCGCGCTCGCTGACACCCACGTCGGGCGGCAGGACCTGGAGCGCATGCAGCTCGCGCTGGTCCGGTCGCACTCCGCGGGAGTCGGTGCGCCGCTGCCCGACGACGCGGTGCGCGGCCTGCTGCTGCTGCGCGCCCGCACGCTCACCGCCGGCTACTCGGGCGTCCGCGTCGACCTGCCGCGCAGGCTGCTCGAGCTGCTCGACCGCGGCCTGCTGCCGGTCATCCCGGGGAAGGGCTCGGTCGGCGCGTCCGGAGACCTGGCCCAGCTCGCCCACCTCGCCCAGCCGCTGGTCGGCGAGGGGCGCCTGCGCCGCGCCGGCGACGACCCGCACGGCCGACCGGCCGCCGAGCTGCTGGCCGAGGCCGGGCTCGAGCCGCTGACCCTGGCCGCGAAGGAGGGCCTGTCCCTGATCAACGGCACCGAGCCCATGCAGGTGCTGCTCTCGCTCGCCATCGCCGAGGTCGAGCTGCTCGTCAAGGTCGCCGACCTCGCGTGCGCGATGAGCGTCGAGGCGCTGCTCGGCACCGACCGGCCGTACGACGAGCGCGTCCAGGTGATCCGGCCGCACCCCGGCCAGCTGGCCAGCGCCGCGAACCTGCGCCGCCTGCTGGCCGGCTCGCCGCTGGTCGCCTCGCACCGGGAGAGCGACCACGCGGTGCAGGACTCCTACTGCCTGCGCTGTGCCCCGCAGGTGCACGGGGCGGTGCGCGACGTCCTGGCTCACGCCCGGCGGGTCATCGACATCGAGCTCGGCTCGATCGTCGACAACCCGGTGATCGTGCCGGACGGCGAGGTCATGTCGACCGGCAACTTCCACGGCGAGCCGCTCGCGTTCGCGGGCGACATGCTCGCCATCGCCGCCGCCGAGCTCGCCAGCATCTCCGAGCGGCGCACCGACCGGATGCTCGACCCGGCGTTCTCCCGCGACCTGCCGGCATTCCTGGCCCGCGAGCCCGGCACCAACTCCGGGTTCATGATCGCGCAGTACACCGCGGCCTCCCTGGTCAGCGAGAACAAGGTGCTCGCCCACCCGTCGAGCGTGGACACCATCCCCACCTCGGGCAACCAGGAGGACCACGTCTCGATGGGCTGGACGTCCATGCGCAAGCTGCGCGAGGTCGTCGCCAACGTGCGCGCCGTCCTGGCCGTCGAGATCGTCGCGGCGGCGCAGGCCATCGACTTCCGGGCCTCCGTCGCCGCGCCCGGCGCGGCGAGCGGAGCCGTGCACCGCCTGGTCCGCGACCGGGTCGCCGCGATGGACGCCGACCGCGAGGTGGCGGGCCAGCTCGCCACGGTCGACGCGCTGCTGCCGGACCTCGTCGCGGCCGCCGAGGCGGCGGTCGGTGCCCTCGCCTGACGCCCCGCCCGGCGCCGGCACGGCGCTGGCCTGGTTCGGCGGCCGGCTGGCGACGGGCCTGCTCGAGGTGACCGACGACCCGGCCGCGCTGGACACCGAGGGCTGGTGGGCGGTCGTCGCGACCTTCGAGGGCCGGCTGACCTGCGCCCGCTTCGCCGACGTGCGGCCCGCGCCGCTGCCGACGGCGGCCTGGCAGGGTCCGCCGCGGGGCGCCTGGCGGTCCTCGATCGACCGGGCCGGCTACCTCGCCGCGGTCGAGCGGGTCCGCCGGGACATCGCGGCCGGCGAGGTCTACCAGGTGAACGTCTGCCGGGTGCTGTCCGCGCCGTGGCCCGCCGGCTGCGACGCGGTCGGGCTGGCGGGGCTGCTGGCGAGCGGCAACCCGGCGCCCTACGCGGGGGTGGTGCGGCTCCCGGCGTACGACGTGCACGTGGTCACCGCCTCGCCGGAGCTGTTCCTCCGGCGGTCCGGCGACGTCGTCGAGTCCGGGCCGATCAAGGGCACCGGGGCGACGGCCGCGGACCTGCGCCCCAAGGACCACGCCGAGAACGTCATGATCGTCGACCTGGTGCGCAACGACCTGGGCGCGGTGGCCGAGGTGGGCTCGGTGGAGGTGCCGCTGCTCTGCCACGTCGAGGAGCACCCCGGGCTCGTGCACCTGGTCTCCACGGTGCGCGCGCGGCTGCGTGCCGGCGCGGCGTGGCCCGAGCTGCTGGCGGCCGCCTTCCCGCCAGGCTCCGTGAGCGGCGCACCCAAGTCCAGCGCCCTGCGGATCATCGGCGAGATCGAGCCGGTCCCTCGCGGGCCCTACTGTGGCGCGGTGGGATGGGTGGACGCCGACCGGCAGGAGGCCTGCCTGGCCGTCGGCATCCGTACCTTCTGGAGGCACCTTGACCGCCTGTGCTTCGGCACCGGCGCCGGCATCACCTGGGCCTCCGACCCGGAGACCGAGTGGGACGAGACCGAGCTGAAGGCGGCCAGGCTGCTGGCCGTCGCGGCGGGACGGAGCGGCACGTGAGGACCTGGGTCAACGGCACCATCGTGGAGGCCGAGGAGGCCCTCGTCTCGGCCTTCGACCACGGTCTGACCGTCGGTGACGGCGTCTTCGAGACCGCGCGGGTAGTCGCCGGCGTGCCGTTCGCGCTGACCCGGCACCTCGCGCGGCTGGCCGGCTCGGCGCGCGGGCTCGGGCTGCCCGACCCGGACCTCGACCTCGTCCGGCACGCCGTCGAGGACACGCTGCGCGAGAACGACACCAGCGGGCCGCTGCGGCTGCGGATCACCTACACGGGCGGGGTCAGCCCGCTCGGGTCCGACCGCGGCAGCAACCCGCCGACCCTCGTGGTGGCGGTGGCGCCGCTGCCGAGGTGGCCGGCGTCGACCGCGGTGGCGACGGTGCCCTGGCCGCGCAACGAGCGGAGCGCGACCGCAGGCCTCAAGACCACGTCGTACGCGGACAACGTCGTCGCCCTCGCGCACGCCCGCCGGCACGACGCCGAGGAGGCGATCTTCGCCAACACCGCCGGCAACCTGTGCGAGGGCACCGGGTCCAACATCTTCGTCGGTCTCGGCGGCGAGCTCGTCACGCCGCCGCTGTCGGCCGGCTGCCTGGCCGGCGTGACCCGCGCCCTGGTGATCGAGTGGGTGGGGGCGGCGGAGCGCGACCTGCCGATGTCGGCGCTGCTCGAGGCCGACGAGGTGTTCATCAGCTCCTCGACGCGTGACGTGCAGCCAGTGCATGCCGTCGACGGCCGTGCGCTGACCGCGCCCGGCCCGCTCACCGCGCACGCCGCGCGCGTGTTCGCCGAGCGGTCGGCGGCCGACCTCGACCCGTGAGGTCGCGGCGCGGGAGGGAAGCGGCCGGGAGGCTCTAGGGTGCTCGCCATGGAGGGAGCACGCACCGTCCGCGCCCCGCGTGGCGCCGAGATGTCCTGCCGGTCGTGGGGAGCCGAGGCCGCCCTGCGCATGCTGCACAACAACCTGGACCCGGAGGTGGCCGAGCGGCCCGACGACCTCGTGGTCTACGGCGGGTCGGGCCGCGCGGCCCGGTCCTGGCCGGCCTTCGACGCGATCGTCCGGTCGCTGCGGGAGATGGCTCCCGACGACACCCTGCTGGTGCAGTCGGGCAAGCCGGTCGGTGTCGTGCGCACGCACGCGCAGGCGCCGCGGGTGCTCATCGCCAACTCGCTGCTCGTGCCGAAGTGGGCGACGCCCGAGCACTTCCGCGAGCTCGAGGACGCGGGCCTGATGATGTACGGGCAGATGACGGCCGGGTCGTGGATCTACATCGGCACCCAGGGCATCCTCCAGGGCACCTACGCGACCTTCGCCGAGGTGGCCAACCAGCACTTCGGCGGGTCGCTGAAGGGCACCGTCACACTGACCGGCGGCCTGGGCGGCATGGGCGGGGCCCAGCCGCTCGCGGTGACCGGCAACGGCGGCGCGGCCCTGTGCATCGAGGTCGACCCGTGGCGCGCGCAGCGCCGCCTCGACCACGGCTACCTCGACGAGATCGCCGACTCGCTCGACGACGGGGTGGCCCGGGTGGAGGCCGCGCGGCGCGAGGGCCGGGCGCTGTCGGTGGCCGTGGTCGCCAACTGCGCCGACGTGCTTCCCGAGCTGGTACGCCGTGGCTGGTCGCCCGACATCGTGACCGACCAGACGTCCGCGCACGACGAGCTGAACGGCTACGTGCCCAACGGGATGCCCCTCGCGGAGGCCCTCGAGCTGCGGGCGGCCAAGCCGCAGGAGTACGTCGAGCGGTCCCGCGCCGCGATGGCCGAGCACTGCCGGGCGATGGTCGACTTCCTGCACGCCGGGTCGGTCGTCTTCGACTACGGCAACGGGCTGCGGGGGCAGGCGAAGGACGCCGGCTTCGCGGACGCGTTCGCCTACCCGGGCTTCGTCGTCGCCTACATCCGGCCGCTGTTCGCCCGCGGCGCAGGCCCGTTCCGGTGGGCCTGCCTGTCTGGGGAGCGAGGCGACCTCGCGGCCACCGACGAGGCCGTGCTGAAGGCGTTCCCGGACGACGACCAGCTGCAGCGCTGGGTGCGCTTCGCCGCGGCCCGGGTGAAGGGGCAGGGGCTGCCGTCGCGCATCTGCTGGCTGGGCTACGGCGAGCGGCACGTGGCCGGCCAGGCGTTCAACGAGCTGGTGCGCTCCGGCGCGGTCGCCGCGCCGGTGGTCATCGGACGCGACCACCTGGACGCCGGCTCGGTGGCCTCGCCCGAGCGGGAGACCGAGGGGATGCGCGACGGCACCGACGCCGTGGCCGACTGGCCGATCCTGAACGCGCTGCTCAACACGGCGTCCGGCGCCACCTGGGTGTCGGTGCACCACGGTGGCGGCGTCGGCATCGGCAAGTCCATCCACGCCGGGGTGGTCGTCGTCGCGGACGGCACGGACACGGCGTACGACGCGGTCACCCGGGTGCTCACCAACGACCCCGGCACCGGGGTGCTGCGCCACGCCGACGCCGGCTACGAGATCGCGGAGCGCGCGGCCCGTGAGGTGGGCATCCGGATCCCGATGCTCGACGGCACGCACGCCCCGCCCTGGCAGCCCTGACCGCCCCCGCCCCCTGCGGGGGCCGCTGAGCGGATCAGCGCCAGAGGAGGTCGGGCGTCAGATCGGCGAGCCGGGGTGCGCCGAGCAGGCCCATGGCCATCTCCAGCTCGGTGCGCAGCACGTCGACGACGTGGCGCACGCCGTCGGCGCCGTCCACCGCCAGCCCCCAGACGTAGGGGCGTCCCACGAGGACCGCCGTCGCGCCGAGGACCAGCGCCTTGGCCACGTCGACGCCGCGGCGGATCCCGCCGTCCACCAGCACCGGCACCCGTCCGGCCACCGCGTCAACCACCGGTGGCAGCGCGTGCGCGGTGGCCGGCACCGTGTCCAGCGCCCGCCCACCGTGGTTGGAGACGATGATCGCCGCCACGCCCTGGTCGAGGCAGCGCAGTGCGTCGTCGGGGCGCAGGACGCCCTTCGCGACGAGCGGCAGCGGGGTGATGGCGCGCAGCCACTCGAGGTCGTCCCAGGTCACGGTGGGGTCGAGGTGCGGGTTGTAGACGCGGCGCTCGGGCGGCGCCGGGTCGGGTGCGAGCTCGAGCCCGCGCAGGTTGACGTAGTCGGCGCCGGGCGCCAGGCCGGTGCGGTCGCGCCGGTCGGCATCGCGCGCGCCGAGCACCGGCAGGTCGACGGTCAGCACCAGCGCCGAGGCCCCGGCTTCCGCCGCGCGCAGCACCAGCTCCCGGGTGAACCCGCGGTCGCGCTGCACGTAGAGCTGGAACCACCACGGCGAGGTGGCCGCCTCGCCGACCTCCTCGACCACGACCGAGCCGAGGGTCGACTGGACGTAGAGAGCCGCCGCGTCGGCCGCGCCCCGCAGCGTCGCCAGCTCGCCGTCGGGGTGGAAGAGCCGGTGCGCCGCGGTGGGGGCGAGCAGGATCGGGTGGTCGAGGGGCTGCCCGAGCAGCCGGAGGCCGGTGTCGATGCGGCCCACGTCGACGAGGTTGCGCGGCGCGAGGCGGATCTCGGGCCAGGCGTCGAGGTTCCAGCGCACGGTGTGCTCGTCGCCGCTGCCGCACCCGAGGTAGGCCAGGGCCGCCGCCGGCAGCCGGTCGCGGGCGAGCGACTCCAGGTCGGCCAGGCCCACCGGGCGGTCCCCGTCCACCGGCTCAGCCCGTGCGCTGGCGGGCCCGGTAGGCCGCCACGTGCAGCCGGTTGCCGCAGGTGCGGCTGTCGCAGTAGCGCCGCGACCGGTTGCGGGACAGGTCGATGAGCACCCGTGCGCAGTCGGGGGCGGCACAGGTCGCGAGGCGCTGCCGCTCGCCGGCGGTCAGCACGAAGGCCAGCGCCATCGCGCAGTCGGCGGCCAGGTGCTCGGCCAGCCGCGCGCCCGGCGCGAAGTAGTGGATGTGCAGCGGCCAGCCGTCGTGGTCGGTGAGCCGTGGGGTGGTGCGCGCGTCGGCCACCAGCGCGTTGACGAGCCGCACCGCCTCCGCCTGGTCGGCCGCCCGGAAGACGGCGTCCAGCCGGGCGCGCAGCCGTCGTACGGCCTCGAGGTCCTCCGTCGTGAGCTTCCCCGCGTCCGAGATCTCCCGGCGGCGGACGAACGCCGCCAGGTCATCGAGGTCGGCGAGCCCCTCCGCCCCGCCCACGTCCGGCGAGCTGTTGACGAGGTCGACGATGGTGCCCAGCGCGCACACCGTGTCGTGGCCGAGGTCCACGGGTCACCTTCCCCTGCTAGGGTGCCGTCCGACAGTAGCGTAACCTGCGGACGCTCCTGTCGACAGGTGCGGTGACGGAGGTGGGACCGTGGCGCTGAGCGACCGACCGGTGCTCGCCGCCGCCGCGGGTGCCGGGTGCATCGCCACCTCCGCCACGCTCGTCCGGTTGGCCGACGTCGCGCCGGCTACCGCTGCCACCTTCCGCTGCCTCTATGCGCTGCCGGTCCTCGGCCTGCTCATGCTGCGTGAGGACCGACGCTACGGCACGCGCCCGGCGCACGACCGTCGGCTCGCGGCGGCGGCGGGCGTGTTCTTCGCCCTCGACCTGGTGCTCTGGCACCACGCGATCGCCGCGGTGGGCGCCGGCATCGGCACGGTCCTCGGCAACCTGCAGGTCGTCATCGTGGGCGTCGTGGCCTGGTGGCTGCTCGGCGAGCGGCCGAGCCCGCGGCTGGTCCTCGCGGTGCCGGTGGTGCTCGGCGGGGTCGTGCTCATCTCCGGCGCGGTCGGCGGCGGCGCCTACGGCGAGAGCCCCGCGCTCGGCGTGGTCTTCGGCGTGGGGACCTCCATCGCGTACGCCGGGTTCCTGCTCGTGCTGCGGCGCGGCGCCCACGACCTGCGTCGCGTCGCCGGCCCGCTGTTCGACGCCACCGCGGTCGCGGCCGTGTGCTCCGTCCTGCTCGGCCCGATCTCCGGCGGGGTCGACCTTGTGCCGTCCTGGCCAGGACACGGCTGGCTGCTGCTGCTCGCCATCACCTCGCAGGTGGTGGGCTGGCTGCTGATCTCGGTCTCGCTGCCCCGCGTGCCGGCCGCCCTGACCTCGGTGATGCTGCTCCTGCAGCCGGTGGCGTCGGTGGTGCTCGCGGCGGCCGTCCTCGCCGAGCGGCCGTCGCCGGTGCAGCTCGTCGGCTGTGCCGTGGTGCTCGCGGGCGTGGTCGGCGCGACCGCCGGGCGTCGGCAGCCCCGACCGACCCCCTCGACCGACGCGGCGGTCCCCGTGTCCGCGACGATCGGGCCGTGAACCTCACCGTCCGCGGCGCCGGCCGCGTGCTCACCATGACGGGTCCGCCGCTCGAGGGGGCCGCGGTCGTCGTGCGTGACGGCCGGGTCGCCTGGACCGGCCCGGAGGCGGCGCTGCCCGCCGACGCGCCGGAGGAGGTCCTCGACGTGGAGGGCGCGGCGGTGGTGCCGGGCTTCGTCGACGCGCACACCCACCTGGTCTTCGCCGGCGTGCGCCGCGGGGAGTTCGTCGCCCGGCTGGCGGGGGAGCGCTACGACGGCGGTGGCATCCGGACGACCGTCGAGGCGACCCGGTCGGCCGGCACCGCCGAGCTGCTGAGGCTGGCCGCCGACCGGGCCGCAGCCGCCCTCGCGCACGGCACCACCACGATGGAGGTCAAGACCGGGTACGGCCTAGACCGCGCCGAGGAGCTGCGCCTGCTGGAGGTGGTCCGGCTGCTGCGGGCCGAGACGCCGGTGCGGCTGGAGGCGACCTACCTCGGCGCCCACGTGGTCCCCGCCGGCCGCGACCGGCTCGACTACGTCGACGAGGTGATCGCGACCCTGCCGGCGGCCGCGGCCCACGGCGCCCGCTGGTGCGACGTCTTCTGCGACCAGGGCGTCTTCACCGTCGACGAGGCGCGGCGCATCCTCACCGCGGCCCGCGCGCACGGCATGGGCCTGCGGCTGCACGCCGAGGAGATTGCCCGCACGGGCGCCGCCGCGCTGGCCGCCGAGCTGGGCTGCGCGAGCGCAGACCACCTGGAGCACGTGACGGCCGACGATGCGCGGGCGATGGCCGCTGCCGGGGTGGTCGGGGTCCTGCTGCCGACGGTCACGCTGTCGCTGCGGTCGCAGGCCTGGGGTCACGCAGCAGTGCTGCGCGACGCGGGCGTCGAGCTCGCGCTGGCCACCGACTGCAACCCGGGCACGTCCTGGTGCGAGTCGATGCCGTACGCCGTGCAGCTGGCCTGCCTGGCCATGGGCCTCTCGGTCGACGAGGCGTTCCGGGCCGCGACGCTGGGTGCGGCCCGCTCGCTGCGCCGGGACGACGTGGGACACCTCGGCGCCGGGGCGTGGGGAGACCTCGCCGTGCTCGATGCCGAGCACGAGGCCGACGTCGTCGCCCACCTCGGCGCGCCCGCCGTACGACACACCGTCGTCGGCGGACGCGTCGTGCACTGACCCCCGTGGTGGTGCGGCCTCAGCTGGCGAGCAGGGCCTCGATCGCGCGGTCGACGTCGAGGTGCTCGCGCTCCTGGCCCTGCGGGCAGAGCGCGTAGGTGCGGCCGAGGAAGTCCACGAGCTCTCGCGTCGAGGCCTGCAGCAGCGCCTCGCCATCAGGCGAGGTCAGGCCGATGAACACGACCTCGGCGCCGGCACTCCACGACGGCCAGACCCGCACGTCGCCGTCGCCCGAGGGGTGGTTCACACCGAGCGTCAGCAGCTCGCGGGCGAACACCCAGGAGACGCCGTCGCCCTGGCCGGTGCGGAAGTTGGCGTGGACGGCGTACGGATCCTCGGTGTCGTAGTGGAAGACGACTGGAAGTGAGACGCTGCCGTCTCCGGGGGCCACGAGCTGGACAGTCAGCTCACGGGTGACCGTGGAAGGCACCCAGCCGTTCATGCGCTGCTCCTAGGGGGCCGAGCCGTGCCCCTGGGGGGAGGGGCGAGGGGGTACACCTGGAATCCCCGTTCCGGAGGGGCGGAAAACATCCGTCCTTCCGCCGATGTCAACGAGCGAGTACGTAGGGTGTTACGGGTCGAGAGGGGACCTCGAGAGGGGACTAGGTGCACCAGCGCGAGGAGCCGGTCGCCCAGGGGCGCGGGGACGAGGCACCCAAACCCCCACGGGTGCACCACCGCGTGCGCCATCACATCCGCAAGCGCCGCATGACGAACTTCGCCTACCGGGTCATCGTCGGCGTCATCGGCGTGACGGTGATCGCGGTCGGCATCGTCCTGCTGCCGCTGCCCGGCCCCGGCTGGCTGGTCATCTTCGCCGGGCTGTTCATCCTCAGCACCGAGTTCCTCTGGGCCCAGCGGCTCCTGCACTTCGCGCGGGCGAAGGTCGGGGCCTGGACCGACTGGGTCATGGCCCAGTCCATGCTGGTGCGTGGCCTGATCGGGTTGGCCACCTTCCTGCTGGTCGTGGGTGCCCTCGCCGGCTATGTCGCGTTGCAGGGCGTGCCCGAGTGGGTGCCGGTCATCGGGTAAGGTTTCGCCACGTCGCGGGCGATTGGCTCAGTGGTAGAGCGCCTCGTTCACACCGAGGAGGTCACTGGTTCGAACCCAGTATCGCCCACCGCAGGCAGCAGGAGGCCCTCCCGGGCAGCACGCCGGGGAGGGCCTTTCGCGTCCGATCGGGGTCAGGGTCGTCCGGCCTCCGGGTCAGCCCGCTCCGCGCCAGTCGAGGACGATCACGGTGATGTCGTCACGCAGGTCCACGCCCTCGAAGTGACGGAGCCGGCGGATCACCCGGCGTACCGTCTCGTCGGCGCCCATCCCGTCGAGCGCCTCCAGGTCGGCGACCAGCCGCTCCTCGCCGTACTCCTCGCCTCCCGGCGGCGCCGCCTCGAGCACCCCGTCGCTCACGAGCACCAGCCGGTCGCCGGGCTCGAGACGCATCCGGTGCTCGTCGTACATCGTCCGCTCGAACAACCCGAGCGGCAGCTGCGCGGGCACGTCGAACGGGCGCCCCGCCCCGGCCCGCACCAGCACGCCGAACGGGTGCCCGGCGTTGACCGCCACGACGTCGCCGGTCTCCGTGTCGAGCCGCACGAACGCGCCGCAGACGAACTTGTCGCCGCCGTGCTGGCCGTACAGCACGCGGTCGGCGCCGCGCACCTGGTCGACCAGCGACAGCCCGGCGCGGCGGTTGTTGCGGAGCGCGTTGATCGCGAGCGAGCCGAGCAGGCTGGCGCCGAGCCCGTGACCCATGGCGTCGAGGGCGGTGACCTGCAGGTGGTTGCCCTCCAGCGTGTAGTCGAAGACGTCGCCACCGACCTCGTACGCCGGGCACAGCTGGCCCGCGACGTCGAACCGGTCGCAGCTGTACGCCCGGACCGGCAGCTCGGACCACTGGATCTCCGCGGGCAGCGTCAGGGGGACGGCGCGGCGCGTGCGCTCCAGGTGGTCGGAGTAGAGCGAGGCCTGGGGCACGACCAGGGCCAGCACGGCGCCGAGCCGGACGAGCTCGTCCACCGCGGTGGTGGGCGGAGGGCTCGACGTGCTCACCACCAGCACGCCAAAACGCTCACCCCGGCTGACCATGGGCACGTGGGTGACCGCGCCCCCGTGGCCGTCTTCGACCACGACCGGAGCCCCGGAGACGAACGCCTCGCCGAGCGGGCCCTCCTCGACGTCGACGACCCGGGCGCTGTGGTGGGTGCCGTCGGTCAGCTCCAGCAGCAGCTCCTGGTCGTAGTCGACGAGGTAGACCGCCAGGTCCTGCACGGGCAGGGCCTCGCGGAGCAGCAGGCGCAGGGTCTCGACGACCATCTCGGGTGCACACGCGTCCAGGGCGGGCAGCGCCCGCCCCACGATCCCCGTCAGGTCCATCGGCTCTCCGTCGGTCGGGCCCCTGGCAATCTATCCCCGGGGGCGGTCGGGCCGAGAAACCCGCAGGAGGGGGGCCCTGCGCGCTCGGTAGCATCGGCGGACAGCCACACCGACCCGAGGAGCCTCCGTGTCCGACCTCCGCATCACCGTCGACGGCAGCGAGCGTCAGGTCGCCGCCGGCACGACGGCCGCGGACGTGCTCCCCGAGGACAAGGCGGTCATCGCGGCCCGGGTCTCCGGCGAGCTCCGCGACCTGGCCCATCCCGTGCAGGATGGCGACGTCGTCGAGCCGGTGCTGATCGACTCGCCGGACGGCCGGGCGATCCTGCGCCACTCCACCGCGCACGTGATGGCGCAGGCCGTACAGGAGCTCTACCCGCAGGCCAGGCTCGGCATCGGCCCGCCGATCGAGAACGGCTTCTACTACGACTTCGACGTGGCGGAGCCGTTCCACCCCGAGGACCTGGCCCGCATCGACAAGCGGATGCAGCAGATCGTCAAGGAGGGCCAGTCCTTCTCCCGCCGGGTGGTCGACGAGGACGCGGCCCGCGCCGAGCTCGCCGACGAGCCGTACAAGCTCGAGCTGATCGGGCTCAAGGGGCCGGCCGCGGCCGAGGCAGCGGAAGGCGCCGCGATGGAGGTGGGCGGGGGAGAGCTCACCATCTACGACAACCTCCGCAAGGACGGCTCGCTCGCCTGGAAGGACTTGTGCCGGGGACCGCACGTGCCGACCACCCGGCACATCCCGGCGTACAAGCTGACGCGCGTCGCCGCGGCCTACTGGCGGGGTAGCGAGAAGAACCCGCAGCTGCAGCGCATCTACGGCACCGCGTGGGAGACCCGCGAGGCGCTCAAGGACTATCAGCAGCAGCTGGCGGAGGCCGAGAAGCGCGATCACCGCAAGCTCGGCGCAGAGCTCGACCTGTACTCGTTCCCCGATGAGCTGGGCTCGGGGCTCGCCGTGTTCCACCCGAAGGGTGGCGTGATCAAGCGGGAAATGGAGGACTACGTCCGTCGGCGGCACATCGAAGAGGGCTTCCAGTTCGTCGGCACCCCGCACATCTCGAAGCAGGGGCTGTTCGAGACTTCCGGCCACCTGCCCTACTACGCCGAGACGATGTTCCCGCCCATGGAGATGGAGGGCGCGCGCTACTACCTCAAGGCCATGAACTGCCCGATGCACAACCTGATCTTCAGGTCCCGCGGGCGGTCCTACCGCGAGCTGCCGTTGCGGCTGTTCGAGCTCGGCTCGGTCTACCGGTTCGAGAAGTCCGGTGTCGTGCACGGCCTGACCCGGGTGCGTGGCCTGACGATGGACGACTCGCACTCGTACGTGACCCCGGAGCAGGCGCCGGACGAGATCAAGCACCTGTTGGGCTTCCTGCTGGGGCTGCTCAAGGACTTCGGCCTCGAGGACTTCTACCTCGAGCTGTCGACCCGGGAGCCCGGCTCGGACAAGTTCATCGGCACCGACGAGCAGTGGGAGGAGGCGACCCGGATCCTCGAGGAGGCTGCGACCGAGACCGGTCTGGAGCTGGTGCCCGACCCAGGCGGCGCCGCCTTCTACGGCCCGAAGATCTCGGTGCAGGCGAAGGACGCGATCGGGCGCACCTGGCAGATGTCGACGGTGCAGTACGACTTCAACCAGCCGGCCGGGTTCGGCCTGGAGTACCAGGCCGCCGACGGGTCGCGGCAGCAGCCGGTGATGATCCACTCGGCGAAGTTCGGCTCGATCGAGCGGTTCCTCGGTGTGCTCGTGGAGCACTACGCGGGCGCGTTCCCGCCCTGGCTGGCGCCGGTGCAGGTCGTCGGCATC
The DNA here is from genome assembly GCA_036375895.1 of Actinomycetes bacterium. Lineage (GTDB taxonomy): Bacteria > Actinomycetota > Actinomycetes > JACCUZ01 > JACCUZ01 > DASVBJ01. The sequence continues at coordinate 13,992 of DASVBJ010000272.1, read as the reverse complement.
CCGATCACCGACGAGCACGTGCCCTACCTGCGGGACGTGGCCGCCAGGCTCGCCGCCGAGGGCATCCGGGTTGAAGTCGACGACTCCGACGACCGCATGCAGAAGAAGATCCGCAACGCCCAGAGGCAGAAGGTGCCCTACATGCTGCTGGCGGGTGACGACGACGTCGCCAAGGGAGCCGTCTCCTTCCGCTACCGCAGCGGCGAGCAGAAGAACGGCGTGCCCGTCGACGAGGCGGTCGCCGAGATCGTGCGAGCCGTCGCGGACCGGGTGCAGGTGTGACGTCGTACGACGAGGCCGCTGACGCCGAGCGTCAGCACGGTGTCGGCGACCCCGACGGCTTCCAGCGCCTCTGGATGCCGCACCGGATGGCCTACATCAAGGGGGAGGGCAAGCCGGGGTCCGAGGACGAGGGCTGCCCGTTCTGCGCGATCCCGACGATGGGCGACGAGGAGGGGCTCGTCGTCGCCCGCGGCCAGCTCGTCTACGCCGTGCTCAACCTGTACCCCTACAACGGTGGGCACCTCATGGTGTGCCCCTACCGGCACGTCGCCGACTACACCGAGCTCGAGGACACCGAGGTCGCCGAGCTCGCCCGCTTCACGCAGAGCGCCATGACCGCGCTGCGGGCGGCGTCGGGCGCCCAGGGGTTCAACATCGGCATGAACCAGGGCGGCGTCGCCGGCGCCGGCATCGTCGCCCACCTCCACCAGCACGTCGTGCCGCGCTGGGGCGGCGACACCAACTTCATGCCCGTGGTGGGGCGCACCAAGGTGCTGCCCCAGCTGCTGGGCGAGACGCGCGCGCTCCTCGCGGGCGCGTGGCCCGGCGACTAGCGCCGAACACCGGACGGGCCCGCCCCGGGCGGACCATCATCGGCACGTGGCCAGGAACAGCCCGGGGGGGCGCAGCTTCGCCGTCGCGGCGCCGCTGTGCTTCGTTCTGCTGCTGGGGGTGGCCAACTGGCTCGAGCCACGGGTCCCGCCGCTGCGCAGTGCGGGCATCGCCCTGTCGCCCGGCGACGGCGCCCCGGTGCAGCTCGGCCCGCACACCCGGGGCCGCTTCCTGCCCGGCACCAGCCAGCTGGCCAGCGGCCGGGTCGACGCGGCCGCGGTCGCCGAGAGCCGGGCGTGGCTCGCCGCCGGCGTGGTGCCGGGCAGCACGGACGCCGAGCGCCAGCTGGCCGAGCGGGCGCTGCTGGACCTGCGGCTGCTGTCGACCGGCGGCGCCGCGGTGGCCTCGCTGCGGGGCTACTGGCGCTACGTGTGGCCGCGCGACGCGAGCTGGTACGCGGCGGCTTTCGCCGCGACCGGCCACCCCGACGAGGCGTTCGACGTGCTCGACTTCCTCGCATCGGTGCAGCGGCCGGACGGCACCTGGGCGGCGCGCTACCGGCCGTCCGGGCACCCGGTCGACGACGGCCGCCGCGACCAGCTGGACGCCGTGGGCTGGGTGCCGTGGGCCGTCTGGTTCGTCGCCGAGACCGCCGAGACCGCCGATGACGCGCCCGACCGGGTCGCGGCGCTGTGGCCCGCCGTGCGCCGCGCGGCGGACGTGGCGGCCCGGTCGCTGGACGGGCGCGGCCTGCCCAGGAAGTCCTACGACTACTGGGAGACCGGCCGAGCCAGGGCCTCCCTCGGGTTGGCCGGGCCGCTGCTCGCCGGCCTCCGGAGCGCGGCGGCGATCGCACGCTCCCGGGGCGCGACGGCAGAGGAGCACCGGTGGACGGCTGCCGCCGGGCGCCTGGCGAGAGCGGTGCGCCGCCACTACGCGGCGCACGGCTTCACCCGAGCCCCGGACGGCGCCGGCGGGCAGGACGCGAGCGTCGCCTGGCTGGCCGCGCCGTTCGGGCCGCGCGACGCCGCGGTGGAGGCCGCCGTCGTGCGGACGGCCGCAGCCCTGCGCACCCGGACGGGGGGCTACGTCCCCGGCGAGCGCTTCCCCGGCCACCGGCAGGTGGCTTGGACCCCGACGACCGCTGCCCTGGCCCTGGCGATGGCGGCGAGCGGCGACGCGGCGGCGGCGACCCGGATCGTCGGCTGGCTGGGCGCGCACACCACTGCGGTGGGCTCGCTGCCGGAGCGGGTCGACCAGAAGGGACACCCGGTGGCGGTGGCGCCGCTCGGCTGGACCGACGCCGCCGTGCTGCTCACCCTGGTCGCCCGCGACCGCGGCCTGCCCGTGCCGCCGGTCGGCTGACCCGGCCGGCTGCGCCGCCCGTCCCGGCCTGGGAGCATTGGGGGCATGAGCCCGAGCAAGCCCGTCCTGGTCTACGACGGTGACTGCGGCGTCTGCACCCGTCTCGCGGCGTTCGTGGTGCGCCGGTTGCGGCCGACCTACCGCGTGACCGCCTATCAGGACGCGGACCTGCCGGCCCTCGGCCTCACCGCGCAGCAGTGCGACGCGGCGTTGCAGTACGTCGACGCCGGGGGCCGCGCCTTCGCCGCGCAGGACGCCGTGGCCCGGCTGCTGCTGGCCTCCGCGCCGTGGTGGCGTCCGCTCGGCGCGGCTCTGCTCCTGCCCGGGGTCAACCAGCTCGCCGGTCTCGTGTACGGCTGGGTGGCCCGCAACCGGTCGCGGCTCCCGGGGGGCACACCGGCCTGCTCGCTGCCGGCCTCTCAGCGGCCGGGCGCCGGCTCCGACGCCTGATCGTCGGCGGTCCGGGGGCTGGGCACGGTCGCCGGCGTCTGCGCCCGCCGCCGCCACCACGCCTCGGCCCGGTCCCGGTAGTCCTCCAGCGGCAGGAAGGCGAGCAGCACGACGAGGTGCGGCCAGAACGCGATCGTGATCGTCGAGTAGACCATCAGGTGGAACAGGTACCAGCCGAGCACCATGCGCCGCCGCCACCGCTCGCTGACGAAGAAGATCAGCGGGGAGAGCAGCTCGACGGAGATGATCAGGTACTGCGACAGATGCATCAGACCCGGCACCTGCAGCAGCAGCTCGCCGAGCTCGGTGCCGCGCCGGACCACCGCCCGGGTGAGGGTGGCCGAGTCGACCCAGCCGGGGCCGCCGAAGCGCAGCTTGGCGAAGGCCGAGAAGAAGTACGTCGCGATCGCCATCAGCTGCACGACCCGTAGCGCCCAGCCCGCGGCCTCGGACCCCCGCCGGTCGCGGAGGTGGGCAACCCCCACGGTGGGCAGCAGCATCAGGGCGACGAGGAAGTCGGCCCGGTCGTGGTCGACCTTCCCGTAGGCGAAGGCGACGTACTGGTACCACGCCCACAGCAGCGCGGTCGCCCAGCCCAGCAGCCGCGGGGCCCGGCCGGTCATGGCGGCCACCGCGGCGAGCACCGTGCCCCACTTCAGCAGCTCCACGAGGAGCACGTCGGCGGGCGGCAGGTGGAGGATCTTGCCGACCACCAGCGGCTCGTACCAGACGGGGTCGGCGTAGCCGTGGTACCACCCCGAGCTGTGCAGCTGCAGGACGTCGACGACGACGAACGCGAACACCGCGAGCCGGAGCAGCGCCACGCGGGCCAGCGGTGCGGGGGAGAACAGCCAGCCGCGCAGCCGCCCGGTCACGGCCGGCCCGCCCCGGAGGTCCACTCCGCCAGGACGGTCTCGCGGATCTCGCCGGTGGGGCTACGTCCGTCGAGCACCGCGGCCCGGCGGACGAGGCGCACCCCGGTCCACGCCGGGTCCTGCGGGCGCAGCCGCCGGTGCGAGGCCGCGAGGGTCCCCAGGCGGGCGGGATCGGTGACGATCTGCGGGATGCGCCCCTCGACCTCTGCCCGGGTCAGCCCGACGGTGGTCTGGTCCAGCGGCGCCGGACGCCACCGCGGGTCCTCAGCCGTCCGCGCCTGGATCGACATCGCCACGACGGCGCCGCCGGGCCTGGTCGCGGTCGAGAACATCCGCCAGGGCCCGAACGGCCACCAGGGGTCGTCACCGACGAGCGTGCCGGCCAGGAAGAGGCCGGCGAGCACCACCGTGAGCAGGGCCCGCCACGAGGCCGCGAGCGGGCGCAGCCTCACCGGATCGGCGGCCGCGGCCGCCGCGCCGGACGTGGTCACGGGCCGAGCCTAGTGACCGGCGCCCGGCGCCACGGGCGATCCGACCGGATCGGTCAGGACTCGTCGGCCTCCGCCTGCACCTTCGCCGCCACGTGGCTCGGCATCGGCTCGTGCCGCAGGTAGGTCCGCGAGAACGTGCCGGTGCCGTGCGACAGGGAGCGCAGGTCGACGGCGTAGCGGGTGACCTCGATCTGCGGCACCTCGGCCTTGACGAGGCTCCGGCCGTTGCCGACCGGCTCGGTGCCGGTGACCCGGCCGCGGCGGGTCGACAGGTCGCTCATCACCGCCCCGACGTACTCGTCGGAGACCAGCACCGAGAGCTCGTCGACCGGCTCCAGCAGGTGCATCTGGGTGGCCTTCGCGGCTTCCTTGAGCGCCAGCGCGCCCGCGGTCTGGAACGCCATGTCCGAGGAGTCGACCGAGTGCGCCTTCCCGTCGTACAGGGTGACCCTGATGTCCACGACGGGGTAACCCGCCGCGACGCCACGCTCCATCTGGGCGCGCACGCCCTTCTCGACCGACGGGATGAACTGCCGCGGCACGGCTCCGCCCACCACCTTGTCCACGAACTCGAACCCGGCCCCGGACTCCAGCGGCTCGACCTCGATGTCGCAGATGGCGTACTGGCCGTGGCCCCCGGACTGCTTCACGTGGCGGCCGTGGCCCTTGGCCGGCCCGGCGAACGTCTCCCGCAGCTGCACCCGCAGGGGCACCGACTCGACGTCGACGCCGTAGCGGTTCTTCAGCCGGTCGAGCAGCACGTCGAGGTGGGCCTCGCCCATGCACCAGAGCACCAGCTGGTGTGTCTCCGGGTTCATCTCCAGCCGCAGCGTCGGGTCCTCGGCGACGAGGCGGCCGAGCCCCTGGGACAGCTTGTCCTCGTCGGCCTTGGACTTGGCGACCACCGCCACCGGGAGCAGCGGCTCGGGCATGACCCACGGCTCCATGAGCAGCGGCTGGTCCTTGTCGGACAGCGTGTCGCCGGTCTCGGCGCGGCTCAGCTTGGCGACCGCGCAGATGTCGCCGGCGGTGCACTGCGACACGGTCCGCTGCTGCTTGCCGAGCGGGCTGGTGACGGCGCCGATCCGCTCGTCCAGGTCATGGTCCTCGTGCCCGCGGTCGGCGAGGAAGTGGCCCGACACGTGCACCGTCGTGTCGGGACGGAGGGTGCCGGAGAAGACCCGGACCAGGGAGATGCGCCCGACGTACGGGTCGGTCGTGGTCTTGACCACCTCCGCCACCAGCGGGCCGGAGGGGTCGCAGGACAGCGGGCCCCGCGGAGCCCCGTCGGGACTCGTCACCGGCGGCACCTCGTGCTCCAGCGGAGAGGGGAAGCCCTGGGTGATCAGCTCCAGCAGCTCCTCGCTGCCGAGCCCGACCGGCGCGGCGGTGGCGAGCACGGGGTAGAAGGAGCCCCGTGCGACGGCCGTCTCGAGGTCGTCGACGAGGACCTTGAGGTCGATGTCCTCGCCGCCGAGGTAGCGCTCCATCAGCGTCTCGTCCTCGGACTCGGCGATGATCCCCTCGATCAGGGCGTTGCGGGCGCTCTCGATGAGCGGCAGGTGCTCCGGGTCCGGGTCGCGCTCGACGCGCGTGCCGCCGGAGTAGTCGTGGACCCGCTGCGCGAGCAGGCCGATGAGCCCCGCGGCGCCGCCGTCGTCGGCGGCGAGGGGCAGGTAGAGCGGCAGCACGCCGTCCCCGAAGACCCGCTGGCAGATCGCGACCGCCTCGTCGAAGTCGGCGCGCTCCTTGTCGAGCTTGGTGATGACGACCGCGCGGGGCATCCCGACCGCGGCGCACTCCTCCCAGAGCATCCGGGTGGAGCCGTCGATGCCGTCGACGGCGGACACGACGAAGAGGGCGGCGTCGGCCGCGCGCAGTCCGGCGCGCAGGTCCCCGACGAAGTCCGCGTAGCCCGGCGTGTCGAGCAGGTTGACCTTGGTCTTGCGGTGCTCGAGCGGTGCGAGTGCCAGCGAGACGGACCGCTGCTGGCGGGCCTCGGCCTCGTCGAAGTCGCTGACGGTCGTGCCGTCCTCGACCCGGCCGGCCCGGTTGATGACGCCGGTCGCCGCGAGCAGCGCCTCGACCAGCGTGGTCTTGCCGGCCCCGGAGTGGCCGACCAGTACGACGTTGCGGATCGCACCGGGCTGGTCGGCCTCCGGTGCCCTGCCGGCGGCCCCTGGGCCGCCCGTTGTCTGCGCCATGACGCGTCGCCTCCTCGCGCTCGTCGGGACGCCCCGAGCCTTCACCCGTTGGCGGTCGCGGCACAAGGGGCCGCCCGACCTTCTCGGTACGGACCGCCGGGTCTTGACAACGCGTCTTGACAACCGGACCAGGGGGATCACGATCGGGGAGAAGCACGCTCCACGTTCCCCGGAGGTGGTTGCAATGGCGGAGCGACATGAGATCCGATGGGGTGGGTTCGCCGGCCTGGTCTTCGCCGTGACCTCGGTCGTCGGCTACTTCATCACCGGGAACCCGCCGCGCGTCGACGACTCGCAGTCGCAGATCACCAGCTACTTCGACGGCAACCGCGGTCAGCTCATGACCCAGGCGATCCTGATCTCCATCGCGGCCGCCGCCCTCGTGTGGTTCGCCGCGGCGCTGGCACAGGCGCTCCGCGAGCGGATGCCCACCAGCGACGTGCCGGGCGCCATCCTCGGCGGTGTCACCCTGGCCGCGGGGCTGGTGTTCATCGGGGCGATCCTCACCGCCACGCTGGCCTTCCGGGCTGCGGCACCGGCCACCACGGTGACCCTGTACGTCGCGCTGTCGGTGCTGTTCACGATGATCGGGATCGCGAGCGCCCTTCCCCTTTCCGCCGCGGCCGTCGGGATCGTGGCCACCCACGTCATGCCGCAGTGGACTGCCTGGTTCGCCGGCCTCGCCGCGGTGGTGAACGTCGTCGGCGCGTTCGGCATCGTCAACGACTCCGGCAACTTCGTGCCGGGCGGGCCGGTGATGAGCCTGGTGCCGTTCCTGGTGACCGCCGCCTGGGTGGTCGCCACCAGCGTGTTCATGGTCCGCGAGCACCTGCCTGAGGTGACGGTGGCACCGCAGGCGATGGGACACGCCTGACCGCAGCGAGGCTCCCGGGGTGAGCGGGCCCACCGGCGTCGGCCGTCGGCACCGGCCGCCCACTAGCATGAGGCCGCCGCCGAGCCCCGGAGACCGCCTCTCATGCTGAACCGCTTCGCCCGCGCGCTCTTCACGCGCATCTTCACGCCGACGGCCGGGTTTCTCGTCAGGCGCGGCGTGAGCCCCGACCTGGTGACCCTGATCGGGACGCTCGGGGTGGTCGTGGGGGCGCTCGCCTTCTTCCCTCGCGGCGAGTTCTTCTGGGGCACGATCGTCATCACCTTGTTCGTGTTCTCCGACCTCGTCGACGGCACCATGGCGCGGATGACGGAGCGGTCCAGCCGCTGGGGCGCGTGGCTGGACTCCACGCTGGACCGGGTCGGCGACGCCGCGGTGTTCGGCGGTATCGCGATGTGGTTCGCCGGCGGTGGGGACGACCTGCTCCTCGCCGGGCTCGCGATCTACTGCCTGTCCACCGGCGGCGTCGTGTCCTACGCACGGGCCCGCGCCGAGGGCCTGGGGATGACCGCCAACGTCGGCATCACCGAGCGCGCCGACCGCCTGGTCGCGATCCTCGTCTGCACCGGGCTCGACGGGCTCGGTGTGCCCTACGTGCAGGCGCTCGCGCTGTGGTTCCTCGCGATCGGCAGCACCGTCACGATCGGCCAGCGGGCGCTGGCCGTGCGTCGTCAGGCGCTCGCCGAGACCCCGTGAGGGAGTGGCTCGAGTACCACACGTTCGCCGTCGGGTGGGCCGTGGTCCGTCGACTGCCGGACCCGGTGGCCTACCGCCTGTTCCGCACCGTCGCGGACCTCGTCTGGCGGCGGCGTGGGCCGTCGGTCGCGCGGCTGGAGGCCAACCTGCGACGGGCCTGTCCGCAGCTGTCGTACGACGAGCTGCGGGCCTTGTCACGCGAGGGCATGCGGTCGTACCTGACCTACTGGTGCGACACCTTCCGGCTGCCCGACTGGGACCGCGACCGGGTCGTGCGGACCGTGCGCGTGGAGAACGAGCACTACCTGCGCGACGCGCTGTCGTCGGGGCGGGGTGTCGTCGCCGCGCTGGCGCACATGGGCAACTGGGACCATGCCGGCGCGTGGGCGAGCCTCACCGGTGCACCGGTCGTCACCGTCGCCGAGCGACTCCGGCCGGAGCGGCTGTTCGAGCGCTTCCTGGCCTACCGGCAGGGCCTCGGCATGGAGATCCTGCCGCTGACCGGCGGCAACGGTGACCTCCTGGACACCCTGTCCCGGCGGCTGAAGGCCGGTCGGCTGGTGCCGCTGCTCGCCGACCGCGACCTCAGGTCCAGCGGCGTGGAGGTCCAGCTGCTGGGGGAGGCGACCCGGATGCCGCCCGGGCCGGCTCTGCTGACCCTGCGCACGGGCGCCGCACTGCACCCGGTGAGCATCTGGTTCGAGGCCGGCGAGGCACTGGGCCGGCACCGGCTGGTCATCCGCTTCCACGACGAGGTGAAGCCGCCCGCGCAGGGCACCACCCGTGAGAAGGTCACCGCCATGACCCAGCAGGTCGCCGACACCTTCGGGCGGGCCATCGCGGCGCACCCCCAGGACTGGCACATGCTTCAGCCGCTGTGGCTGTGCGACCTGCCGGCCGGGGGCCGCCGCCGCGCGGCGCGACCGTGAAGGTCGGCATCGTCTGCCCCTACTCGTGGGACGTCCCGGGCGGGGTGCAGTACCACGTGCGCGACCTGGCCGAGGTGCTGACCGAGCGGGGCCACGACGTGTCGGTGCTGGCCCCCGCCGACGACGAGACGCCGCTGCCGGCGTACGTCGTGCCGGCCGGCCGTGCCGTGCCCGTGCGCTACAACGGCTCGGTCGCCCGGGTCAGCTTCGGGCCCATCTCGGCGACGCGCGTGCGCCGGTGGCTGCGGGACGGCGGCTTCGACGTCCTGCACATCCACGAGCCGGCCAGCCCGTCGCTCTCGCTGCTGGCCTGCTGGGCGGCGTCCGGGCCGATCGTGGCGACCTTCCACACGTCGAACCTGCGGTCACGGGCGATGGTCGCCGCGTACCCGATCCTCGAACCGGCGCTGGAGAAGATCGGGGCGCGGATCGCCGTCTCCGAGGACGCCCGGCGCACGCTCGTCGAGCACATCGGTGGCGACGCCGTGCTCATCCCCAACGGGGTGTTCGTCGACCGCTTCGCGGCGGCCGAGCCGGAGCCGTCGTGGCGGGGCGCCGCCGGGACGGTCGGCTTCATCGGGCGGCTGGACGAGCCGCGCAAGGGGCTGCCCACCTTGCTGGAGGCGTTCGGCCGGGTGGTCGCCGCGCGACCCGGGGTGCGGCTGCTCGTCGCCGGCCGGGGTGACGTCGAGGAGGCCGCCGAGGGGCTGCCTCCCGACGTACGAGGCGCGGTCACGTTCCTCGGCCAGGTCTCCGAGGAGGACAAGGCGCGGCTGCTGCGCACGGTCGATGTCTACGTCGCGCCCAACCTCGGCGGCGAGAGCTTCGGCATCATCATCGTCGAGGCCCTCTCGGCGGGGGCACCCGTGCTCGCGTCCGACCTCGACGCCTTCCGGCGGGTGCTCGACGACGGCCGGGTCGGGGTGCTGTTCCCCACCGGCCAGGTCGACGCGCTGGCGGGGTCGCTGCTCGCCCTGCTCGACGACGACGACAGGCGCGCGACGCTGCGCGGGAGCGCCGGCGAGTGGGTGCGGCGCTACGACTGGGAGACGGTGGCCTCGGACCTCGTCGCGGTCTACGAGACGGTTGCGGCCGCAGCCGGCGGGCGGGTGTCCGAGGACGAGAGCCGGCGCTGGCGGGACCGGCTGCACCGCTTCACACCGTAGGCTGACCGCCCGTGGGCCTGCCGAGTGCGACCGTCACGGTCATCGTCGTCGGCCTGCTCCTGGTCGCCGCCTGGTACCTCTCGTTCAGCGCCGGCCGCCTGGACCGGCTGCACGCCCGCGTCGAGGGGGCCCGGGCCGCCCTGGACGCCCAGCTGGTGCGCCGGGCATCGGTCTCGCTGCAGCTCGCGACGTCGGGGTTCCTCGACCCGGCCACGAGCCTCCTGGTGGCCGGGGCGGCGCACGAGGCGAGGGAGGCGGCTCCCGAGGACCGGGAGGTGGCCGAGAGCGACCTCACCCGCGCGCTGCACGCAGCCTTCGACGAGCCCGGCCTCCCCGACGCCCTGGACGCGGAGCCGGCCGGGCACGAGCTCGTCGTCGAGCTGGCCTCGGCCTGTCAGCGCGTCGAGCTGGCCCGCAGGTTCCTCAACGACGCGGTGCGCGGGGCCAGGGTCGTGCGGCGCAAGCGGGTGGTGCGGCTCCTGCGTCTGGCCGGTCACGCACCGTGGCCGTCGACCTTCGAGATGGATGACGCACCCCCCGCGGTGCTCGTCGCGCGCAGCGGAGGGCCTACCGTCGTACCGTGAGAAAGCGCGCGATCCTCGCATTGCTGGCCGCCGGCCTGGTCCTCGTCCTCGGGCTGGGCGCCGCCGCCCTGGTCCTCTTCGGCTCCGACGACCCGGTCCAGCGGGCCGAGCCGCGGGCGACGCCGACGCCCACCCCCACGAGCAGCGCCCCGCCGAAGCCGAAGCCGCCCCAGCGCTCCCTGCTGTCCGGCCGGCTGGGCAGGAAGGACGGCCCGCTGCTCGCCGTCAAGATCGACAACACCGGAGCGGCGCACCCGCAGGCGGGGCTCGCCAAGGCCGACGTCGTCTACATCGAGCAGGTCGAGGGCGGCGTGACCCGGCTGGTCGCCCTGTACTCCAGCGAGCTGCCCAAGACCGTCGCCCCCGTGCGCAGCGCCCGCATCACGGACATCGAGCTGCTGCGCCAGTACGGCACCGTGGGCCTCGCCTACTCGGGCGCACAGAAGAAGCTGGTCCGCAAGCTGAAGCGATCGAAGTACCTGAGGCTCGCGTCCTTCGACGAGAGCCGGCGCGGCTACACACGCTCGCCGGCGCGGCCGATGCCCTACGACGTCATCGGCTACCCCAGGACGCTCCTCCAGCGGGTCGGCAAGGTCGACCGCCCGACGAGGGTGGGCTACTCGTTCGGGGCGGCCCCCGCAGGGGGACGGGCCGCGCACCACGTGACCGTGCAGTACCCGGGTGCCCGGGTGGACGCCGTCTGGTCGGCCGCGCGCAAGCGCTGGATGCTGGCCATGGACGGCCGCGCCGATCGGGCCGCCGAGGGTGGCCAGCTCGGCCCGACGACGTTCGTGGTCCAGTACGTCACGGTGACCCGGTCGGCCTACCACGACTTCCGAGGGTCCAACACGCCGTTCTCGAGCACGGTCGGGTCGGGCAAGGCGCTGATCTTCCGCGACGGCCGGGTCTACCAGGCGGCGTGGTCGCGCTGGAAGCCGAGCCAGCCCACGGCGTACAGCATCGGGGGCAAGCGGGCCGTCTTCGCCCCCGGCCAGGTGTGGGTCGCCCTCGTCGCGAAGAACCGTCCGGCCCGCGTGAGCTGAGATCGGGCCTACGATGGGGGCGTCAACCCCTGCAGATCGTTCTCGAGTGAGGTTCAGCGTGTCCACCCCGGAGACCACCGGCGTCACCGCCGCCACCACCGGCACCGCGCGCGTCAAGCGCGGCATGGCCGAGATGCTCAAGGGCGGCGTCATCATGGACGTCGTCACGCCGGAGCAGGCCAAGATCGCGGAGGACGCTGGCGCGGTCGCGGTCATGGCGCTCGAGCGTGTCCCCGCCGACATCCGGGTCCAGGGTGGGGTCGCCCGCATGAGCGACCCGGACATGATCGACGGCATCATCGCCGCGGTGTCCATCCCGGTCATGGCGAAGGCCCGCATCGGTCACTTCGTCGAGGCCCAGGTCCTGCAGTCGCTCGGTGTCGACTACGTCGACGAGTCCGAGGTGCTGACCCCTGCCGACGAGGCGCACCACATCGACAAGTGGGCGTTCACCGTCCCGTTCGTGTGCGGCGCCACCAACCTCGGCGAGGCGCTGCGGCGGATCGCCGAGGGTGCGGCCATGATCCGGTCCAAGGGCGAGGCCGGCACCGGCAACGTCGTCGAGGCGACCCGGCACATGCGCTCGATCCGGTCCGAGATCCGCGCCCTGGCGACGCTGGGCGAGGAGGAGCTCTACGCCGCCGCCAAGGAGCTGCGCGCCCCGGTCGAGATCGTCCGTGAGGTCGCCGCCACCGGCAAGCTGCCCGTGGTGCTCTTCACCGCCGGTGGCATCGCCACCCCCGCGGACGCCGCGATGATGATGCAGCTCGGCGCCGAGGGCGTCTTCGTCGGCTCCGGCATCTTCAAGTCCGGCGACCCCGCCAAGCGGGCCGAGGCGATCGTCAAGGCGACCACGTTCCACGACGACCCCGACGTCATCGCGAAGGTGTCGCGCGGCCTGGGCGAGGCGATGGTCGGCCTGAACGTCGACACCCTGCCCGCCGACCAGCGCTACGCCGGGCGCGGCTGGTAGCCCCGCCCCCTTTTCTCGCAGCGATCATGCACGTCCCGTCGCTCGCCGCCGCGGGACGGCGACGGAACCTGCATGATCGCTGCCATGGGAGGCTGGTCGCCGCCCGGGCATGGGATGGTTGCTGGAGATGACGTGACGACTGTCGGTGTGTTCGCCCTGCAGGGCGACGTGCGCGAGCACGTGCGGGTCCTGCACGGGCTGGGGGCCGAGGCGGTGCCGGTACGGCGGCCCGAGGAGCTCGACCGGGTCGACGGCCTCGTCCTCCCTGGTGGCGAGTCGACGACGATGTACAAGCTCGCCGCCGCCTTCGACCTGCTCGAGCCGCTGCGCAAGCGGGTCGCCGAGGGCATGCCGGCATACGGCTCCTGCGCGGGGATGATCATGCTGGCCGACCGGATCGTCGACGCCCCGGCCGACCAGGCCACGATCGGCGGGCTCGACGTCGTCGTACGCCGGAACGCGTTCGGCCGGCAGGTCGACTCGTTCGAGGCGGACGTGGAGTTCGCGCACCTCGACGGGCCGGTGCACGCGGTCTTCATCCGGGCGCCGTGGGTGGAGAGCACCGGCGCGGACGTCGAGGTCCTCGCGCACGTCCGGGGCGGCCCGGCCGACGGTAAGGTCGTAGCGGTCCGTGGTGGCGCCCATGCCCAGCTGCTGGCGACGTCGTTCCATCCCGAGCTGACCGGTGACACGCGGGTCCACGAGCTTTTCCTGAAGATGGTGAAGGAGCGTTCATGAGCGGCCACTCGAAGTGGGCGACCACCAAGCACAAGAAGGCCGTGATCGACGCCAAGCGCGGCAAGATGTTCGCCAAGCTGATCAAGAACATCGAGGTGGCCGCGCGCACCGGCGGCGGCGACCCGGCGGGCAACCCGACGCTGTACGACGCCATCCAGAAGGCCAAGAAGAGCTCGGTCCCCAACGACAACATCGACCGAGCGGTCAAGCGGGGCTCCGGCGCCGAGGCGGGCGGCGCGGAGTACCAGACGATCATGTACGAGGGCTACGGCCCGGGCGGCGTGGCCGTCCTCGTCGAGTGCCTCACCGACAACCGCAACCGCGCGGCGGCAGAGGTGCGCACGGCGATGACCCGCAACGGCGGCTCGATGGCCGACCCGGGCTCGGTCTCCTACCTCTTCAATCGCAAAGGCGTCGTGATCGTCCCGAAGACCGACGGCCTCACCGAGGACGACGTGCTGGGCGCGGTGCTCGACGCGGGCGCGGAGGAGGTCAACGACCTCGAGGAGTCCTTCGAGGTCGTGAGCGAGGCGACCGACCTGGTTGCGGTGCGCACCGCCCTGCAGGACGCCGGGCTCGACTACGACTCGGCCGACGTCTCCTTCCTGCCCTCGGTCAGTGTCGAGCTCGACGAGGACGGCGCCCGGAAGGTGTTCCGGCTCATCGACGCGCTCGAGGACTCCGACGACGTCCAGAACGTCTTCGCCAACTACGACGTGAGCGACGAGATCATGGAGAGCGTGGGCTGACCC
>DASVBJ010000126.1:0-7499 GCA_036375895.1 Actinomycetes bacterium | reverse complement strand
CGACTGGCGGCGGGACAACCGTCGCGCCGCGCAGCGCCTGGCCGAGCAGGCGCCGCGGTGGCTGCACGACTGGCGGGCGCGCAGCGGCAACCGGGACGCGCGGCTGGTGCTGGTCGGCCACTCGATGGGCGGGCTCGTGGCCCGGCACTACCTCGAGGTGCTGGACGGCTGGCGGGACACCCGGGCCCTGGTGACCTTCGGCACGCCGTTCCGCGGGTCGATGAACGCGGTCGACTTCCTCGTCAACGGCCTCCGCCCCGGCGTCGGCCCGCTGGCCGTGGACCTGTCTCGGCTGCTCCGCTCCTTCACCTCCGTGTACCAGCTCGTCCCGACCTACCGATGCGTCGACGCCGGCAGCGGGCTGGCGCGCGTGGCGGACACCGTGCTGCCGCACGTCGACCCGGCCCGGGCGAGGGCGGCGCTGGCCTTCCACGACGAGATTCGTACGGCGGTCGAGGCGCACCTCCAGGACGACGCCTACCTGCGCGCCCGCTACCGGATCAGCCCGGTTGTCGGCATCTATCAGCCGACCAGCCAGTCCGGGGTGCTCGAGGGTGGCGCGCTGCGCGTCCTGCGGTCCTACGAGGGCAAGGACTACTTCGGGGACGGCACCGTGCCGCAGGTGTCGGCGACGCCGCTCGAGCTCTCCGACGACCCGCGCGAGGTCTACGTCACCGAGGCGCACGCCTCGCTGCAGAACGCCGACGAGGTCATCGCGCACGTCGTGGGGGTGCTGAGCCGACCCGCGGACCTCGGGCAGTTCAAGATGAGCCCGCTGGAGGGCCTCTCGCTCGAGGTGGCCGACGTGCTCACCACGGCCGAGCCGGTGGAGGTGGCCGCGTGGACGGCCGGGTCCGCGGACCGGGTCCGGCTGCGCGTGCAGGACGTGGACACCCGCCGGGTGGTGCGTCGCCGCACCCTGGAGCGGCGCGGCAGCGGCCCGTTCCGCGTGACCCTGCCTCCGCTGCCCGCAGGGGTCTACCGCGTGCACGCCGAGCCGCCCGGGGATTCGACCGGTCCGCGTCCGGTCACCGACCTGGTGACCGTCATCGACCCTGGCGCGGCGATCGAGCCCGTCAACCACACGGAGGGATGAGCACATGGCCAAGGGCATGTCGCTGCACATCGGTCTCAACCACGTCGACGCCACGAAGTACGGCGGCTGGGACGGCCAGCTCGCCGGCTGCCTCAACGACGCCCGCGACATGGAGGCGCTGGCGCGGGAGCTCGGCTACTCGACGACGTCCCTGCTGGACGAGAAGGCGACGGCGGCCCGGGTGACGGCGGCCGTCCGGAAGGCGGCGGGTGCGTTGGAGGCGGGTGACATCTTCCTGCTCACCTACTCGGGGCATGGCGGCCAGGTGCCGGACACCAACGGCGACGAGGCGCGGCGCGACGGCTACGAGATCGGCGAGGTGCCGGACGCGCTGGACGAGACCTGGGTGCTCTACGACCGCCAGCTGATCGACGACGAGCTGTGGGCGCTGTGGGCCGAGTTCCCCGCCAGGGTGCGGGTAGCGGTGCTGTCGGACAGCTGCCACAGCGGCACGGTCAGCCGTGCACCGCAGATCACGCCCGGCGGGGTGCTGCCGCCCGCCACCCGGCAGATGCCGCCGCGGGTCGCGGAGGAGGACGGCCGGCGACGCGCCGCGCTGTACCGGCGCATCCAGAAGGCGGTGCCCCCGCGGGAGTCCTCCGACGTGAAGGCGAGCGTGCTGCTGATCTCCGGCTGCCAGGACAACCAGACCAGCGCCGACGGCGCCGGCAACGGGCTGTTCACGGAGAAGCTGCTGGACGTGTGGGACGGCGGGAAGTACCGCGGCTCCATGCGCCTGCTGCGGCAGGCCGTGGTCCGCCGGATGCCCCCGTGGCAGACGCCCAACTACTACGCGGTCGGGGCGCGCAACCGCGCCTTCATCCGGCAGCGGGCCTTGCACATCTGACGACGGTGCCCCGGGGGCGGGAAGCCCCCGGGGCACCGGACGACCTACGTCCCTACGCCCCCACGGCCGCGAGCTCGAGCTCGGGCTCGGGCCCGGGCGCGACCTCGAGCTCGTCGCGGCGGATCAGCGTCAGTGCCGCGACGATCCCGAGCGCCGCCACGATCACGCCGGCGGTGAAGGCGGCTGTGAAGCCGTCGACGAGCGCCACGGGGAGGGCCGTGCCGGTCGCGACCGCGCTCTCGGTCTGGGAGCTCGCGATCGTGTACAGGGCCGCGATGCCGAGCGCGCCACCGATCTGCTGCGACGTGTTGTACAGACCGGAGGCGAGGCCCGCCTCGGCGGGCCGGATGCCCGCCAGGGCCGCGATCGAGATGGGCACGAACGAGAAGCCCAGCCCGAGCCCGACGAGCAGGAAGCCCGGCAACAGGTCGCCGATGTACGAGCCGCCCACCGACACCTGGGTGAAGTACACGAGTCCCGCCGTGAGGCTCGCCATCCCGACGACGAGCACCGGCTTGACCCCGAGGCGGGTCACCAGCTGCGCGGCCACCGTGGACCAGAGGATCGCCGTGCCCGCGACGGCGAGGTACCCGAAGCCCGTGCGCATGGCCGAGAAGCCGAGCACCTGCTGCATGTACAGCGTCAGCATCAGGAACATCGAGAACATCGCGGTGCCCAGGATGAAGCCGGCCACGTTCGCGCCGGTCACTGTCCGGCTGCGCAGGATGCCGAACCGCATCAGCGGCTCGGTCTGGCGGAGCTCCCAGACCACGAAGCCGGCGAGCAGGATCAGCGCCGTCCCGAAGAAGGCCACCGTCCGCCCGGCCAGCCAGCCGTTCTGGCCGGCCTGGGTGATCGCGTAGACGAGGGAGGAGAGCCCGGTCGTCACGAGCGCGGCACCCGGGGCGTCGAACCTGGTGACGTGGGCGTCGCGGCTCTCGACGAGCAGGACCGGCGCCAGTGCGAACGCGGCCAGGCCGACGGGCACGTTGACGAAGAAGATCCACTCCCAGCCCAGGGTGTCGGTGAAGATCCCGCCGAGCAGGACGCCGGCCGCGCCGCCGAAGCCGCCGACCGCGCCCCACACGCCGAGCGCGACGTTGCGCTCCCGTCCCTCGGCGAAGGTCGTCGAGACGATCGAGAGGGCGGCGGGGGAGATGATCGCCGCCCCGAGCCCCTGCAGCGCCCGCGCCCCGATCAGCGACGGCTCCGACCACGCCAGCCCGGCGAGCAGGGACGCCGCGGTGAACACGAGCAGGCCCGCGAGGAACACGCGGCGCCGCCCCAGCAGGTCGGCCGATCGGCCGCCGAGTAGCAGCAGGCCCCCGAACACCAGCGCGTATGCGCTGATCACCCACTGGAGGTCCTCCTGGGAGAACCCGAGGTCGACCTTGATCGACGGCAGTGCCACGTTCACGACCGCGATGTCCAGGACGACCATGAACTGGACCGCGCTCAGCAGCGCCAGTGCCAGCCACTTCCGTCGTTCCGAGGTGACCATCTCGCCTCGTCCCTTCTGCTCGATGCAACGAAGACTTGCAAGTTAGCAGCGCCTGCTTTTAAATTGCAAGTACTATCTTCGCAACAGCAAGTTTGGGGCTACGATGGGCGGCATGGGGAAGCGGTATGACCAGTACTGTCCGGTCGCGCACGCGCTCGACCTGATCGGCGAGCGGTGGGCCCTGCTCGTCGTACGCGACCTGATGCGCGGCCCCAAGCGCTACACCGACCTCGCCGAGACCCTCGGCATCGGCACGAACATCCTGGCCGCCCGGCTGCGTGACCTCGAGGCCTGCGGTGTGGTGCGCAAGCGGACGCTGCCGCCGCCGGCCGCCTCCCGCGTGTACGAGCTCACCGAGTACGGCCGCGACCTGAAGGGGGCCATCCGGGAGCTGGCGCTGTGGGGCGCCCGCTCGCTCGGGCCGCCGACCGATGAGGACGAGCTCTTCCCCGGCTGGCTGGTGAACGCGCTGGACGCGGTGCTCGCCCCGATCGCGCCACCCGGCCGGTTCGAGTTCCGTATCGGGGACGAGATCGCCTGCCTGGTCGACGGCGAGGCCCTACCGGGCCCCGTCGAGGACCCCGACGTCGTCGTGGAGGGTGACGCCCTCGGCATCTACGAGCTGTTCGTCGACCGGAGCCTCGACCACGTCTCGGTCCACGGGGACCACGCGCTGCTGCGCCGGCTCGTCGAGGTGGCACCCGAGCGGGTCGAGGAGCCGGTCGAGGCGTAGCCCGGGGCCGCTGCCGCGCTTTTCTCTGCGGCTTGAACGCGCGTATGGCTTGGGTGTGGCAGAGGTCAGTTTCGCGCCTGTTGGGCTTTGGCGTTGAGGTAGCGCTGTTCGGGGATGGAGTCGGTGAGGGTGGCCGCCCGCTGGTAGGCGTCCGCGGCTTCCGGGCTTCCCAGGGCGTCCAGTAGGTGCGCGACAGCGGCGAGGATGCGGTGGTCTCGCGGGCGTGCTGTCAGGAGGGGCCGTAGCGCTTCCAGTCCGGCAGCGGGTCCGTCCAGCTCACTGAGGGCGATGGCAGCCCCGAGCGCAGCGGCGGGACTGGGTGCCACGGTGAGCAGCATCCGGTAGAGCTCGTGGATCTGGGCCCAGTCAGTGGATTGCAGCGTTTCGGCTGTGGCGTGCACGGCCGCGATCGCAGCCTGAAGCTGGAAGGGTCCGACCGGGCCGCTCGGGAGCGCTGCCTCGAGCAGGGAAACCCCGCGCGCGATCTTCTCCTGGTCCCACACCGCCCGGTCCTGCTCGGCCAGGGGGATCAGGATCCCGTCTCGCGTGCGCGCCGCGGCCCGCGCTTCCACCAGCAGCATCAGGGCGAGCAGTCCCATGGTCTCGGGGTCGCGAGGCAGCGCCCGGTGTAGCCGTTCGGTGAGCCGTATGGCCTCGGTGACCAAGTCATGGTTGATGACCTCACCGCCGGAAGGTGGAGCGGCTCCGGTGGTGAAGATCAGGTGCAGCACGTGCCGGACAGCGTGCAGGCGTTGGGGCAGCTCTGGTGCCTCGACGGTGCCGAACCGGGCACCTTGTGCGCGCAGGGTGGCCTTGGCTCGGCTGATCCGCTGGGCGGCCGTGGTCTCGGGCACCAGAAGCCCTGCCGCGATCTCTCGGGTGGTCAATCCGGCGACTGCTCGCAGCGTGAGGGCGACGGCCGAGGCGGTGCTGAGGCTGGGGTGGCAGCACAGCACGAGCATCTGGAGGGAGTCGTCGTGATCCCCGGTGCGCTCGCTCCACAGCACGGCCCTCGACGTCTCCTCGTGGACCTCCCGGTTGGTGCGGGCGGCGTTCGCCCTGTGGGCGTCGATCAGGCGGCGGGAGGCGACCCGGATCAACCATCCGCGCGGGTTCTGTGGCACGCCGTCATGGGGCCACTGTTCGGCGGCGGCGAGCAACGCCTCCTGAGCTGCGTCCTCGCAGTCCTCCAGGACGGATCCGCCTCGCAGCAGCGCCGCGAGGACGTGTGGCGCCTCGCGGCGCCACACGTCCCCGATCTCGGTGGGCACAGAAGTCAGGACTCGCAGCCCGGTCGCATCGTCGGCCGGAGCTCGATCGTGTCGCCCGGGCACGAGAATGCAGCGGCGATCTCCTCGGCACGCTCCTGGGACTCCACGTCGATCAGGAAGAAGCCGGCCAGGTGCTCCTTGCTCTCGGCGTAGGGACCGTCGATCGGAACCGGCTCGCCCTGGAAGTGGAACACCCGCGAGGATGTCGGGTCGCCCAGCGCGCACCCGTAGATGATCTCGCCCTTGGCATCGGCGTCGCCGAACACCTTCTCCCACCGAGCCCCAAGATCTTTCTGCTGCTGGGCCGGCAACGCCTGGTACTCCCTGGTGTGGTCGCTCGTCGGGTGACCCCACGGCTGCGGGTTGGAGTGGATCAGAATGACGTACTTCATCGGGTTCTCCTGCTCCTGGCGGCGGCCGATCGGCCACCTTCATACCCGAACGTCGGAACCGTGGCACAGAAATCGACATCGTCGACTACGGACATCGACGGCGAGGACGGCCGGCTGTCTAACGTACGTCAGGGCTGACGTGAGCGTCGGCGTGCGCCGTCCGAGGACGCGAGACGACGGTGTCGTCAAGGGCGGGACCGAGCTGCGGCCAGCGGAACTCGAACCCGGCGGATGTGAGCCGATCCGGCAACACCCACCGGCTCTTCAGCACGAGCTCGGACTCGTTGCGAAGCGCCCATAACGCGGGCTCCAGCAGCCACCGCGGCACGGGGAGGCCGATCGGCATGCCCACCGTGCGACGTAGATGGGTCATCAGGGTTCGGTTGTCACTCGGGTTCGGCGATGAGAGGTTCACCGGACCGTCAAGGTCATCCCGCTGCTCAAGGAAACGGATGGCAGCCAGAACGTCGTCGATGTGGATCCAGGAGAACTTCTGCCGACCGTGCGAGTGGTGGATCGGCACCGGCCCGCCCGTGGGGTCGTCGCCGATGCCGCGGTAGCGGCGGTGCTGGAACCACCAGCCGTCGTACTGCGCGCCGCCGACACCCAGCCGGGCGATCCGGGCGAGCAAGTCGGAGGCCGGTCCGCCGAGCACGATGGCCATGCGCAACGCCACGCGGCGCGTGCCCGGCAGGTCGCCGGCGAAGAGCTCCCGCTCCCAACTGCGCGCCACGTCGACCGAGAAGCCCGTGCCGAGCTCGCCCTCGGACTCGGTCTGTGGGCGGTCGAGGGCGTAGCGATAGATCGTCGCGGTGCTGGCGTTGAGCCACAGTTGCGGCGGTTCCTCAGCAGCGGCGATCGCCTTCCGCAGCTGCCGTGTCGTGGCCACACGTGAGCGCAGGATCTCGTCCCGGTTCCTTTCGGTGTAGCGGCAGCCCACGCTCTTGCCAGCCAGGTTCACAACCAGGGCCGCGCCGTCGACGAGACCGGCGAGCGTTGTGGGATCGCCCCACCGACCATCCGGGCCATTGCGCCCGACGCGTGCGACGTCGTATCCGCGAGCGGCGAGATCATCGACGAGACGGCGTCCGATGAACCCGTTCCAGCCGGCCACGACAGCCCGTGCGCCCTCGCTCATGGTCGCAGGCTATTTGAAGGGGCGTGGCCGGCCGGAGCTCGGCATGCGACTGTGACGTGCATGCTGAAGACCAGCCCGAGTAACGGGCCGAGGTGGACCGTCCCGCTAGACATCTGACACCCACGCGCCCATCGGCAATCCGCACTTCACTCTGTGCTGCATGAGCGTGCGCCGGGCGACGTGGCACCTACCTCGATGAGGAGGTGTGCGACGCCATGCGCGAGACCGGAGCCCTCCTGGTGCCCACGCGCACGATCATCGCGGAGACTCTCGCGAGCGATCAGCTGCCGCCGTACGCGAGCACGAAGATTGCCGCAATCGCCGACAGACACGCCGCGGCCGTGGCCATGGCCCACGAGCGCGGGGTCACCATTGCCGCGGGGACCGACATTGCCTACAGCGGCAGTGATCTGCCCGCCTCCTGGGGGCGGAACGGACGCGAGCTGCCCTTGCTCGTCGAGGCCGGGATGACGCCGCTGGAGGCCATTGAGGCGGCGACGGCCAACGGCCCGTTGACCCTC
>DASVBJ010000121.1:0-3526 GCA_036375895.1 Actinomycetes bacterium | reverse complement strand
GCTGGACGGCGCGTGGCTGCCGGAGCCGTGGGCGTCCCGCCTGGTGCTGGACGCCGGCGCCAAGGTGCTGGTGGACGAGAGGTCGCTGTGGCCCGGCGGCAGGTTCCTCACGACCCACCTCGTGGTGTCGACGCGGTTCCTCGAGGAGCACCCGCAGACCGTGGAGGCGCTGCTGCGGGCCAACCTCGACTCGATCGACTGGATCGGCGCACACCGGGCCGAGGCCCAGCAGGTCGTCAACGACCAGATCGCCGAGGCGAGCGGCAAGCCGCTGTCCGGCCCGGTCATCGGGCGGGCGTTCGCCGGCATCGAGGTGACCAGCGACCCGCTCGCGGGGACGCTGCCGAGGCTGCTCTCCGACGGCGTCACGGCGGGCGTCACCCGGCGGGCGTCCCTGACCGGCATCTACGACCTGCGCCTGCTCAACAAGGTGCTCCAGGAGAAGGGCAGGCCGCCGGTCTCGGCGGCCGGGCTCGGCGAGGACTAGACGATGGGCACACACCGCGGCACGACCACGGCTGCAGCTGCGGCGAGCCGGACCGCCGACGCCGACCTCGCGGTCCGGCTCACCGGTGTGGGCAAGCGGTTCGGCAAGTCCGGCCCGCTGGTGCTCGACGGCATCGACCTGACGATCCCCCGCGGCGCGTTCGTCTGCCTGCTCGGCGCGTCCGGCTGCGGCAAGTCGACGCTGCTCAACGTCGTCGCCGGCCTGGAGCCGGTGACAGCGGGCTCGGTCGAGGTGGCCGGCGACCGGGCGGCGCTGATGTTCCAGGAGCCGGCGCTCTTCCCCTGGCTCACCGCGTCGGGCAACGTCGAGCTGGCTCTGCGGCTGCGCGGGATGCCCAAGCGCGAACGTCGCGACCGGGCCGCCGAGCTGCTCGCGCTGGTGCGGCTCTCCGGAGCCGGCGACAAGCGGGTGCACGAGCTGTCCGGGGGCATGCGCCAGCGGGTCGCGCTGGCCCGCTCGCTCGCGCAGGACCGCGAGGTGCTGCTGATGGACGAGCCGTTCGCCGCCCTGGACGCCATCACCCGGGACGTGCTGCACGACGAGCTGGAACGGGTGTGGCACGAGACCGGCCGCACCGTGGTGTTCGTGACGCACAACGTGCGAGAGGCGGTGCGGCTCGGCGAGCGGGTGCTGCTCATGTCGTCGCGCCCCGGTCGCATCGTCCGTGAGTGGGACGTGGACATCCCCGGCCAGCGCCGCATCGAGACCCCGGCCGTGGCCGGGCTGTCGGTCGAGATCACCGACCACCTGCGCAGGGAGATCCGCCGCCATGCCGCGTGACACGACCCTGCGGCAACCCGCCGACCCGGCGCGCGGCGCCGAGGACACCGACCGGCTCGAGGCGGGACTGGACGCGCTGCAGGCGTCGTACGTCCCGGAGGCCGGAGGGCTCCGCGGGGCGGTACGGGCAAGCGTGCCGCCGCTAATCGCCGTCGGGCTGGTGCTCACCGTGTGGCAGGGGCTCGTCTGGGCCGAGGTGAAGCCGGTCTACCTGCTGCCCGGCCCGCTCGACGTCTGGCGGGCCTTCGTCGACGCGTGGAGCCGGGGCGACGCGCAGAAGGCGTTCAGCACGAGCCTCGAGCGCGGCGTCCTGGGGTTCGTCGTGGCCGTCGCCGTCGGCACGCCGCTCGGTGTCGTGGTCGCCAGGGTCCGGCCGGTGCGCACCGCGATCGGCCCGCTCGTCACCGGCCTGCAGGTGCTCCCATCGGTCGCCTGGGTCCCCGCCGGCATCATCTGGTTCGGGCTGTCGGACGCGACCGTCTACTTCGTGATCCTGATGGGCGCCGTGCCGTCGATCGTCAACGGCCTGGTCGCCGGCGTCGACCAGGTGCCGCCGCTCTACCGCCGGGTCGGACGGGTGCTGGGCGCAGGTCGGCTCGCGATGGTGCGGCACGTCATCCTGCCTGCGGCCCTGCCGGGCTACCTCGCCGGTCTCAAGCAGGGCTGGGCGTTCTCGTGGCGGTCGTTGATGGCCGCGGAGATCATCGCGGTCGGCGGCCAGATCGGCTTCGGGCTCGGGGCGCTGCTGCAGCAGGGCCGCGAGCTCTCGGACATGAGCGTGGTCGTCCTGGCGATCCTGCTGATCCTGGTGGTCGGCATCGCCGTCGAGCTGCTGGTCTTCGCACCGGTGGAGCGGCGGGTGCTGCGCGGTCGCGGCCTGCACGCGGAGACGGCATGAGCCCGACGTACCCGCTCTCGCTCGACCTGGCCGGGCGGCGGGTGATCGTCGTGGGTGGCGGCCCGGTGGCCGCCCGGCGTACGACCGGTCTGCTGGCCGCCGGCGCCGACGTCGTCGTCGTGGCACCGGCGCTCTGCGAGGATCTCGCCGACCTGGCCGCCGAGGACAGGATCCGCTGGCTGCCGCGCGACTACGCCGACGGCGACCTGCGGGACGCCTGGCTCGTGCATACCGCGACCGGCGACCGGCTGGTCGACCAGGCCGTCGCCACCGAGGCCGAGACGCGGCGGGTGTGGTGCGTCCGTGCTGACGACGCGCAGCACTCCGCGGCCTGGACGCCTGCCGTGGCCCGGGCCGGCGACGTCGTCGTCTCGGTCACCGCCGGAGGCGACCCGCGCCGCGCCCGCCGGCTGCGCGACGCGGTGGCCGCCGGCCTCGACACGGGAGCGCTGCCGCTCCGGCACCACCGCCCGGCCGCGGCCGGCTCGGTCGCCCTGGTCGGGGGCGGACCCGGTGACCCCGGGCTGATCACGACCCGGGGTCGCCGGCTGCTGGCCGAGGCCGACGTCGTGGTGGTCGACCGGCTGGCCCCGCGCGCGCTGCTCGACGAGCTCGACCCCGACGTCCTGGTGGTCGACGCCGGCAAGACCGCGGGCAACCACCCGATGCCCCAGGAGCAGATCAACGCGGCGATCGTCGAACATGCCCAGGCCGGTCGCCGCGTGGTCCGGCTCAAGGGCGGCGACCCGTTCGTGCTCGGGCGGGGCGGCGAGGAGGCGCTCGCCTGCCTGGCAGCGGGCGTGCCGGTGGAGGTCGTGCCCGGCGTCACCAGCGCCGTCGCCGTCCCGGCCGCGGCCGGCATCCCGGTGACCCACCGTGGCCGGTCCCGTCAGGTCACCGTCGCGTCCGGGCACGAGGGACTCGACTGGGCCACCCTGTCCCGGCTGGACGGCACGCTGGTGCTGCTGATGGCGGTGAGCGCCCTCGCCGACGCGACGACCGCGCTGGTCGCTCACGGGATGGCGCCGGACACACCGGCCGCCGTCGTCGAGTCCGGCTGCACTCCGCAGCAGCGCACCACGGTGGGCACCGTCGCGACGATCGCGGCGCTCGCCCGCGAACGCGGCGTACGCCCCCCGGGCATCCTCGTGGTGGGTCGCGTGGTCGACCTCGCCGAGGTGCTCGGGTGACGCCGCCCGCCCTCGTGGCGGTGGCGCACGGGAGCCGCGACCCGGCGGCTGCCCGCTCGGTGGAGGCGATGCTCGACCGGGTACGACGGCTCCGCCCCG
Organism: Actinomycetes bacterium; assembly: GCA_036375895.1. Taxonomy (GTDB): domain Bacteria; phylum Actinomycetota; class Actinomycetes; order JACCUZ01; family JACCUZ01; genus DASVBJ01. The sequence goes on along the minus strand of DASVBJ010000121.1, from coordinate 51 downwards.
GGCTGGAGGTGGTCGGCTGCTTCCTCGACCACGCCCAGCCGCGGCTGCCCG
>DASVBJ010000069.1:0-8020 GCA_036375895.1 Actinomycetes bacterium | reverse complement strand
ATCCGTGCTCCGGCGAGCCCTGCTCTCGATGTCCCGCAGCGGTCGCGTGCGCCACCTCGTGGAGACCGCCCCGGTCTCGCGCGGCGTGGTGACCCGTTTCGTCGCCGGCACGACCGCCGAGCAGGCGGTCGCCACGACTCGCGAGCTGGTCGACAGCGGCCGCCTGGTCACCCTCGACCACCTCGGCGAGGACACCGTCGAGCGCGCCCAGGCCGAGGCGACGAGGGACGCCTACCTGACCCTGCTCAAGCTGCTCGCCGACGACGGCCTGACCTCGGGTGCGGAGGTCTCCGTCAAGCTGTCGGCGGTGGGTCAGGCGCTGCCCGGCGACGGCGAGCGGCTCGCCCTGGACAACGCCTACGCGATCTGCGAGGCCGCCCGGTCGGCCGGCACGACCGTCACCCTCGACATGGAGGACCACACCACCACCGACTCGACGCTGGGCATCCTGCGCGAGCTGCGGAAGGACTTCCCGGAGACCGGTGCCGTGCTGCAGGCCTACCTGCGGCGCACCGAGGCCGACTGCCGTGACCTGGCCCACGACGGCTCACGGGTGCGGCTGTGCAAGGGCGCCTACAAGGAGCCCGAGTCCGTCGCCTACCAGAGCAAGGGCGAGGTCGCGCTCTCGTACGTGCGCTGCCTGAAGGTGCTGATGGCCGGGTCCGGCTACCCGATGGTCGCCACGCACGACCCACGGATGGTTGCGATCACCGAAGAGCTCGTCCGTCGCAACCACCGCCCACAGGGCAGCTACGAGTACCAGATGCTCTACGGCATCCGCCCGCTGGAGCAGGAGCGGCTGGCCGCTCGCGGGGAGAAGATGCGCGTGTACGTGCCCTACGGCGACGAGTGGTACGGCTACCTGGTGCGCCGGATGGCAGAGCGGCCGGCCAACCTCGGCTTCTTCCTGAGGGCGGTCTCGACGAAGGGGTGACATGACGTCTGGGCAGCGGGTGGCGGTCATCGGCGCCGGGAAGATGGGGGAGGCGCTGCTCTCCGGCATGTTGCGCGGCGGCCGCCGCGTCGAGGACGTGATCGTGACAGCCCGCCGGGCCGAGCGCGCCGAGCTGCTCCGCGAGCGCTACGGCGTGCGGGTCGTCACCAATGCCGAGGCGGCGGCCGAGGCCGGGACGCTGATCCTCACGGTCAAGCCGCAGGACATGGGCGCACTCCTCGCCGAGCTTGCTCCGCACGTGCCCGCAGACCGGCTGGTCGTGTCCGTCGCGGCAGGCATCACCACGGCGTTCATCGAACGCCGGCTGGCCGAGGGGACCCCGGTGGTCCGGGTCATGTCCAACACTCCGGTGCTCGTGGACGAGGCGATGAGCGCCATCTCGGCCGGGTCCCATGCCGCGGAGGAGCACCTGCGCCACACCGAGGAGATCTTCGCCCCGGTGGGCAAGACGATCCGGGTCCCCGAGTCCCAGCAGGACGCGGTCACCGCGCTGTCGGGCAGCGGCCCGGCGTACTTCTTCTACCTCGTCGAGGCGATGGTCGACGCAGGCATCCTGCTCGGGCTCCCGCGCAGCGTCGCCCACGACCTCATCGTGCAGACCGCGATCGGCTCGGCGGTCATGCTGCGCGACTCGGGGGAGCACCCGGTGACGCTGCGGGAAGCCGTGACCTCGCCGGCCGGCACCACGATCAACGCGATCCGGGAGCTGGAGAACCACGGCGTGCGGGCGGCGTTCCTCGCCGCGCTGGAGGCCGCCCGCGACCGGGGACGCGAGCTCGCCGGCGGGGAGTGAACACGCTCAGTCCGGGGACCGACGCTCCTGCACCTGCCGCCACACCTGCCGCTGCACCAGCAGCGTCAGCGTGCCGGCGAGCGCGATCCCGCCGAGGTTGATCCCGAGCTGCAGGGCGCTGCCCGCTGCCTCGCGGAAGACGCCGTACGCCGTGGCGACGGCGACGTTGGACGCCGCCGGCACCGTGGTGACCGAGATCAGCACGCCGACCAGGGCACCCGACTTCGCCGACGTGAGGGACAGCATCCCGGCGACGCCGGCGAGGAACGCGACCACGAAGGACAGGGCGTCCGGCTTGTAGATGAACTCGGTCATCGGCCTGTCGGTCACGAGCATCGACCGGTCGAGCAGCCCGGCGGCCGTGAGCCCCCAGGTGAACAGCATCGTCACGGCCATGCCGACCGGGAAGCCCGCCAGCAGGGCGGCGAGCGACCGCTTGGCCTCCGTGGACCGTCGCTGCACGATCCCGACGCACAGCCCCGCCAGCGGTCCGAACTCCGGCCCGACCACCATGGCACCGACGATGAGGATCGGCTGGTCGAGGAGGAGGCCGACGCCCGCGATCATCATCGCCACGCTCATGAACACGAGGTAGGTCACTGACAGCGTCGACTCCTCGGTCGTGCGTGCCTCGACCTCCTCCCAGACCACCGCGTCGGTGCCGAACCCGGGCGCCCGGCGCTCCGCCTCCCGGGCCGCTCGCGACAGCGAGACGTCCACCTCCTCCACGGCGATCGACCCGGCTCGGTCCAGTCCGAGCCCGCGCAGCTGCTCGATCACCGCGCTCGCCGACTCGCGCGCCACGTCGCAGATCACCAGGTCGCCCGCGGGGTCGACGGCCGCGCCCCGCAGGCAGACCACGTTGGTGACGCCGGGCGCGTCGGCCAGGCAGCTGTCGACCGCCTCGCTGTGCTCCGCCGGCACGATGAGACGCAGGTGCAGCACGGGCGGGCTCCTTCGGGGGCCTCGGGCCAGGTCAAGCCGCCTGCGGGCGGCCGATGCCAAACCTACGATGATCGGGTGGAGCGCTGCCTGCGGACGACCGGTGTCGCGCTGCTGCTCGTCACCGTCGTCAGCGCCTGCGGCGGGGGTGGCGACTCCGGCATCCGGCTCGGCACGGTCGGCCGGTCCACCGTCACCGAGGTGGTCGAGGCCCCGGCGACGGTCAGCGCGAAGGCGTCCGCCACGGTCAGTGCCGCGGCTGACGGCACCGTCGCGGAGCTCGCCGTCCGCGAGGGACAGGTCGTGCGCGCGGGTGCGCTGCTCCTGCGCATCGACTCGCCGTCGGCGCAGCGACAGCTGGAGAACGCGCGGAGGGCCGACGCCGAGGCGGCCTCCGCAGGCAACGTGTCGCTGCCGGCCGGCGGCCTCTCGGCGCAGCAACAGCAGGCCGACGCCGCGGCGAGTGCGGCCTTCGAGCGGGCCCGCAGGTCCGCGACCCGCATCCCCGACCCCACGCTGCGCGCGCAGGCGCTCGCCGCCCTGGAGGCCTCGCAGGCCCAGTACGCCGCCGCGCAGGCCCGGGCACAGGACGCGATCCAGCGGTTCGAGGCCGGCCTCGGCAGCCTCTCTGCCGCGCTGTCGTCGCTGTCCTCCGCGCAGCGGGTGCAGACCCGCGCCGCGGTCGACGCCGCCGAGCGCACGGTCGCCGCCCTCACCGTGCGTGCGCCCATCGGCGGCACCGTCTCCCTCTCGGGTGTCCCGCAGGGCGGCTCGAGCAGCCAGGACCTCCTGTCCCAGCTTCCGGAGTCTGTACAGAGCCAGGCCGGGTCGCTGCTGGGCTCGGGCGCCTCATCGACGACGGTGACCGGCACGCTGACCACCGGTCAGCCGGTGCACAGCGGCCAGGCGCTGCTCACGGTGACGGACGTGTCGACCCTGTCGCTCACCGCCCAGGTGGACGAGACCGATGTGCTGCTCGTCAAGTCCGGAGTCCCGGCCGACGCCGACCTCGACGCGGTGCCGGACGCGACGTACCCCGCCACCGTCACCACCATCGACCCGGCACCCACCACGTCCACCCGCGGCGGTGTGACCTACGTCGTGCGGCTCGCCCTCGGCCGTGGCACGTCCGCGGACGGGTCGGTCGCCCCCCGGCCCCGGCCGGGCATGAGCGCGGTCGTCGACCTGAAGGTGCGGGTCGCACGCGACGTGCTCGCCGTGCCGGCCGCCGCGGTTTTCCGCGACGGGCGCCGGGACGCGGTGTGGGTGGTCCGGGGCGGGCTGGCGGAGAAGCGGCTGGTGCGGGTCGGCGCGCAGGGCCGGGACGAGGTCGAGGTCGTCGAGGGGCTCAAGGGGGGCGAACGCCTGGTGGTCCGTGGCGCCGACCGGGTCCACGCCGGGCAGAAGGTGACGTGACGGACGCGGCGGTCGAGGCGGTCGACGTCCGGCGCAGCTACCAGCTCGACGGGCTGGCGGTCGAGGCCCTGCGTGGCGTCACGCTGCGCATCGACCCGGGCGAGTACGTCGCGATCATCGGCCCGTCCGGCTCCGGCAAGTCGACCCTCATGCACCTGCTCGGCTGTCTCGACCGGCCGACCGCGGGTGCCCTGCGCGTCGGCGGCCGCGACGTCGACCGGATGTCCGACGCCGAGCTGGCCGAGCTGCGCAACCACACCATCGGCTTCGTCTTCCAGGCCTTCCAGCTGCTCGCGCGGACCAGCGCGGTCGAGAACGTCGCCCTGCCGCTGGTCTACCGGGGGGTACGCCGGGCCGAGCGCCGCCGTCGGGCGATCGAGGCGCTGGAGGCCGTCGGGCTCGGCCACCGGCTCGGCCACCGACCGGGTCAGCTGTCAGGCGGCGAGCAGCAACGGGTGGCCATCGCTCGTGCACTGGTCACCGACCCGGCCGTGCTGCTGGCGGACGAGCCCACGGGCAATCTCGACACCCGCAGCGGCGAGGAGGTGCTGGGCATCCTCGGCCGGCTCAACGCCGAGCGCGGAGTCGCCGTCGTCGTCGTCACGCACGACGCCGACGTGGCCGCCCAGGCCCGCCGCCGCATCTACGTCCGCGACGGGCTGATCGAGGCGGACACCTCCGCCGCCGGGGCCCGATGAGGGGCGCCGAGGCGTTCCGCGTCGCGCTGGAGGCGCTGCGGGCCAACCGCCTGCGCAGCGTCCTCACCATGCTCGGCGTCATCATCGGCGTGGCGGCGGTGGTGATCCTCGTGGCCATCGGGAGCGGGGCCAAGCGTGAGGTCGAGCAGCAGGTCGAGGGCCTCGGCTCGAACATCATCATCGTGGTGCCGGGCAAGTTCGAGCTCGGGTCCGCTCCCACCCTGAGCCGGCTCACCCTCGCGGACGTCGACCTGCTCGGCAGGGTCGTGGGGGACCGCAACCGGGTGGCCGTGTCCATCTCCTCCGGCGAGAACGTCCGGGTGGGGACGCGGCAGGCCTTCGTCACGGTCAACGGCGTCAACGAGAGCGTCCCCAACGTCTTCAACCGCCCGCTGGCGCGGGGCGACTACATCACCTCGGCGGACGTCGACACCCGGCGGCGGGTCGCGGTGCTCGGCTCCACCGCGGCCCGTCGGGTGTTCGGCGACGTCGATCCGCTGGGACGGCAGATCTCGATCGCCGGTGTCCGGTTCCGCGTCGTCGGGGTGTTCGCGAAGGTCGGCTCGACGTTCGGCGTGGACCGCGACGCCGAGGTGCACATCCCGGTGACCGCGGCCCAGCGGCTCTTCGGGGTCGAGCGCATCGACGGCCTGGCGGTGAAGGCACCGACCTCCGACGCCGTACCCGGTCTGCAGCGGCGCCTGGTCGCGGCCCTTCAGGACAAGTACGCCGGGGAGGAGTTCTCCGCGGTCACGCAGACCCAGATCCTCGGCACGATCGGGCGCATCCTCGGCCTGCTCACCCTCGTGCTGTCGGCCATCGCGGCGATCTCGCTGCTGGTCGGCGGCGTCGGCGTCTCGAACATCATGCTGGTGAGCGTCCGCGAGAGAACCCGGGAGATCGGCCTGCGCAAGGCGCTGGGGGCTCGACAGCGCGACATCCTCCTGCAGGTCCTCATCGAAGCGGTGCTGCTGTGTGTCGTCGGTGGTGTCATCGGCATCGGCCTCGGCGTGGGAGCGTCGCTGCTCGCGGACGCGCTCTCGCCCTTACCCGCCGTCATCGCGTGGTGGTCACCGGCGCTGGCGTTCGGGGTGTCGGCCGCGGTCGGGGTGTTCTTCGGGGTGGCACCGGCTCGGCGGGCAGGTCGGCTCGACCCTGTGGTGGCGCTGCGTGCCGAATGACCAGGGTCCGGCTGCTGGCCGCAGTGCTCCGGGTGCCTCGGCCCTGGTGAGGCGGCCCGGCGGGTAGCGTGCGGTCATGAGCCGGTCGGTGGTGCTGCCGTGGGACGAGGGGCTCATCGCGTACGACTTCGGCCCGACCCACCCCATGAACCCGGTCCGCGTCGATCTCACGATGCGGCTGGCCCGCTCGCTCGGCCTCCTGGACCACGCCGGGGTTCAGGTCGTCCGACCCCAGCACGCCAGCGACGACCTGCTAGGCCTCGTGCACGAGCCCGCCTACATCGAGGCGGTACGCCGGGTGAGTGCCGACCCGCGCCGACCCGACCTGGGGCGCGGCCTGGGCACCCCCGACACTCCGGCCTTCGCCGGCATGCACGACGTCTCGGCCCTGATCGTCGGCGCCTCCGTGTCGGCGGCGGAGGCTGTCTGGACGGGCCGGGCAGAGCACGCGGTCAACATCGCGGGTGGCCTGCACCACGCCATGCCGGGTGCCGCCAGCGGGTTCTGCGTCTACAACGACCCGGCGATCGCGATCGCCTGGATGCTCGAGCAGGGCGCCGAGCGCATCGCCTATGTCGACGTCGACGTCCACCACGGCGACGGGGTGGAACGGGCCTTCTGGGACGACCCCCGGGTGCTGACCGTCTCCCTGCACGAGAGCGGGCGCTACCTGTTCCCCGGCACCGGGTTCCCCGAGGACTCCGGGGGGCCGGCCGCCGAGGGGCTCGCCGTCAACGTCGCCCTCCCTCCGGGCACGGCGGACGGGCCGTGGCTGCGCGCCTTCCACGCGGTCGTCCCGCCCCTGCTCGACGAGTTCAAGCCGCAGGTCCTCGTCAGCCAGCACGGGTGCGACAGCCACGTCCTCGACCCGCTCGCCCACCTCGCCCTGACGGTCGACGCCCAGCGCACGTCGTACGCCGCCCTGCACCACCTCGCGCACCGCTACACGGACGGTCGCTGGCTCGCGACCGGTGGCGGTGGGTACGAGGTCGTCGAGGTGGTGCCGCGCGCGTGGGCGCATCTCGTCGGGGAGGCGGTGGGCCATCCGGTGCCGCCGACGACCGAGACGCCCGAGGACTGGCGCGTCTACGTGACCGAGCGGCTCGGCGTCCCGGCGCCGCAGCGCATGACCGACGGTGCCACGCCGCGCTGGCGCGACTGGTCCGAGGGCTACGACCCCGCCGACGCGGTCGACCGGGCTGTGCGGGCAACCCAGCAGGCGGTCTTCCCGGCCCACGGACTCGGCGCCCTGCTCGACCTGTGAGGATGGTCGGGCCATGAGCGAGCACCCTCACCCCGACCCGGACGCCGTGCGTCACCACCTGGTGCGGCACCGGATCGCGGGGGACGTGGCCACCACCCGTGAGGACAACCTGCTGAAGTACGGCATGTTCGCGGGCCGCGTGCCCAAGGCGATGTTCGGGTTGAAGCCGGTCGGTCGGTGGTCCCTGGGGGACGTTCTCGGGCTGATGGCCCGCCGCTGCGGGGTCTCGCCCGACCCCCGCCGGCTGCGCGGCCAGGACCGGATCGACCCCGACCTCACGCTGGGGGCGCTGGACCGGATGGCCGACCGGCTGCGGGCCGTGGCCCGGCCCGGGGCGCGGGTGGTGGTGGCGACCGGTCACCCGGCGGGGCTGCTGCCGGTGCACCTCGCGGTGGCCGCGGCGCTGCGCGACGCGGGCGCCGAGGTCCTCACTCCGGCCGCGGGCTGGGGCTTCGAGAAGGTCACCCGGCAGGGTCGGCTCTACCGGGAGATCCGCTACGTCGGCGGCGTCGCCATGCTCAGCTCCAAGGGAGAGCTCAACCACAGCCACTCGCCCCGTCCCATGCGCCGCATCCTCGCCGCCCTGGCGGACGCCGGCGAGCGCGCGCCGGACCTCGTGTTCGCCGACCACGGCTGGGCGGGTGCGGCCGCCCAGGCCGGGGTCGAGGCCGTGGGGTTCGCCGACTCGAACGACCCGGCGCTCTTCGTGGGGGAGGAGGAGGGCACCGTCGCCGTCGCCGTGCCGCTCGACGACAACGTCGCACCGCACCT
>DASVBJ010000349.1:0-11474 GCA_036375895.1 Actinomycetes bacterium | reverse complement strand
CTCGCAGGACAACTGCATGGACATGTTCACCGCGGGTCAGGCCCAGCGCATGAGCGACGCCTGGCAGGCCTACCGGCTCACCCTGGGGTGAGGCGGGCCGGGGCGCTCCCGCCGGGGCTGGCGGGTCGCCTGGACGAGCGGCTGTCGGCCGCTGACGCGGACCTCGCGGCAGCGGCCGCACCGGTCGGCGGCCGCCAGCCGGTGCACACCGCCTACGTCCCGGCCGACGCGTTCTCGGCGGGCACCGCCGCCGAGTGGGGCGAGGTGGCGCTGGCCGCCCTGCGTGCGCACGGCGATGTGCTCGCCTCCCTGGGCGTGACGGAGGCCATCGTCGACCGCGTCGCCGCCAAGCTCGAGCGGGAGCCGGTTGAGGACCTGCGGGTCGACTTCGAGGATGGCTACGGCCGGCGGCCCGACGACGAGGAGGACGCGGCGGCCGTGCGGGTGGGGGAGGAGCTCCGCCACCCGGCGACGACGGGTTGCGGCATCCGGATCAAGAGCTTCGAGCCGTCGACGCGGGCCCGGGCACTGCGTACCCTCGACCTCCTGCTCTCCGCCTGCGGTCGGGTGCCCGAGGGCTTCGTCGTCACCTTGCCGAAGGTCACCGGCCCGGAGCAGGTGCAGGCGGTGCGGGACGTGTGCGAGGCGGTCGACGAGTCCGTCGGCGGGGCCCCGTTGCGGTTCGAGCTCCAGGTCGAGACGCCCGAGGCGGTCGCGCGGATGGACCAGATCGCGGCCGCCGCCGGCCCCCGCTGCGCCGGGCTGCACTACGGCACGTACGACTACAGCACCGCGCTGGGCGTCGGGGCGCCCCACCAGTCTCTCGACCACCCGGTCGCCGACCACGCCAAGGCGGTGATGCAGGTGGCCGCGGCGGTGACCGGTCTGCGGGTCGTGGATGGCTCGTCCAACGTGCTACCCGTCGGCGGACGTGGCGCCGTGAGAGAGGCCTGGCGGCTGCACCTGCGACTGGTCCGCCGCTCTCTGGAGCGCGGGATCTATCAGGGCTGGGACCTGCACCCGTCGCAGCTCGTCAGCCGCTACGCGGCGACGTTCGCGTTCTACCGGGAGGGGCTGGCCGTGTCGGGGGCCCGGCTGCGGGCCTACGTCCGCCGGTCGACCGGTGGCGTGCTCGACGAGCCGGCCACGGCGCGCTCGCTCGCCGGCTACCTGTTGCGGGGACTCGACAGCGGCGCGCTCGACGAGCCCGAGGTCGCGGCGGCGTCGGGTCTGTACCGCGAGCGGTTGGAGGCGCTCACGACCTGAATGATCTCCCGGGGACGTTGGACCCTGTCGATGGTCCTGCCCTCTGACGAGACTGTAGATGGGAGCGAGAACGACCAGTCGGGCCGCTCTCCATCCCCTCTCTCCTTGGAGGTGAGGGCGGTGACAACGATGATTCGCGAGCCCCCGGTCAGGGAGCCGTACGTCGAGGAGAAGGTCACCCTTCCCGTCCAGCCGGTCCGCAAGGCGAAGATGTGGCCGAGGATCGTGGGGTTCGGTGCTGCCGGCCTGGTCGCCGTGGCTGCCGGTGTCGCGCTCGGCATGTCCGTGAACAACGCCGGCGACGTCGACTCGCTGCGCAGTGACGTCTCCGTGCTGCAGAGTGACCTGGCCTTCGCTCAGCAGCAGGCGCAAGGTCTGAGCCAGCAGCTCGTGACCCTCCGCTCCGGCACGAGCCTCGCCAACGAGCACCTGGCGCAGGCGCCAGGCGGCTGGGCGGCCTCGAGCGTCGGGCTGGAGAAGGAGCACTCGGCCCAGGCGCCCACAGGTGGGACGACGAGCCTGGGCCTGGTCAACGAGCATGTGGCGCAGGCGCCGCGGTGAGCGCGAAGGGGTGACGGCTCATTCACATCGAGACGAGCGAGCGGTCCCGGTCCGAGGCCGCTCGCTCACGTCGGCCCGCCGTCAGGCCCGCCGCACCGTTCCCTCGATGACGCCGAAGGGGCGGTCGGTGGCGACGAAGACCGCGTGGTCGTTCTCGATGCCGAAGCCGGACAGGTCGACGAGGACGTGGTGCTTGTTGGGCATGCGCAACGAGATGCTGGCGATCTCGGGTCGCGCCGCGAGCACGGCTTCGCCCATGACGTAGAGGGTGTGCTGCACCGACTGCGACGCGTCGTGAGTGGCGAAGGCCAGGACCAAGGCCTCGCGCGCCGCGGCGCGGACCTCGTCGTACGCCGGGGCGCGCTGCTCGGCGTAGTCCCACTGGGCCGTCACGTCGGTGGCGAGGATGCGGTCGTCGGTCTCGGCCAGCACCGTCAGCTCGTCGTGGAGGAAGCCGGCGAAGGCGGACCCCGTCGTCTTGAGCACCGTCAGCCCTTCGAGCCCGCTGCGGACCCGCGGCCGGACGCCACGCCCCGAGGTCACGACCGCAGTCGCCCGCTCGGTCGTGCCGCCGCGGAAGGCGTGGGGGTGTGGCGAGCCGGCGGCCGCGACCCGCTGCCAGTCGTGCTCGCACAGGGTGACCTCCGCGAGGGAGGCCGCCGGCGCCGCCGCGAGGAAGCGCTCGCCGAGTGCAGCGCCGAACTCCTCGATCGAGCCGGTCAGGTGGTCCTGGGCCAGGGCGTAGACGGTCGAGCGCATCGTGTCGGTCGGCAGCACGGACGCGTTGTCGCCCTCCGTGTGCGCCCGGTCGAAGTCACCTTCGAGGCGCACATCGACCGTGAGGTCGCGCAGGTCGTGGCGGTCAGGGTGCCGGCGCACCAGGACGAGGCGGATGCCGTCCTTGCCGTACCGGTTGGCCCCCATGGCTGTCACGAGGCCGGAGTATCGCGGACCGCCCCGCAGCGGGCAAGACCACGTGCAGGGCCTTCGGCCCCTGGCGGCCGCGAGGTCGCCGGCCGAGGCTGAGCTGGGATGCCGGCAACGTCAGGGAAGTGATGACGTGGACTACACGGTCGAGCTCGTGGAGCTGGCACCGCAACCCTGCGCCGTGGTGCGGGGACACGTGGCTCTCGAGGCGATCCCCGGCTTCCTCGGCCAGGCCTACGGCGACGTCATGGGGGTCCTGGCCGGTGAGCAGGTGTCGCCGGCCGGTCCGCCGTTCGCCCGCTATCACGTCACGGGGGATGGGCTCGATGTGGAGGCCGGGTTCCCCGTGACGGGCCCGGTGAGCCCGACCGGACGGGTGACCGCGGGGGAGCAGGCCGGAGGCCTGGTCGCGACGGTGATGCACCGCGGGGACTACGGCAAGGTCGAGGAGGCCTACCGGGCCGCCGAGGACTGGCTGGCGGTGAACGGCTACGTCCCGGCCGGCGAGCCGTGGGAGTCCTACCTGGACGGACCCGAGGTCGCCGAGCCCAGGACCGTGGTCAGCCTCCCCTGCCGGAAGGGCTGAGCGGCGGGCGGTCAGCTGCCGCGGTAGGTCGTGTAGCCGAACGGCGACAGCAGCAGCGGCACGTGGTGGTGCTCCGCCGCGTCCACGACGGAGAAGTCGACCGTGACCTGGGGGTGGAACGCGGCGCCGCCGAAGTGCGGACCGGTCGCGAAGACGAGGCGGTAGTCGCCGACGGCCGTCCGGTCGCCGGGCAGCGCGACCCACCGCCCGTCGGCGTCCGTGCGGCCCGCGGACAGCTCGACCCCGTCGCGCTCCAGTCGTACGGCGAGGCCCGAGGCCGGGCGGCCGGTGGACGTGTCGAGGACGTGCGTCGTGATGCCGCTCACGGGCGCAGCAGTCTGGTGAGGCGCAGGTCGGTGATCTTCTGCTGCTCGTCGGCGGCCAACCTCAGCTCGGTCGCCGCATCGTTGCCGATGCGGGTGCGCAGGGCGGTCAGCATGGCCTCGGCGCTCAGGCCGTCGGCGAACAGCAGGAAGACGTGCCCGAAGCGCTGCTCGTAGTCACGGTTCTCTGCCTCCAGGGCGGCGAGCACGTCGGCGTCGGCTCCGGCGGTGCCCGACTGCTCGTCACGGGACCAGGCGCTCATCGGGCGGTCCCCGCGCTCACCGAGGCGGGGATGGGCGGAGAACGCCTGCAGCCAGTCGTCGCGGTCGAGCCCGGCCCACGCGGCCGCGGCCGCATCGCGCAACACCTGCATCGAGCCGAACGGGCGGCCGCGGGCGAGCTCGTGGGCCCAGCGGGTCGAGCCGCACACGGCCCGCAGCTCCTCCTCGGCGTGGTGCTGGGTGAGGGTGTTCAGCCAGCGGAGGCCGAGCGACTCCGCGCCCCGGTCGGACAGCGCCCCCCACAGCCGAAGCCGCGCGACGCCGCCGTCCGGGTAGATGTTGAGGCGGGCGTGCGTGACGGGCTCGTGCGGGGGCACCCGGAAGCGGTGCCGCATGTGGGCGCGCAGAGCCGTCTCGCCGAGCAGGGTGCGCCAGCTGCCCTCCCGCCGACCCTCGAGCGAGAAGGACGCGGGGGCGTTGCCCTTGAAGAACCGGGTGTCGATCTCGGCGATGCGCACGACACCCTCCTCGACCAGTCGCACGACGACCCAGTCGTTGCCGGGCTCGCGCCGCCGCCTTGTCTCCCACCCGTCGGCCATCGACTGCGGCGACGTCGGGAGGTTGAGGTTGTGGCGGTGCGAGAAGTACATGTCGCTGCAGTCGGTGACGAGCCCGCCGTGCTCCAGCGCGGCGAGGTCGAGCGGCATGCCCCACACGTCCCGCGGGTCGGGCACCGGCTCGCCGTGCACCCGCAGCCGGGCGATGCCGCCGTCGGGCGAGATGGTGAGCCGCACGTGCGTGATCCGGGCCGGCACGGACACGTTGACGAGGTGCTTGTGGTCGCCGGAGAGGGGGATGCGCGGACCGAGCGGCATCCACTCGGCGTCCTCGAGCTCCTCGGCCGAGGGGTAGCCGTCGACCGAGCAGCCCTCGAGCCAGCACTCCTTGGGGTAGTTGCCGGTGAAGTGCGCGGTGTCGACGACGACGCCGCGCACGAGACCGGCGGCGCCCAGCCGGATGATGCACCAGTCGACGCCGGGAGTGCGCCGGCGCCGGGTCTCCCATCCGTCCATCCACTTGCCGCGCTTGGTGAAACGGTCCGGCACGTTCTCGGGCGACCCGGGCTTGAGCAGGTTGTCGGCGAGCGCGAAGTACTCGTCGTTGCGGCCGACCACCGCGGCCCCGAGGCGCTCGTCGGACAGCACGGGGAGCGTCGTGAAGTCGATCGACATGGCTCTCCCTCGTAACCGGACCGCGTCCCGGACTCCCCGGCCTCCTACCGGTCGATGCTAGGGGAGCCGCCCCCCGATCGGGTGGTGTCACGGGCGCTCTCGTCGTGTGGGCTGGCGGCGGGTACGCCGTGATCGCTGGACAGGCCGGTTCGGGGCCGGTTGGCTGCTGGCGTGACCGGGCGGCTGGTGGTGCGCGGCGCGAGGTGGCCGGGAGACGTCGCGGTGGACGGCGGCCGGATCATCGCCGTCGGCGAGGTTCCCGCGCTCCCAGGCGACCGCGTGCTGCACGCCGACGGTGACATCGTCACCGCCGGGCTGGTCAACACCCACCACCACCTCTACCAGTGGCTGACACGCGGCCGGGCCGTCGGCTGCGGGCTGTTCCCGTGGCTGACCGAGCTCTACCCGGTCTGGGGGCGCATCGGGGCCGAGGACGTGGGGGCGGCAGCCGTCGTGGGACTCGCTGAGCTCGCCCTGTCGGGGTGCACGACGGCCTCCGACCACCACTACCTCGTGCCGCGGGGCGACGACTCCGTCTTCGACGTCACGGTGCTCGCCGCCGCCCGGCTGGGCCTGCGGCTGCACCTCTCGCGCGGCTCGATGGACCTCGGCGCCTCGCAGGGTGGGCTCCCACCGGACCACGTGGTCGAGACCGTGGACGCGGTCCTCGCGTCCACCGAGCGACTTGTCGCCGAGCATCATGACGGCGAGCGGGTCAGCGTCGTCGTGGCCCCATGCAGCCCCTTCTCCGTGACGCCGGACCTGATGCGCGAGTCGGCGACGCTAGCCCGCCGTCACGGGCTGCGGCTGCACACCCACCTGGCCGAGACGGTCGAGGAGACCGCCTTCTGTGCCGAGCGTTTCGGCCGGAGACCGCTCGACCTCGTCGAGGAGTGGGGCTGGCTCGCCGGGGACGTCTGGTTCGCCCACGGAGTGCACCTCGACGACGCGGAGGTGGCGCGGCTCGGAGCCGCCGGCGCCGGGGTCGCCCACTGCCCGTCCTCCAACGCCCGGCTCGCCGCGGGCACGTGCCGCGTCACGGACCTCGAGTCGAGTGGGGCGCCGGTCGGGCTGGGGGTCGACGGTGTCGCCTCCAACGAGGTGGGCCGCCTGTTCCCCGAGCTGCGCCAGGCGATGTACGCCGCCAGGCTGCGCGCCGGCCGGGCGGACGCATTCATGCCGGCGGACGCGGTCCGGCTCGCGACGCTCGGGGGAGCCGGCTGCTTGGGGCGCGACGACATCGGCCGCCTCGAGGTCGGCGCCCGGGCCGACCTCGCGGTCTGGCCCGGCGACGACCTTGCCGACATCGCCGACCCGCTGGCCGCGCTCGTGCTCGGCCCGGACCGGACGGTCCGGCACCTCCTCGTCGGCGGGGACCCGGTGGTGACCGACGGCGAGGTGGTCGGGGTCGACCTGCGGGCTGCCCGGCACGACCTCGCCGTACGGGCGCGTCGGCTGTGGGACTGAGCCGGCGCGGCCGGGTGCTCGCCGTGCTCGCCGTGCTGCTCGCGCTGCTCGTCGGGCTCGGTCTCCTGCCAGCGGTGCAGGCCCGGGTCAAGGCGGCAGGGGTGCTCGCGGAGAGCCTCGACCGCGACGTGCCGCGACCCCTCGCTCACGAGATCACCGTCGCGCCGGTGCAGCTGACCGGCGTGACCGGCGACCTCTACCGGCCGGAAGGCCGGGCTCCGGCGATCCTGCTGGTGCCCGGGGCGGCCCCGCGCGGACGCGCGGACCCCCGGGTGGTGCGACTGGCCCGGGCGCTGGCCCGCGCCGGCCGGGTCGTCTTCGTGCCGGAGCTGTCGCTGTACGACGACGCGTTCGACCCCGCCGACATCGACCGGCTCGTGGCTGCGGTCGAGGGGCTGGTCGCCCGCGACGACGTGCGGGGTCGCGTGCTGGTGCTCGGGTTCTCGTTCGGCGGCTCTTTCGCGATGGTCGCCGCCGCGGACCCCCGGGCCCGGGCACACGTGCTGGAGGTGGCCACGTTCGGGTCCTACTTCGACCTGGTCGGCATGATCCAGGCGGCCAGCACCGGCTGGTCGGTGGTCGGCGAGCGGCGGTACCGCTGGACCGTGCCGCCGCAGGCGCCCGACATCCTGCAGCGCGTCGCGCGGACGCTCACCCCGTCGACGCAGCAGGGCGCCCTCGACTCGGCCTTCGCCGCGACGGTCTCGCCGTCGACGCTGCCGGCCGGTGCCCGGGCGGCGTACGACCTCGTCACCAACACCGACCCGGACCGGACGTACGCCCTCGCCGCCCGCCTCGACCCGTCGGCCCGCCGGCTGCTCGACCGGTTCTCGCCGGCTGCGGAGGCCGCGCGCCTGACCGCGCCCGTGCTCGCGATGCACTCGAAGGACGACCCGGCGGTGCCGTACGCCGAGCTGGCCCGGCTGCGCGCGGGGATGCCGGACGCCGCCACCTTCACGGTCACGTCGTTCCGGCACGTCGACCCGGGCCGGGGCCACGGCCTCGGAGTCGTCAGGGACCTGGCGGTCGCGTGGTGGTTCACCGGCCGGCTGCTCGCCGCGCAGGAGTGAGTCGGCGCGAGTCGGTGACACGGCCGGCGGAAGGCGCTTGACTGTCCGGCATGACGGGGCCGGTCGTGCTTCCCCGGTCGCTCGACGCGGCCGTCGCGGCCTTGCGCGACGACCCGGACGCGCTGGTCATCGCCGGGGGCACCGACCTGATGGTCGAGATCAACGCCGGACGGCGGCGGCCCTCGACGGTGGTGTCGCTGACCCACGTCCCGGAGCTGCGCGGCTGGCGGCGCGACGGCGGGGAGCTCGTGCTCGGCGCCGGGCTGACCTACGCGGAGATGGAGCGCGGCGAGCTGGCCGGGCTCGTGCCCGCCCTCGCGCAGGCCGCGCGGACCGTCGGCTCACCGCAGATCCGCAACGCCGCCACGCTCGGCGGCAACCTCGGCACCGCCTCGCCTGCCGGTGACACCCTTCCGGTGCTTGCGGCGCTCGACGCCACCGTCGAGCTGGCCGACGCGGACGGGACGCGGGCCGTCGCGCTGCTCGACTTCCTCACCGGCGTCAAACGCACGGCCCTGCGGCCCGGTGAGCTCGTCACGGGGGTACGGGTGCCGGTGCTGCGCGGGCCGCAGGAGTTCCTCAAGGTCGGCACCCGCAACGCGATGGTCATCAGCGTCGTGATGGTCGCCGTCCTCGCCGACCTCGACGGCCGCACGGTCCGTGCCGGTCTGGGCTCGGTGGCGCCGACCCCGGTGCGGGCGAGGGAGGCCGAGGCCTATGCCGCGGCACACGTGGACTGGGCGACGACCACGGTGACCGCGCCCGACGTACCCCGCCGGTTCGGGCAGCTGTGCGCCGAGGCCACCTCGCCGATCGACGACCACCGCTCGACGGCGGCCTACCGCCGGCACGCCGCGGCCGTGTGCGCCGGGCGGGCCCTCGCCCGGGCGTTCTCGCCCGACCACGGGATCGGGGCGACAGCATGAGCGAGACGGTGACGTTCCGGCTCCGCGTCAACGGTGTCGACCGCGTGGTCGAGGGAGCCTGGCTGGGCGAGAGCCTGCTCTACGTGCTGCGCGAGCGGCTGGGCCTGCCGGGTGCCAAGAACGCCTGCGAGCAGGGGGAGTGCGGCTCGTGCTCGGTGCTGCTCGACGGCGCGCTCGTGTGCTCCTGCATGGTGCTCGCCGCCGCGGCCGAGGGCGGTGACGTCGTCACGGTCGAGGGGCTGGCTGGTGACGGGGGTGGCCTGACCGACGTGCAACGCGCGTTCGTGGACGAGGGCGCGGTGCAGTGCGGGTTCTGTACGCCGGGTCTGGTGCTCGCCGTGCACGACCTGCTCGACCGTCAGCCGGCGCCGAGCGACCTCGAGCTGCGCGAGGCGATCTCGGGCAACCTGTGCCGCTGCACCGGCTACGGCAGGATCCTCGCCGCCGCCCGGGCGGCCGTCGCCGGCCGGGCCGCC
Source organism: Actinomycetes bacterium (assembly GCA_036375895.1). Lineage (GTDB taxonomy): Bacteria > Actinomycetota > Actinomycetes > JACCUZ01 > JACCUZ01 > DASVBJ01. The sequence continues at coordinate 2,418 of DASVBJ010000349.1, read as the reverse complement.
GCCGGCGGCTCACCGAGCGAGCCGGCACCGTGACCCTCACCGGAGAGCGGGTCCGGGGCGGGCTCGGGCACAGCGCCGCCCGCCCCGACGGCGTGCCCAAGGTGCAGGGACGGTTCGCGTTCTCCTCCGACCTGTTCGCCGACGGCATGGTGTGGGGCCAGGTCGTGCGCTCTCCCCACCCGCACGCCCGCGTCCGGTCGATCGACGTGGGACCGGCGCTGGCGATCCCGGGCGTGCACGCCGTGCTGACCGCAGACGACGTCCCCGGCCTCAACGCCTACGGCCTCGAGCACGCCGACCAGCCGGTGCTGGCGGCCGACGTCGTGCGCTACGTCGGCGAGCCGGTCGCGGCCGTGGCCGCCGACCATCCGGACACGGCCCGGCGGGCCGCGGCCGCCGTCGTCGTCGACTACGAGGTGCTCGAGCCGCTCGTCGACCCGGAGGCGGCGATCGAGGCGTCGCCGATCCACCCGGACGGCAACGTGTTCAGCCACCTTGTCATCCGCCACGGTGACCCGTCGGTCGAGGGCGACGTCGTGGTGGAGGGCACCTACGAGGTCGGCATGCAGGACCAGGCCTTCATGGGTCCGGAGTCGGGTCTCGCGATCCCCGACGGCGACGGTGGCGTCGACCTGCACATGTCGACGCAGTGGCTGCACGTCGACCGCGACCAGGTCGCCGCCTGCCTCGGGCTGCCCCCGGAGAAGGTGCGGATGACGCTGGCCGGGGTGGGCGGCGCGTTCGGTGCGCGCGAGGACGTCAGCATGCAGGTGCACCTGTGCCTGCTCGCGCTGCACCTCGGCCGGCCGGTGAAGATGGTGTTCTCCCGCGAGGAGTCGTTCCTGGGCCACGTGCACCGGCACCCCGCGCGGATGAGCTACCGGCACCACGCGACCCGGGACGGGCGGCTGGTGAAGGTCGAGGCGCGGATCGTGCTCGACGGCGGCGCCTACGCGTCGACGAGCGGACCGGTGCTCACCAACGCGTGCTGCTTCGCCGCCGGTCCGTACGACGTGCCGAACGCGCTCGTCGAGGGCTGGGCGGTGCGCACCAACAACCCGTCCTGCGGCGCGATGCGCGGCTTCGGCGCGGTGCAGGTCTGCTTCGCCCACGAGTCGCAGATGGACCGGCTGGCGGCGGCGCTCGGCATCGACCCGGTCGAGCTGCGGCTGCGCAACGCGATGGGCACGGGCGACCGGATGATCACCGGCCAGGTCGTGTCCGGTGCCGCGCCGGTGGCGGAGCTGATCCGCACGTGCGCGGCGGCGCCACTGCCCGCCGAGGATCCGGCGCCGGACGTCCTGTCCCGCCCGGGTGGGTCGGGCCGCACGGCGGAGCCGTCGCGCGTCCGACGCGGGGTCGGCTTCGCCGTCGGCTTCAAGAACCTCATGTACTCCGCGGGGTTCGACGACTACTCGACCGCGCGCGTCCGGCTGGAGGGCGGCGTGGCCACGGTGACGTGTGCGGCGGCCGAGGTCGGTCAGGGGTTCGTCACGCTGGCGCAGCAGATCGTGCGCGAGGTGCTCGGAGTCGACGAGGTGGTCGTCGCACCGGCCGGGACTGCCGGCATCGGGTCGGCCGGGTCCACCTCCGCCAGCCGGCAGACCTGGATGTCGGGCGGGGCGGTCGAGGGGGCCGCCCTCGCCGTACGCGCCCGCCGGGACGCCGGCGAGCCGGAGCCGATCGAGGAGACCTTCGAGCACCACCACCCCCCGACCTCGCCGCTGGACGCCGACGGGCAGGGGGACGCGCACGTGTCCTACGTGTTCGCGGCGCACCGCGCCGTCGTCGACGTCGACCTCGACCTCGGCCTCGTCCGGGTCGTGGAGATCGCCACCTCGCAGGACGTCGGCCGGGTGCTCAACCCGCTGCAGGTCACCGGGCAGATCGAGGGTGGCATCGCGCAGGGCGTGGGGCTCGCGGTGATGGAGGAGATCGTCGTCGAGCGCGGGGTGGTGCGCAACGCGTCCTTCACCGACTACCTCATCCCGACCGCCCTGGACATGCCGGACGTGCAGATCGCCGCGCTGGTCGAGGAGCCGGAGCCGGGTGCGCCGTTCGGCGCGAAGGGGGTCGGCGAGCCTCCCACCATCTCGTCCTCAGCGGCGGTGGCCGCCGCGATCCGCGACGCCACGGGTCTCGCGCTGCCCCGCATCCCGGTGCGCCCCCAGGACATCGCCCTCCCCTGAACACCTAAGGCAGCGATCATGCACGTTCCGTCGCTCCGCGACGGAACGTGCATGATCGCTGCCCGGGGTGGAGGGGCCTATCCGTCGGGTGGCCGTCAGCAGCCATAGCGGCTCACGGTGCTGACCGGCGTACCCTGGCCCCCGTGACCGCGACGCCCGACGAGATCCCCACCGACGCGCCGCCGTGCGCTCCCGCGGGACTGCAGAGCATCCTCGGGCCCGAGCACCG
>DASVBJ010000334.1:0-2023 GCA_036375895.1 Actinomycetes bacterium | reverse complement strand
ACCCGGGTCTCGTCGAACACGCGGCCGAGCTTGATCAGGGGCACCGCGAGCACGCCCACCAACAGCACGAACGCCACGGCGGCGATGAGCCCTGCGATCTCTCCAACCATGCCGGAGACCCTATCGCGGGGCCGAGAGCCGGTTCACCGGCATTGCCGCGCCCCCCACCCGTCGCCCCACCGCCGCCTCCGACCACTCAACTGGACTCGGACACACCGCGCGTACGGCGTGTCTGGTGAGGGAGCGTCCAAACGATCTTCGCACGATCGCCGGTTATCCCCAGGCGCCGGGCCGCCGCCGCTGTCCCCAGATCACCGGGTACAGAGCCGCGGGTGCCGCGCAGTCCCCGACTGTCGGTGCATGCCGACCTACCCCGAGGACCTCGACCGGCCGCTCCGCCGGGGCGAGCTGAGCCTGCTCGGGGTGAGCTGGCGGGAGATCGCCGGACCCCTGTGGTCCACGCCGTTCCGCGACGTGCACGTCTGGTCTGCGGTGCAGCCGGAGGACGGACGCCAACGGGCGCTGACCGCCGCCGCGCTGCTCCCTGCCGAGGCTGCCCTCACCGGCTGGGCCGCCGGCTGCCTGGCCGGGGTGCCCGAGCTGGATGGCCTCGCCCCCAACGGCCTGGACCCGCTGCCGGTGCTCCTGGGACTCCAGCCCAGGCAACGGGTCCGTAGGGGCGCATCCGTGCGTGTGCTGCGGAGCCGTCTCGACCCCTCGGACGTCACCCAAGTCGACGGGATCTCGGTGACGGTGCCGGTTCGTGCTGCCTTCGACATCGCACGAACCAGCCCGCTCGAGCCCGCGGTGGTGGCGCTGGACGTTCTCGCACGGGGTCGGCCCGACTTCCTGGCAGAGGTGCTGTCCTACGCCGCGGAGCGCCCGCGGTGGCTCGGCGTCCCGAACGTGCGGCGCGCGGTGGCGCTCGCCACGTACCGGTCGCGATCACCTGGCGAGACCCGGCTCCGGCTGTTGTGGCGACTGGAGTGCCACCTCCCTGAGCCTGAGGTGAACCCGACGATCCTCGGCAGTGATGGCCAGCTGCTGGGAATGGGCGACTTGCTCGACCCCGCGCTCGGAATGGTCGGTGAGTACGACGGGGCGGCGCACCGTCAGATCGACCAGCACGCCGACGACAACGCCCGCGAGGAAGGACTGGAAGGCGCCGGCCTGATCGTGGTTCGGGCGACGAGCCTCGACCTGGGGCCCAGACGCGCCCGGACGCGGGCACGGATCCGCGCCGCGGCCCAAAGGGCAGCACGCACCAGCGGCCAACAAAGCTGGATCTGGCGCCCGGGCCCCCTGCCAACGCCCACTCCGCACTGGTGAACGGCGGCCCGCCACTCGAGCTGGCCCTCCCACCCGCTCAAGTGGACGCTCCGACACCCGACACGCCGGCGATCTGGTGTGTCAGCGTCCAAAGGATCTTGGAGGGGTGCCCACCCGGTCAGGAGGTGCCGCGGATCCGCGCCCGCAGCCGGGCCCAGAGGTCGGCGAGCCGCCCCTCGGCGCCGTAGCGGGTCGGCCGGTAGTACTCCCGGCCGACCACGCCGTCCGGGGCGTACTGCTGTGCGGCCACCCCACCGGGCTCGTCGTGCGGGTAGACGTACCCACGTCCGTGGCCGACCCGCGACGCGCCGGCGTAGTGGGCGTCGCGCAGCGCGGCGGGCACCGGCCCGGTCAGCCCCCGGCGTACGTCGGCGATCGCCGCGTCCACGGCCGTGATCACGGCGTTGGACTTCGGGGCCAGGGCGAGGTGGATCACCGCCTGGGCCAGGTTGATGCGCCCCTCCGGCAGCCCGACCAGCGCCACCGCCTCGGCCGCCGCGACCGCCACCGGCAGCGCCGTCGGGTCGGCCATCCCGACGTCCTCCGAGGCGAGGATCACCAGCCGGCGGGCGATGAACCGCGGGTCCTCCCCCGCCTCCACCATCCGGGCCAGGTAGTGCAGCGCGGCGTCCACGTCGGACCCGCGGATCGACTTGATGAACGCGCTGGTCACGTCGTAGTGCTGGTCGCCGTC
>DASVBJ010000306.1:0-15390 GCA_036375895.1 Actinomycetes bacterium | reverse complement strand
AGGCGATGAACGGCACCAGCGTGAGGTGGATGTAGAGGGTGTGCTCGCGGCCGACGTCCTGTCGAAGCTGGCGGATCGCTTCGAGGAACGGCTGGCTCTCGATGTCGCCGACCGTCCCGCCGATCTCGACGACCTGCAGGTCGGCCTGCTCGGACTCCGAGAGCGCGCGGACCCGCGCCTTGATCTCGTCGGTGATGTGCGGGATCACCTGCACCGTGTCACCGAGGTAGTCGCCGCGGCGTTCCTTGGCGATCACGCTGGAGTAGACCTGCCCGGTGGTCACGTTGGCGCGACCGGACAGGTCGGTGTCGAGGAAGCGCTCGTAGTGGCCGATGTCGAGGTCGGTCTCCGCGCCGTCCTCGGTGACGAACACCTCGCCGTGCTGGAACGGGTTCATCGTCCCGGGGTCGACGTTGAGGTAGGGGTCGAGCTTCTGCATCGTGACGCGCAGCCCGCGCGCGCGGAGCAGGTGACCGAGCCCCGAGGCCGTCAGACCCTTGCCGATCGAGGACGCGACGCCCCCGGTCACGAAGATGTGCTTGGTCGTCTGCGACGCGGCCAATGGGGGCTCCCGTGGCTAGATGTGCGACTGGTGAGGCCAGCCTGTCCACGGGCTTCGAGGATATCAGCCGCCCCGCCCCCGACGCCCAAGTGGACGCCGACACACCAGTCGTGCGGCGTGTCCGGTGACCTGGCGTCCAGTTGATCTTGGCTCGAGCGTCAGCCGCGCGCCCGGTAGACCGCGAGTGCCGCGGCCACCGCCGCCGCGTCGTCCGGGAAGGACGCCGCCCGTTCCCGGGCCGCCGCCGAGAGCCGGGCGCGCTCGGCCGGGTCGTCGAGCAGCCGGCCCACCGCGGCGGCCAGCGCAGCCGGGTCGCCGTACGGCACCAGCACCGCCGCGTCGCCGACCATCTCCGGGACGCCGCCGACCGCGGTGGCCACGAGCGGGGCGCCGGCCCGCAGGGCCTCCTGTACGACGAGCGGCTGGCCCTCCCACACGCTGGGGCAGGTCGCCACGTCGGCGGCGGCGAACAGCTCGGCCACGTCGGAGCGTCGGCCGAGCAGCCGCACCGGCAGCGACTCGGCGTCGATCCTCGCCCGCAACGAGGCCTCGAGCGGGCCGTCGCCCGCCACGACGAACACCGGCGCGGGCGTCCGCCCGGCGAGCAGGGCCGCCGCGTCGAGCAGCAGCGGCAGCCCCTTCTGCTCGGCCAGCCGCGCGACGGTGACCACGAGCGGGCCGGCGACCCCGAGGTCGGCGCGCACCTGCTCGGGCGTACGGCGGGCAGGGGCACCCACCGGCGCCGGCACCACCGCGTGCCCGACCCGCGCGGCGCCGAGCGACCTCATCCGCTCCTCGAGGTCGGCCGACACGCCGAGCACGTCGTCCGCCCCGCGCGCCACGACCCGTTCGAGCACGCCGTAGGCGAGCGCGACCGAGCCGCGGGCCAGCAACGCGTTGTGCAGCGTCACGACGAGCCGCGGGCGGGCCCGGCCGAGCGAGCGCACCGCCAGCACGGCCAGGCCGCCGGCCCGCAGCCCGTGGGCGTGCACGACGTCGGCGCCGCGGAGCAGGCTCCGCAGCCGGGCGACCGCGCGCAGGTCCCCGACCGGGCGGGGCCGGTCGGTCACCTCGACCGGCACGAACCGCGCCCCGGCCGCCGCGAAGCCGAAGGTCTCCGCCGTCGCCGCCGGCCCGCAGACGAGCACGTCGTGGCCGGCGCCGGCGAGGCCTTCGGCGAGCGCGGCGACGTGCCGCCCCACCCCGCCCGCGCTGGTGCCGAGCACCAGCGCCAGCCGCAACGGGCGAGCCTCAGCCACGGCGGGCCCGCCTCCTCAGCAGCGCCTGCAGGTCGTCGCCGTCGACGGCCAGGACCACGACCGCGAACAGCGCGAACGCGACCAGCCCGGCCAGGCAGGCGACCAGCCCGTTGGCGACCTTGCCGTCGACGTCGATCAGAGCGGCGAGCCCCGCCGAGCCCGCGGCTCCCAGCAGGGCACCGCCGGCGCCGGCCAGCGCCGCCCGCGGGACGCCGGCCAGCGCGGCCGCCCCGACCCGGCGGGTCAAGGCCACCACGAGGAGTCCACCGGCGAGCAGCATGCCGGCCGAGTTGGCCGCGCCGATCGCCGTGACGGTCCATCCGACCGGCACCGAGAGCACGAGGACGGCGCTGGCCACCGCCACCACCACCCAGCCGGCCACGGTGGCGACGGCCGCGGCTCGGCCCAGGTGCCGGGCGTAGAGCACCCGGCCCAGGTGGGCGACGAGCCCGTAGCCCACCAGGCCCGGCGCGAACGCGACCAGCGCCCAGGCCAGCTGCCACGGCGGCGGACCGTCCTGCGGGGAGAGGAACGTCCGGCCGACCGGCGCGGCCGTGCCGGCCAGGGCCGCGGCGCCGGCCGCGGAGGCGATGACCACCGCCCGGGTCGTCCGCGCCGCGGTGTCGCGGAACGCCGCGACGTCCTCACGTCCCGCGTGCTCGCTCAGCGCGGTGAAGGCGCTCGTCGCGATGGGCACCGCGAGCACGGCGTACGGCACGAGGTAGACCGCCCAGGCGTACTGGTAGACGTTGAGCGCCCCGCCCTCCCGGTTGGCCAGCATGATCACGACGAGCACCGAGAGCTGTTGGGCGACCAGGCCGGCGAGCCCGGCGAGGGCGAGCCGGCGCGCCTGCGGGGCCACCCCGTCGGGGAAGCGCAGCGTCGGCCGCAGCCCGAGCCGCAGGCCCGCGACCGGCACCGCCATCGTCAGCATCAGGACCACCACCCCGCCGGTCGTGCCGAGCGACAGGGTGCGCTCCCACCAGATGGGCAGCCCGGCCAGGTCGTCCCGGCTGCCGTCGTACCCGGCCCCGAAGGCGAGGTACGTCGTGATGACGACCGCGGTCGAGACGAGCGGCGCGGCGGCCGCCGCCAGGAACCTCCGGTGCGCGTTGAGGATGCCGCCACAGACCACCGCCACGCCGTACAGCGGGATCTGCGGGGCGAAGACGACGAACATCCGGGTGGCGACATCGGCCACCGCGGTCTCGTCGCAGCCCTGCGGCTCCCCCGCCAGCAGGCCCATCAGCGGCCCGGACAGCAGCATGACCACGGCCGCGAGGGGCACCAGCACGACCAGCACCCAGCCGAGCAGCGCGGAGGACGTCTGCCGCACGCCGGCCGGGTCCCCGCGCGCGATCCGACCGCCGACGAGCGGCACCACGGCGCTCGCCAGCGCGCCGCCGGCCACCACCTCGAAGATGATGTTGGGAAGCATGTTGGCGGTGGAGTACGCCGTGCCGAGGCAGGACGCCTGGACGGTCTCCGAGAACACCAGCCACCGCCCGAACCCCACCACGCGGCTCACGACGGTCACCGCCGCGATCACCATGGCGGCACCGGCCAGCCCGGCCGCCGCCCGGCGGGCGCTCACGGCGTGCGAGGCCGGCGGCCCGCCGCGTCCAGCTCGCGCAGCAGCGGCGTCGACTCGATGACCCGCGTGAAGCTGACCTTCTCGCTGGCGAGCGTGAGCGCGGTCAGGGCGGCGAGCCGCAGGGCCAGCCCGCCGCGCGACGCCCGGGTCGCCGCCGCGAGCCCGAGGACGGCGCCGAGCGCGTTGGCGCCCGCGTCACCGAGCATCGACCGCTCGCCCAGGTCGTCGGGCAGCGCGACCACCGCGCACCCGGTGGCGGTGGCGGCCAGCCGCCCGCCCGGGCCACCGTGCGCCAGCTCGGCCCCGGCCAGCAGCAGCGAGGCCTTGAGCGCCCGTCCCGGCCGGAGGTCGAGCAGGTTCACGAGGTTGGCGGTCGCCGCGACCACCCCGCCCGCCAGCACGGCGTCGACCGGTCGCCGGCGGACGGCGGCCGCGGCCAGCAGCCCGACCGCACCGATGCCGCCGATCTTGATGGCACCGCTGGTCACCTCGCCGTGGGCCAGCGCGCCCAGGTGCCCCTTGAAGCCGCGCCGGTCGCCCCCGCCCACGAGATCGTCGTAGACCCCGAACGCGCCGGCTCCCCCGGCCGCCACGATCGCGGCCCGGCGCACCGGCCCGGGCAGGCCGGGCGCCATCGCCGCGCCGGCGACCAGACCGGCGGCCACCGCCGGGCCCTCCAGCAGGGTGACGGGCTCCCCCCGGTGGTTGGTGCGCGCCCAGCGGTCCCCGCCGCCGGGCGGGCGCTGGGCGAGCAGCCGGCGGGCGGCTGTCGTCGCCGCCGCCCCCCTCGTGAGTGCGAGGACGGTCGAGCCGCGTCGCCTCACGACCCCTGGTCCTGGGAGATGTCCGGCACGACGCTGTCGACTCCCTGGCCGGCACCGTAGTCGCCGGCGGCGCCCCGGGTCTGCTCGACGAGGGCCAGGACGAGCGCGATGTGACCGACCGGTGTGTCCGCCACGTCGATGGTCGAGACGCCCTTGGCCTGGTCGCTGGAGCCCCGCACGGCCTGGACGAAGCCGCCCTGCGCCGCCGACATCTTCGCTCCGGTGACAACCACGCCGCGGCTGCCCCGGTCGAGCGCGGTCGTCAGGGACAGCAGGGCGGCGTTGGCCGCGTCGACGGTCTCCGCCTTCACGTTCTTGTCCGTCGGGGCCGGCGGCGCCACCACCACGGCGAGCTCGGCCCGGCGGCCCGGCTGGCCGGTGACCTCGAGCGCCCCGAGCTCCTGCATCCCGGAGATCAGCTCGGCAGCGCTCTGGTCCACCTTCGTGCTCTGGTCGGGGTCGGAGGTCACGGTCGAGCGGGCGACGACCGTGCCGACCCGGTCCATCACCGAGGCGTTCTTCGGGAAGGTGACGCCGGCGGGGACGAGCCGCAACGCGAGGTCCTCCATCGGCGACTGGGCCTTGCTCGGGTCGACGTAGAAGTCGGTCAGGGTGACCGTCCCGGTCACGGTCGCACCGGCGTTCTGCAGCGACTTGGTGGTCTCGTCGACGAGGCCCTTGTCGACGCCCGGCAGGGCGAACACCGCGACGGTGCGGGCCGTGAGCTGGTTCGCGGTGATCGGCCCGGCGACCTCCTTGGCGAAGTCGTCGCCGAGGTCGACCTCCTTGTTGAGGCTGGTGATCTCCTCGCGCAGGTGCTGCTGCTCCTCCCGCAGCTGGTCGGTCTGGGTCTGCAGGGTGCCCTGGATCTGCTCGTCGAGCGGACCCGAGCCGAGCAGGATGCCCACGCCGAGCGCCAGGAACACGGCGACGAGCGAGACGATGTGGTACCGGAAGTCGATCACTAAAAGAGCCCCTGGAGCCAGAAGACGAAGGCGTCCCAGCGTGCCTGCAGGACGGTGAGGGCGACCCGGCCGGCCTCGGTGGCCATGGTCGCCGCGGTGAGCGCGAAGAGCCCGGCGACCAGCAGGAGGCTGAGCTGAGCGGTCGACACCCGGCTGCGGTACAGCCGGCTCACCCCCTTGGCGTCGACGAGCTTGCCGCCGACCCGCAGCCTGGTGAGGAACGTGCTGGCCATGCCGGAGCGGCCCTTGTCCAGGAACTCCACGAGGGTGGCGTGGGTTCCCACGGCCACGATGAGGCTCGCGCCCTTGTCGTCGGCGAGCAGCATCGCCACGTCCTCGCTGGTGCCGGTGGCCGGGAAGACCACGCACGGCACCCCGAGGTCCTCGAGCCGCTGCAGGCCCGGGGCGCGACCGTCCCGGTAGGCGTGCACGACGAGCTCCGCACCGCACGTCAGCGCGGTGTCGGACACCGAGTCCATGTCCCCGACGATCAGGTCGGGCGTGTAGCCGCTCTCGAGCAGCGCGTCCGCGCCACCGTCGACGCCGATGAGCACCGGGCGGAACTCGCGGATGTACGACCGGAGAATGGCCAGGTCCTCTTTGTAGTGGTAGCCGCGCACGACGATCAGGGCCTGCCGGCCGTCCAGGTCGGTACGGATGTCGGGCACGCCGACTCCGTCGAGCAGCAGCTCGCGCTCCTGGCGGAGGTACTCCATCGTGTTGCCCGCGAACGCCTCGAGCTGCACAGCGAGCCCGGCCCGGGCCTGGGTCATGGCGGTCTCGACGCTCTCGGGCGTGAGCAGCTCGCCCTTGGCCAGCACCTGCGAGTCGCGGTAGAGGGTGTCGCCGTCGAGGCGCAGCACCTCGCCCTCCTCCACGGCCTTGATCACCTCGGGGCCGACGGCGTCCAGCAGCGGGATGCCGGCCCCGACGATGATCTCCGGCCCGAGGTTCGGGTAGCGCCCGCTGGTGCTCGGCGAGGCGTTGACGACCGCCGACACCCGGCAGGAGAGCAGCGCCTCGGCGCTCACCTTGTCCAGGTCGAGGTGGTCGATCACGGCGATCTCGCCCGGCTTCAGCCGCTTGGTGAGGTTCTTCGTACGCCGGTCGGCGCGCGCGACAGCGACCACGCCGGGCAGCTCGGGCAGCCGCCGGGCGCGCCGCAGGGTGGCGATCCTCATCACGTTCATCCTGCCAGAGCGCTTCCCCCACCCGGGGCAGGCGCCCGCCAGGCGATTCGCGGCGCCGTCAGCGCTGCTTGCTGGCCTGCGCGGTCTCGAGCAGCTCCTGTGCGTGGGCCTGCGCCGTCTGCGACTCCTCCAGCCCGGCGAGCATGCGGGACAGCTCCTGGAGGCGACCTGCGTCGTCCAGCGTGGTCACGCCGCTGCGGGTCACCGCACCGTCGCTGGCCTTGCGCACCACGAGGTGCTGGTCGGCGAAGGCGGCGACCTGGGGCAGGTGGGTGACGACGATGACCTGGGCGCTGCGGGCGAGGGAGGCGAGCCGCCGGCCGACCTCCACGGCGGCCTTGCCGCCGACCCCCGCGTCGACCTCGTCGAAGACGAACGTGGGCACCGGGTCGGCCCCCGCGAAGACCACCTCGACCGCCAGCATCACGCGGGAGAGCTCACCGCCGGAGGCGCCCTTCTGCAGCGGCCTGGCCGGTGCGCCGGGGTGCGGGCAGAGCAGGATCTCGACGTCGTCGACGCCGTGCGGGCCGAACGCGAGCGACCGCCCGCCCACCGCGAGGCCGTCCTCGGCCTCGCTCTGGCGCACGACGACCTCGACCGTGGCGTGCGGCATGGCGAGCGCGGAGAGCTCCTCGGACACCGCCGCGGCGAACCTGCGGGCGGTCTTGGTGCGCGCGTCGGACAGCCGCCCGGCCAGCTCGGCCAGCTCGGCGCGCAGGGCCACCCGCCGCTCATGCAGCAGGCCGATGCGCTCGTCGTCGCCCTCCAGCGTGCCGAGCCGTGCGGCGGAGACCCGCGACCACTCCAGCACCTCGTCGACGTCGGCGCCGTACTTGCGGGTCAGCCGGCCGACCTCGGCGCGACGGTCCTGCACCGCGGCCAGCCGGGCCGGGTCGGTCTCGACGCCGGCGGAGTACGACGCGAGGTCGGCCGCGATGTCCGCCAGCAGGTAGCCGACCTCGCGCAGCCGTCCCCGCAGCTCGTCGAGGGCCGGGTCATGGGCGCCGGCCTGCTCGAGGCCGCTCTGCGCCGCCGCCACCAGGCTGGTCGCGTCCATCCCGTCGACGCCGCCGGCCTCCGCGTCGGACAGCAGTGCGGCGTGGGCCTGGGTCGCGGCGGCACGCAAGGCGTCGGCGTGCGCCAGCCGGTCCTCCTCGCGGGCCAGCTCGACGTCCTCTCCGGGCTGCGGCGCGACCGCCTCGATCTCCTCCAGCCCGAACCGCAGCAGGTCGGCCTCCTGGGCACGCTCCCGGGACCGGGTGGTGAGCTCGTCGAGGTCGGCCTCCAACGCCCGCAGCTCGGCGTACCCCTCGGCGTACCGGGCCGCCGTCCGGGCGAGGGCGCTGCCGGCGTAGCGGTCGAGAGCCTCGCGCTGGTGGGCGGGCTGGAGCAGGCGGGACTGGTCGGACTGGCCGTGGACGGCGACGCAGGACTCGGCCAGCTCGGCGAGGACACCGGCCGGCACGGACCGGCCGCCGACGTGGGCCCGGGACCGGCCCTCGGCCGAGACGCTGCGGGCGACCAGCAGCTCGCCGTCGTCGAGCTCGGCGCCGGCCTCGGCCGCGCGGCGCGCGACCGGCCCGTCCGGCGCCACCCGCAGCCGCCCCTCGACCAGGGCGCCCCGGCCGCCGGGACGCACCGCGCCGCTGTCGGCGCGGCCGCCGAACAGCAGCCCCAGCCCGGTCACGACCATCGTCTTGCCGGCCCCGGTCTCACCGGAGATCACCGTCAGGCCCGGCGCGAGCTCGAGCACGGCGTCCTCGATGACGCCGAGCCCCTGGATGCGCATCTCCTCCAGCACGGCGCGAGCCTACGCGTCGGGTCCGTCACCAGAGCCGCTGCGCGCACCACGCCACCCGCGCACCGGCAGGTGGAACTTGGCGACGAGCCGGTCGGTGAACGGCGCCGCGTGCAGCCGGGCGAGCAGGACCGGTCGTTCCCCGCGGCGGGCCTCGACCCGGGCGCCGGGCGGCAGCTCGACGGCGCGCCGGCCGTCGCACCACAGGACGCCGGCACCCTCGGTGTGCGCGAGCACCTCCACCGCGAGGACGGAGCGGGGCGAGACGACCATCGGCCGGGCGAACAGCGCGTGCGCGCTGATGGGCACCAGCAGCAGCGCGTCCACCTGCGGCCACACGACCGGCCCGCCGGCCGAGAAGGCGTACGCCGTGGAGCCGGTCGGGGTCGCGAAGACCACCCCGTCGCACCCCCAGCGCGACAGCGGGCGCCCGTCGATCTCGGCGACGACCTCGAGCATCCGCTCGCGACTCGCCTTCTCCACCGATGCCTCGTTCAGCGCCCAGTCGCGGGTCACCACCTCGCCGTTGACCGACACCGTCACGTCGAGGGTCATGCGCTCCTCGACCTCGTAGTCACGGGCCACGATGCGGTCGACGGTCGCGTCCAGGTTCTCCCGCTCGGCCTCGGCGAGGAAGCCGACGTGGCCGAGGTTGACGCCCAGCAGCGGGGTCCGGCCGGCCCGGCCGAACTCGGCCGCCCGCAGCAGGGTGCCGTCCCCGCCGAAGACCACCACGAGCTCGCAGCCCTCGGCGGCCATCGGCGTGGCCGGCACCGACGGCGCGCCCGGCAGGTTCAGCTCGCGCGCCTCGTCGTCGAGCACCCGCACCGACAGGCCGGCGGCGCGGAACCGCTCGGCGGCCAGCCGCACCTCGCGCAGCACCGACGGTCGACCGGTGTGCGTCACCAGCAGGAGCGTGCGGCCGTTCACGCGGGACCCGCCTCGACCGCCGCGGCCAGCCGGGCCGGGTCGAGCGGCGGTGCGCCCCGCCGCAGCCACAGGAAGTACTCCACGTTGCCGGCCGGTCCGGGCAGCGGGCTGGCGGTGACCCCGAGGACCCCCAGCCCGTGCTCGGCGTACGCGGCCGCGGCGACCTCCGCCACGGCAGCCTCGCGCAGTCGCGGGTCCCGCACGACGCCTCCCGGGCCGAGCCGGTCTCGTCCCACCTCGAACTGCGGCTTCACCATGGGCACCAGGTCGGCCTCCTCGGTGGTCGCGCGCAGCAGTGACGGCAGCACGAGCCGCAGGGAGATGAACGACAGGTCGGCCACGACGAGGTCGACCGGCGGGCCGACGAGCGCCGGGTCGAGGTCGCGCACGTTCGTCCGGTCGAGCACGGTCACCCGCTCGTCGGTCCGCAGCGACCAGGCGAGCTGCCCGTAGCCCACGTCCACGCACACCACGTGCGCGGCGCCGCGGCGCAGCAGCACCTCGGTGAACCCACCGGTCGACGCGCCCGCGTCCAGGCAGCGGCGCCCGGAGACCACGAGCCCCGCGGGCTGGAACACTTCGAGCGCGCCGGCGAGCTTGTGACCGCCGCGCGAGACGTAGTCCTCGGTGTCGTCCTGTGCGACGACGATCGGCTCGGCGGTCATCACCTGGGTGGCGGGCTTGGCCGCTGGTCGCCCGGAGACGGTGACCCGGCCGGCCTCGACCAGCGCGGCGGCCTGCTCGCGGGAGCGGGCGAGGCCCCGTCGTACGAGCTCGGTGTCCAGGCGCGCTCGCCGGCTCACGGCCGGGCGCCCCCGCCGCCGTCCGGGCGGCCGGAGGCCTCGGCGAGCACCTCCTGCAGGGTGCGGTGGACGTCCTCGTAGACCGCCACGTGCTCCGGCGGCGGCGAGCCCTCGAGCTCGTCGAGCCGGCCCAGCGCCGCGTCGACCCGGGGGTCGCCGGTGTCGTGCTCGCCCGCGGGGTCGCTGTCGGCCGGCTCGTCGTCATCGGCGCCCGTGCCGTCATCGGTGCCGCCCGTGCCGTCATCGGTGTCGTCCGCGTGCACCGAGCCTTGGCCGGGCTCCGCCGGGTTGGGCGGCTCCGCCGGGGTCTGCGGGTCGACCGGGAACGGACGGGTGGCCGGCTCGGGCTCCCCCGGCACCACGGGCTCCACCGGCACGGCCGGCTGGTGCGGCTCCTCCCGGTCGGGCGGGGGCGGCTGCTCGGTCATGCGCCGGCCTCGCCCGCAGGCGTCTTCTCGGTGGTCTTCCGCGCCGTGGCCTTCTTCGCGGTGGTCTTGCGCGCCGTCGCCTTCTTGGCCGTGTTCTTTCGCGCCGTCGCCTTCTTGGCCGTGCTCTTCTCCGTCGCCGGCCCGCTCGCACCCGCGGCGGGGCGAGCGCCCGCGCGCAGCTCCCGCTCCAGCTCGTGGACGCGGTCCTCGAGCCGCTGCGCCCGCGCCGTCGCCGACTCGAGCTCGGCGGCCGAGACGAGGCCGAGCCGGGCCACCGACCGCTCGACCTCGGCGCGGATGAGCCCGATGAGCAGGTCGCGGTTGGCACGGCTGGTGGCGATGAGGTCGTCGGTCAGGCCGGCGACCTGCTCGCGCACGGGACCGGGCACCACGGCACCGACCCCGGCCTCACCCTGCGCGACCAACGACCGCGCGGTGGCGCGGGCCCGTGCCCGCGTCACGTCCGTGAGCCCGTTCGCCAGCTGGAGGTATCCCCGCAGCCCCTCGAGCACCATCGTGTCTCCGCCTCTCCCGACCCAGGCCGATCTGTCCACGCAGACGCTACCGCCCACAGGGCGTCCGGCGCGGCTGCGGTAGCGTCCCTGGACGTCGGAAGGAGCGGATGAGCCCATGGCGACGGTCGACGACTGCCACGACGCGCTGGAGCGTCTGGCCGAGCGGTTGGCACAGGTCGACGACCATGAGCGACGCAAGCATGCCTTCGACCGCACGATCAGCTGCCACGTCCCCGACCTCGACCTGACCTTCTACGGCGAGCTGCGCGAGGGGCACCTGCGCGACATCACCACGAAGAAGTCGCCGCGGGCACAGATCAGGCTCACCACGAAGAGCGACGACCTGGTGGCCATGACCGACGGTCACCTGAGCTTCGGCCAGGCCTGGCTCAAGGGCAAGGTGAAGGTCGAGGCCAGCGTCTTCGACCTGCTCAAGCTGCGGTCCCTGCTCTGACCATCGGCGTCGGCGGCTAGGAGGGAAAGCGCTTCCAGTGCCCTTCTGACACGACCTCGACGGTGCCGTCGACCACCTTGATGGCCGTCTCGTCGTCCATCGCGTACGCCGGACCCGAGATGCCGGCCGCCCATTGTTCCGCCTCGGCCATGGAGTTGCCCGGCATGCCGTCCTGAGCCAGGTGTGGACAGATCGAGAAGTCAACGATGCCCAACGTGCTGTCGTCACCGGTCGGTGGTCTCCACTGGACGAAGTCCTCGCCGATCCTGGGGGTCATCACCATGCTCCCGGCGCTCAGTCCCACCCAGACCGTCTCGGTCAGCGACGGAAGCAGGTCCGCCAGCCCGGACTGCTGCATCCAGTAGTGCAGGTACAGCGCATCGCCGCCCGACACCAGCAGGACGTCGGCCTCCCGGACCACGGGCACCCACCGCTCCTCGTCGAGGCTGGGCAACGCGGTGAGCTCCAGAACGCCGACGGACTTCCAGCCCAGGTCGACCATGGGATTCTCGGCGTTCCCGCTGATGAACTGCCAGGCCCTGACCCCTGGGCCGACCATCGGGTGCCCGTACTGGGCGGTGGGGATGCACAACGCGCTCGAGTCGGCGATCGGCTTGCCCAGGAGCTCGACCAGGGCGCCCCGGATGCTGGCGTTCTTGACGCCGCCGGACGTGAGCAGCAGTTTCACGGTGCCTCCCGATTCCGGGCCGAATGGAGCGGTTCCGAGTGTAGGGACCCGGGACCACCGCGAAACTCATCGATCGTGGGTGCTAGCCCTCGTCCGCCGCGGGGACCCCGGACGGCGTCCGTACGTCGTTCGGCGCCTTCCGCGCTGCCGGCTCGACCAGCGTGGCTTCTGGTGTCGCGACCGTCCCGGGGTCGGCCGGTGTGGCGACTGCGTCCGTGGCCGACCACACATCGGAGCTGTCCCGGTGCACCTGTCCTGCGGCGCGGTCGATGATGCGCATCGTCGTCCGGGCAGCGGCCGCCGCGAGGCCTGCGGTCTGGCCCGCCAACGAGGTCACCGTCTGCACCGGGTGGATGACCGCGCTGGTGGCCTTGCTGATGAGATTCACTGCTGTTTCCTCACGACGTCGTCTCGGGGCAGGGCTCGTACCCGCGCGAGAATCCTCCACACGGGTCGATGGCCGTTGCCCGCACTAGGCTGGCGAGGTGCACAGGATCTTCACCACCAGCGTCTCCTCGGTCTACCCGCACTACGTGACGAAGGTCGAGAAGAAGGGGCGCACGAACGAGGAGCTCGACCAGGTGATCCGGTGGCTGACCGGCTTCGACGAGGCTGCCCTGCACCGCCACCTCGCCGAGGGGACGACGTTCGAAGACTTCTTCGCCGAGGCGCGACTCAACCCGAATGCCTCGCTGATCACCGGCACGATCTGTGGTGTCCGCGTCGAGCAGGTCGACGACCCGCTGATGCAGAAGATCCGCTACCTGGACAAGCTGGTCGACGAGCTCGCCAAGGGAAAGCCCATGGAGAAGGTCCTGCGAGCCTGATCGCTAGGCTAGGACCTCGGCGATCCGGCGCACCTCGTCGGCCGACCCGCAGCTGAGCAACAGGGTGGTCACGCCGGTCTCCTCCCAGGCCGCCGCGGTCTCCCGGACCTCGCCCTCGGTGCCGATGATGTGCATGTCGTCGACGAGCTCGTCTGGGAGGAGCGCGGTCGCCTCGTCCCTGCGGCCGTCGAGGTAGAGCTCCTGGACCTTGCCGGTGATCGCCTCGTAGCCCATCCGGTCGAAGACCTGCTTGTGGAAGTTCTGGTCCCTCGCGCCCATGCCGCCCATGTAGAGGGCAACGACCGGCTTCATCCCGTCGATGACGGCCTGCTTCTCCTCGGCGTCCCTGACGATCTGGACGTGGCAGGTGGCGGCGATCTCGAAGTCCCTCCGGCTGCGGCGCGCCCCCTCGCGGGCGAAGCCCTCGTCGAGCCACGGCCCGTACATGCCCGCCGACTTCGGCGTGTAGAAGATCGGGATCCAGCCATCGGCGATCTCCGCGGTCTGGGCGACGTTCTTGGGACCCTCGGCCCCGAGCCAGATCGGGATGTCGGAGCGCAGGGGGTGGACGATCGGCTTGAGCGGCTTGCCGAGGCCGACGGAGCCCTCGCCGGCGTACGGAAGGGGGTAGTGCGGCCCGGCGTTGGTCACCGGCGCCTCGCGCGCGAGCACCTGCCGGATGATGTCGACCACCTCACGGGTGCGGGCCAGCGGCTTGGAGAAGGGCTGGCCGTACCAGCCCTCCACCACCTGCGGCCCGCTCACGCCCATCCCCAGGACCACCCGCCCGTTGCTCAGGTGGTCGAGGGTCAGCGCGTGCATCGCGATCGAGGTCGGCGAGCGCCCACTCATCTGCACGATCGACGTGCCGAGCCGGACCCGCTCGGTCTCGCGTCCCCACCAGGCCAGCGGTGTGAACGCGTCCGATCCCCACGCCTCGGCGGTGAAGATCGCGTCGAAGCCGGACTCCTCGGCAGCGGCGACCAGCTCACCGTGGTTGGCGGGAGGGCCGGCGCCCCAGTAGCCGAGCTGCAGTCCCAGTTTCACGAGCACCACCTTGCCACACGGATAGAACGTGTTCTAGTTTCGAGACATGGCGCGGACATTGCAAGCACCGGTCACGGTCGCCTTCGACTACACCAGGTCTACCGGACCGGTCCTGGGCCGGTTCTTCAGCGGCCTCCGCGACGGCGTCGTCGTCGGCGGCCGTACGTCGTCCGGGCAGGTGCTCGTGCCGCCTCCCGAGTACGACCCGGACACCCATGCGGAGACCACCGACTTCGTCGAGGTCGCTCCGGCCGGGACCGTGACCGCCTGGTCGTGGTGCCCCGAGCCGGTCGCCGGCCAGCCCCTCGACCGGCCCTTCGCGTGGGCGCAGGTCAGGCTCGACGGCGCGGACGGCACCCTCCTGCACGCTCTCGACGTGACCTCCCCCGACGACGTCGAGACCGGGATGCGGGTCCAGGTCCGGTGGGCCGAGGAGCGGACCGGCACGATCACGGACATCGCCTGTTTTGAACCGGAGGTTGAGCAGCGAGCGCCAGCGAGCGTCGTCGAAACCCCGGAACCCGAGGAGCCTCCCGTTACCGGGATCATCACGCCCGTCGAGCTCGACTACCTCTACGCCGCCTCGCCCGAGGAGTCGGCGTTCTACCGCGGGCTCGCGGAGGGGCGGATCGTCGGCCAGCGCTGCCCCGCCTGCCACAAGGTCTACGTGCCCCCGCGCAGCGCCTGCCCGGTCGACGGCGTCGCCACCACCGACGAGGTCGAGCTCGGCCATACCGGAACGGTCACGACGTTCTGCATCGTCAACGTCCCCTTCCTGGGCCAGAAGATCACCCCGCCGTACGTCTCGGCGTACGTCCTGCTCGACGGCGCCGACATCGCGTTCCTGCACCTGATCCTCGACATCCCGGCCGAGGAGGTCCGGATGGGGATGCGGGTGAAGGCCGTGTGGAAGCCCCGCGAGGAGTGGGGCACCACGATCGAGAACATCAGCCACTTCGCGCCGACCGGAGAGCCGGACGCGGACTACGAGACCTACCGGCACCATCTGTGAGGGGCAACCTGTGAGAGACGTTGCGGTCGTTGGCTTCGCCCAGCGACAGATGCCCGAGTTCGACGGATCGCCCACGTGCGTGGAGCTTCTGGTCCCGATCCTGGCCGACTGCTACGAGCAGACCGCCTTCACCCGCAAGGACATCGGCTTCTGGTGCTCCGGCTCCTCCGACTACCTCGCCGGCCGTTCGTTCTCGTTCGTGCAGGCCGTCGACGCGATCGGCGTGCTCCCGCCGGTCAACGAGTCGCACGTGGAGATGGACGCGGCCTGGGCGCTCTACGAGGCGTGGATCAAGATCCAGACCGGCGAGGTCGACACCGCCCTGGTCTACGGCTTCGGCAAGTCGTCCGCCGGCGTGCTGCGGCGGACGCTGACCCTCCAGCTCGACCCCTACACGATGACACCACTGTGGCCGGACACCGTGTCGCTGGCCGGTCTGCAAGCCCGGGCCGGCATCGACGCCGGCCTGTGGGACGAGCGGGCCATGGCCGAGG
>DASVBJ010000304.1:0-2181 GCA_036375895.1 Actinomycetes bacterium | reverse complement strand
CGCCCCGTCACGCAGGGCCACCCGGCGACGCGATGCTGACAGCGCGGCCACCGACATGGGGTCCATGTAGGAGAACGCCTCTTTCATGGCCGCCTCCGGAGTGTTTGGCGGCATCGCCTTCACTACCTCGAGTGCGACGTCGGCGTTCTCCTGCGCGATCCGGCCACCCGGGCCACATGCCACCGACTGACGGCTCGACCGCTCCTCTGCACTGCTGCCGGCGCCGAGCGTGATCGCGGCAACGGCAAGCGCGATGCACCCGGCCGTCATCACCAGGAGCCTCTTCATCCGCCTCCCCCACCCTCCCGACGAACACGATCACGAGGGTGTGCGCCGGCGTCAAGAACCTCCCCCGGCTCGACATCGAGACCTGGCAGCTCACCTGACCGGGCCCCGGGGGGCCTTGACCGGCCCCTAGCTGACCCGGACCACGGTCACCGTGGTCCGTTCGACGCCGTCCGCGCCAGTGGCGGTCGTGCCGTACGCGAGGCGTGGACCGTCTGCCGCCAGCCGCGCCGGCACGCTGGCGCCGCCCTCGGCGTCGATCGTGGTGTGCCATGAGCCGTCGAGCGCTGCCACGCCGATGCGGCCGTCCTGCTCGAGCCACGCCGCGAAGGTGTCCCCGACGACCACGTTGCCCGAGCTGTAGCCGTGCTGGAGGCGGCGGGCCGAGCCCGGCTGGGCCAACGGCGCTGCCCAGTGCGAGTACGGATCGTCGAGGTGCTCGACGGCCGGGTCCTCGGCCGGGCCGATGTGGTTCTCCCAGACGACGTGCCCGCCGCGGGCCCATGAGCGCATCACCAGCCCGGTCGCGGTCAGCTGCCGAGGTCGGCTGCCGGCGGTCAGGTCCAGCGCGTAGATGTCGCCGCCGGCGCCGCGTGCACTCGCCGGCGGCCCGACGTAGACCAGCTGGTGGGCGGTGACGGACTCGGTGCCCGGCTGCAGCTGCGCGTCCCGCAGCACGGCACGGGGCGCGGACTGCCCGGGGGCCCACACGAACTCGGTGAATCGGCCCGGGGCCGTCCCCGGCTGCGCCCAGACGACCTGGCTTTCCATCGCCCGCGGCAGCGGCACCCATGCCGTGGCCCTGTTCCCGCTGGACGCCAGGACCCGCCGCCGGCCGGTGGCGAGGTCGAGTGCGTACATGCGCCACCGCGTGTCCCGCTCCGCGTCGGACTGCTCGCGGTCCTGGTCGGTGAACACGACCGTGTCGCCGGTCGCCTCGACCCAGTCCATGAGCCCGCCGCGCCAAGCGGTTCGCGCGAGCTCCCGGGTACGGCGAGTGCCGGGGTCGGCGACCAGCACCCGGTCCGGTGAGTGGCTCCCGGTGCCGACGGCTATGAACACCCGTTCACCAGCCAATGTCACGTGCCCGACGCGTCCCGGCGGCAGCGCCACCTGCCGCTCTGCCCGCACGTGCCCCGATCCGCCGGGGGAGGTGGAGGCGTGCGTCGTGCCCGTGACGCGCGGTTGGGCCACCGTCGCCCCCGGCGACTGGCAGGCGCAGGCGAGGGCCGCGGTGAGCGCGAGCGCCGCACCACAGGTCGCCTTCGCCTGCGCCCGGGTCACTGGACGACCATCCGTCGCCGGTCGCTGCGGGTCGGGCACGAGTTGATGTTCGCCTTGTACGCGTTGGTGAGCGGCTCGTTGTGCTTGCCGTACGGGCTGCCGTAGCTGGAGCTGCCGTAGATGTAGATCGGGTCCCCCTCCTCGCACTTGTCAACGGTGCCGGAGCTGTCCCGGCCGTAGGCGAAGCTGAAGTGCTGCAGGCTTGCCGGTGAAGTAGGACAGGTGCCCGGTCGCGACGCCAATACCGAGCACCTGAGGTTCGCGGTGCCCGCCGGACCCGGGCCGGCCATTACGTCTCCGTGGGTCGCGTCTGCCGGGCGGCCCGCGCGCAGGCCACCCCGAACAGGAGACCCCACGCGACCGCCAGCGAGGCCCAGACTCGACCGAAGCCGCCCCCCAGACCCGGGTTGACCCACGCAACCGTCCCGATCCAGACCGCCGTCGTGCGGCACACCAGCCAGGGACGCTCCAGCCGTCCCGCCCCACGACCGCGATGAGCGCCACGAGCAGCACCGCCACGGGCAACGCCGCCTGCGTCGGCCAGTGATTCAGGCCCCAGGTCACATCCACCGGGCTACAACCCTGACGGGCGCTCGCCACCATGTCCACGGC
>DASVBJ010000283.1:0-8276 GCA_036375895.1 Actinomycetes bacterium | reverse complement strand
GCCGACTGCATGTCGTCGAGCCGGAACGCACCGACCCGGTAGAACGCGCCGAGGGGCCGGCGCATCGCGAGAGCGACGAGCCGGTCGTCGTGGTCGATGTCCGGCTCCCGCAGCGCGTCGAGCCTGGGCCACTGCTTGTCGGGCAGGACGCCGTGGTAGTACCAGCCCTTCAGGGCGCCGCGCAGCGACGACCCCTCGTCCTCCTCGCCCTCGAACTCGTCGTAGCGGCGGGCCATGCGGTAGAGCATGTACGGGCTCACGTGCACCGCGTCGCCCTGCTGGGTGAGCACCGCGTTGATCATGGCGGCGACCGCGTGCCCGGTGCACGAGTTGCCCACCTGCTCGAGGACGTAGCGGTCCTTGGGCCGCACGTCGACCTCCTTGGGCAACGGCTGCAGCCGTGGCCGGTAGTCGAGGTCGCGCTCGTCGAAGACGTCCGGGACGACGTTGACCCGGTACGTGCCGTGCGCGAGCTCGACGACCCCGGGCGGCATGGTCTTCGCCACCGGCCCCCCTCTCTCCGGGCGCCCGTGCCGGACGAGCGCGCCGCTCCCCACCCAGTCGACCGAACGCAGTCGGCCCGCTACCGAAGGTAGCCCGGCACCCCCCGGGTGACAACGACCGAGACCATCCCCCCAAGATCCTTTGGACGCCGACACACCACTCGTACGGCGTGTCTGGTGCGCGCGCGTCCATCTGAGGCGGACGCGGGCGGGTGCGGCTGATCCGGGCGGCGGGAGGGACCTGGTCAGGACCCGAGGGCCCCGGCGAGAGCCGTGACCAGGTCGACGACCCCCTGCGGCCCGTCGACGACGAGGTCGGCCCGCTCGGCCAGCGCCGTCACCTCCGTCGACCCGCTGCACACGAGCAGCCCGGGCGTCCCGGCGGACCGCAGCCCGTCGACCGCGTCGAACGCCGCCAGGTCGCCGAGGTCGTCGCCGAAGAACAGCACCACCGAGGGGTCGAGCTCGTCGGCCAGGGCCCGCACCGCGTGCCCCTTGTCCAGCCCGGGTGGGCGCAGCTCGAGCACCATCCGGCCCGGCTCGACGACGAGACCGGTGTCCTCGGCCAGCCGGCCGAGCGGCCGCTCGAGGAGGGCGAACGCCGCGGCCGGGTCGGCCACCCGGCGTACGTGCACGGCGACGGCGTGCCCCTTGTCCTCGACCCAGGTGCCCTCGGGCGCGCCCACCTCGGCGAGCAGGGCGGGCAGCCGTCGGCGCGCGGCGTCGACGCCGGCCGACGCGGGAGGCGCGCTGGTGCGGCCGGCCTCCCAGCGCTCCAGCCCGTAGTGGCCCAGCACGACCAGCCCGGGGACCCCGGCGAAGGATCCGTACTCGACGGCGAGGGCGGCCGGCCGCCCGGTCACCACGGCCACCCGGCCGACCGCGCCCGCCAGCCGGCGCAAGGCCGCCGGTGCGGCGGGGTGCGCCCGGGCCTGCTCGGGGTCGGGGACGATCGGGGACAGCGTCCCGTCGAAGTCGAAGGCCGCCAGCGCCCGGCCCGGCTCCGCGAGCAGGGCCGCCAGCCCGGCCCGGCCGGCCTCGGTGTCAGGCGTCGGGAGCCCCACGGTCAGCCCGGGTAGTCGTCCGTCACGACGACGGTGAGCCGGTTCTTGGCCAGGTTGCCGAACCGCTCGCGGACCCGTGGCGTCGTGGGCAACGCGGATGCCGCGGCCCGGGCGTCGGCCTCCGCGCCGAGCGGGTAGTAGACGGTGGTCGCCGGGACCCGCCCCCGGAAGTTGCCCTCCTTGACGACCGTCCAGCCCCTGGCCCGCAGCAGCTGCGCGACCTCATGGGCCAGGCCCTTCCGGCGGGTCTGGTTCAGCACCACGACCTCGAGGTGGCCGACGGGAGCGGCACTCGAGACGGCGGGGGTCGAGGACGGCGCAGCCGACCGCGAGGCTGAGGACCGCGGGCTCGACGCCGCCGAGGCGGCCGGCGCGGACGAGGCGCGCGGCGGCGTCGCCGACGCCGTCGCGGTGGGCGCCCCGGTGGTCGTCCTCTCGGCCGCCGCCGCTCCCGTGGCGGCCGGGTCCTGCCCGCGCCAGACGTAGAGCGCCGTCACCAGGGCCGCCACGGACGCGACAGCGAGCAGCGACGGGACGACGGCGGCGGCCAGGTTGCGGCGGGTGCGGTGCGCACCCCGCCTCACCCGGGGTGCGGGGTGGCTCATGGCGGGTCAGACGCTAGCGCGCTCAGACCTCGATGCCGAGCCGCCGGGCCGACCGGGCCCGCTGGCGCGCGGACCGCAGGCGGCGGAGCCGCTTGACCAGCATCGGGTCGTGGGCGAGCGCGTCGGGCCGGTCGATGAGCGCGTTGAGCACCTGGTAGTAGCGGGTCGCCGACATGTCGAACAGCTCGCGGATCGCCTGCTCCTTGGCGCCGGCGTACTTCCACCACTGCCGCTCGAACGCGAGGATCTCCTGGTCACGCGCGGACAACTCGGCTCCCGTCTCTGGGCCCGTGGGCCGGAAGGCGTTGGCGGCGTCCATCGTGCTCCTCGCGGGTCGGGGACGTGCTCGCGCCCCATCGTACGGCGGGAATGACACGGCTGTCATTCACTGCCGCGATGTCGGCCCGCCCGTCGGGGCGGGCGCCGCCAGCGGCCGGAGGGTGAGCCCGTCGGCGCGGATGGCCTCCACCAGCACCTCGCCGAGCTCGACCCGGGCACCGGGCCACACTACCGACCGCTCCAGCCGCCCCTCGACCACGGCCCCCTCCCCCACGACGGACCGCCCGCCCGAGGCCGCGAGGTTCGCCCGCAGGTAGCCGGCCGGGGTGCCACAGTCGACCGGCGCCTCGGCCGCCACGACGAGGTCGAGCCGGCCCTGCTCGTGCAGCGCCCGCCAGGAGACCTCGTACAGCCCGCTCGGCACCGCCGCGAGGTCGCGCACCGACCACCACGGCAGCAGCGCCGACCCGACGTACAGGAGGCCGTCGAAGTCCGACCGACCGCCACCGCGCACGCACAGCAGCCGCGGCCGCTCGCCGTCCCAGCCGTCGGTGAGGAGGGCCAGCGGGTCGGGGCCGGGCGGGTGCCACATGTCCACGTTGGTGAGCAGCACGGCGTCGCCGGCCAGCCACTCGCGCAGGGCGCCCAGCGCGCCGGCGGTGCCGAGCGCCTCGGGCTCCTCGAGCGACAGGTGCAGGCCCGCAGCGGCCCGGTCGGCCAAGTGCGCGAGCATCTGCTCGCGCCCGTGGTGGACGTTGACGGCCAGCCGGGAGGCGTGCGGCGCCAGCCGGTCCAGCGCCCAGTCGACGAGCGGACGGTTGCCGACGGGGCACAGCGCCTTCGGTCGCAGGTGGGTGAGCGGGCGCAGCCGGGTGCCCTCCCCCGCCGCCAGCACGACGCCCGCGACGCCGGAGGGCACCCCGGTCGGCCGCGCAGCCGGGGCGCTCAGCGGCCGAGGTGCTTGGTGGCGAACACGGCAGCCTGGGTGCGCCGCTCGAGGCCGAGCTTGGACAGCAGGCTGGACACGTAGTTCTTGACCGTCTTCTCCGCGAGGAACATCCGCTCGGCGATCTGCCGGTTGGTCAGCCCCTCGCCGATCAGCTCGAGGATGCGCCGCTCCTGGTCGGTCAGCGGGGCGAGCGCCTTGTCCTCCTTCGGTCCCTCACGCAGCCGGTCGAGCACCTGCTGGGTCACCGCCGGGTCCAGCAGCGACTGGCCGGCGGCCACCCGGCGTACGGCGTCGACCAGGTCGTTGCCCCGGATCTGCTTGAGGACGTAGCCCGCGGCACCGGCCATGATCGCGGAGAACAGCGCCTCGTCGTCGTCGTAGGACGTGAGGATCAGCGCCGCGATCTCGGGGTGGCGCGAACGGATCTCGCGGCAGACGTCGATGCCGGACCCGTCGGGCAGCCGCCCGTCGAGCACCGCGACGTTGGGCCGGAGCGCGGGGATGCGGCGCGCAGCCTCCTCGGCGAGGCCCGACTCGCCGACGACCTCGATGTCCCCGTCGGCCTCGAGGAGGTCCTTGAGCCCGCGGCGGACCACCTCGTGGTCGTCGAGGAGGTAGACGCGGATGGGGCCCGTGGGCGCTGCGGCTTCGGTCATGGGTAGAGCATTACGCCTCGGAGCCGCTGGGCAAAGTGCCCCACGCCCCCAGCGTTTCGGGACCAAGGTCCCAGGTGGGCCGGATCCTGACGAAACGGGCGGTCCTGCGGCGCGGGGAGACGTCCCGGGACCGCCCGTCCGCGCGGTCTCAGCTCTTCGTCAGGACGACCTTGAGCGCGCCGGTGTTCGCCGCGTCGCCGAACACGTCGTACGCCTTCATCATCTCGCCGAGCCCGAAGGTGTGCGTCACCATCGCGGTCGGGTCGAGCTGACCGTCCTTCAGCAGCCGCAGCAGCGTCGGCGTCGTGCGCGTGTCCACGAGGCCCGTCGTGATCGTGACGTCGCGGATCCACAGCGACTCGAGGTGCAGCGTCGCCGGGGCGCCGTGCACGCCGACGTTGGCGACGTGGCCGCCGGGCCGCACGAGCTGCGTGCACAGCTCGAAGGTCGCCGGCACGCCCACCGCCTCGATGGCCACGTCCACCCCGAGACCCTGGGTGAGGTCCATGACGAGCTCGACCGGGTCGCTGTCGCCGCTGTTGTCGATCAGGACGTCGGCGCCGACCCGCTTGGCCGCGTCGCGACGGGACGCCACCGGGTCGATGACGACGACGCGCGACGGGGAGAACAGCCGCGCCGTCATCACGGCGGCCAGGCCGATCGGGCCCGAGCCGACGACGGCCACCGTGTCGCCGGGCTGCACCTTCCCGGACAGCACGCCGACCTCGTAGCTCGTGGGCAGGATGTCGGCGAGCAGGACCGCCGCCTGGTCGGACATGCCCGTCGGCAGCAGGTAGGTCGACATGTCGGCGAACGGGACACGGGCGTACTCCGCCTGCACGCCGTCGATGGTGTGGCCGAGCACCCAGCCGCCGCCGCCCAGGCACTGCCCGTAGCGACCCTCCCGGCAGAACCGGCAGCTGCCGCAGGCGCTGATGCAGGAGACGAGCACCCGGTCGCCAGGGCGCACGGTCCGGACGGCCGAGCCGACCGCCTCGACCGTGCCGACGGCCTCGTGGCCGAGGATCCGGCCGGCGGTGACCTCGGGCACGTCGCCCTTGAGGATGTGCAGGTCGGTGCCGCAGATCGTCACCGCGTCGATGCCGACGATCGCGTCCGTGTCGTCCTGGATGCGGGGGTCTGGGACCTCGTCCCAGCTCCGGCTGCCCGTGCCGTGGTAGACCAGTGCGCGCATCGTGAGACCTCCTCCGGCCCGCCGTCCGGCCACCGCGACCAGGCCCCAGAGCGTTCCGCATCCTCACCGTAGGCAGGTCCGGCGCAACGGCCACCGGGCCGAAGGCCGCGCCGCCACGGACCAAGGTCCCGGCCTCCGCCGCCGTGCGCCCCTGACGGCCGGCCCGGCGCTGCGGTGTGCTGGTTCGAGGAGTGGCCTGCCCGCTGTCACGGCACGAGGAGGAGGAGTCATGAACCCTGCGCGGAACAGCGTCGTCGTGGGCTACGACGGTTCGGCCGGCGCGCAGGCGGCACTGCGCTGGGGGCTGGACCTCGCGGCCCGCCGACATGCACCCGTGCGCCTCGTGCACGCCTTCGAGTCCTCCATGTACGACGTGCGGCTGAGCGGCGGCTACGACCCTGGCCTCGGCACCACCCTGCGGGCGGCCGCGGAGGAGATGCTCGAGGAGGCGGCGGCCGGCGCGAAGGCCTCGCACCCGGACGTGGAGGTCCTCACGAAGCTGGAGGCGGGCCCCGCCGCGGCCACGCTGATCGAGGAGTCCGAGAACGCGCAGATGGTCGTCGTCGGCACCCGCGGCACGGGCGGCTTCACCAGCCTCGTCATCGGGTCCACGACTCTGCACGTCGCGGCCCACGCCCGCTGCACCGTCGTCGCGGTCCCCGTGCCCGGCGAGGGCGAGCCGGCGGGCAGCGGCGTCGTCGTCGGGGTCGACGGCTCCGAGCTGTCCGAGGCCGCGATCGAGTTCGCCTTCCGGGCCGCGTCCGAGACCGGGGACCCGCTGGTCGCCGTGCACGCCTGGCGCGACCCGAGCACCACCGGCCCCGGGGTGATGGTGCCGCTCGTGTACGACCCCGTGCTGGTGTCGCAGGAGGAACGCGTGGTGCTCGCGGAGTCGCTCGCGGGCTGGCAGGAGAAGTACCCCGACGTGCGGGTGGAGGCCAAGGTGGTTCACGCCCACCCGACGCGCGCCCTGGTGGAGGAGTCGCGGGGCGCCCGGCTGCTCGTGGTCGGCTGCCGCGGCCGCGGCGAGCTGCGCAGCCTGCTGCTCGGCTCGGTCAGCCACGGCGTGCTGCACCACGCCGCCTGCCCGGTCGCCGTCGTGCACGTGCACGGCTGACGGTCGCTCAGCCCCCTGCCGAGTACCAGTCCAGCACGCGCAGGGCCCGGAGGGTGATCCATCGGCTGCGTCCTTCCTCGCCCTCCTCCAGCTCGAGCGGCATCGTGCCGGGATGACGGGTCTCGAGCGGCCACCGCCCGTCGCGGTCGCGCTTGGACGCGGTCACGTCGATCGCCTCGGCCACCCGCTCGTCAGGCGTGACGCCGGCGCTCCGCAGGTACTCCAGTCCGCGCAGCACGTCGTAGTGCCACCACGTCGGGAAGGCGAAGCGGGTCCAGTCGGAGCCGTGCTTGCGATCGCGCTCGATGGCCTCGCCGGTCGACTGCCGGCGGAAGAGTCGGCGCGCCAGGAGATACTCCTGCCCGCGCAGACGCGCCTCGGTGACGTCCGGGCTGCCGCCCTGCGACCGTTCCCACTCGAGCAGTGCCTCCAGGACGCAGATGGTGGTGTTGAACGACGACCGCGTCGAGCCGATCTCTGCCTCGCAGTTCCAGCCGCCGTCGGGCAGCTGCTCGCCGAGCAGCCGCTCGACGATGCCCCGGACGTCCTGGCCGAAGTAGGCGCCCACCGCGGCGACCTGTCCGTTGATGCACGGCTCGACCTCCCCCTCGAAGAAGGCGTTGCCATCGCACTCCTCCGGGCCGGCCCCCTGCCACGTCACCTTTTCGCGGACGAGGTCGACCGCCCGGCGCGCCTGGTCGCTCGCAGGATCCAGGCCCAGGTCACGCAGCAGCATGAGGACATGCATGGTGGAGTCCCACCCGCGGTTCCAGGCCGCGCCGGCCCACATCCCGTCGGTGCCCTGCATGGCGAGCAGCCGGGCTCCCACACCCTCGGTCGCCACCCGCGCTCGTTCGGCCGCGACCTCCTTCTCGGTGGCTCCGAGCAGGTCTCGCATCACCTGCCACCGGATCGAGGGATCGGCATCGAGCAGCCACTCCGTCACCGATCCGTTCGGTCGCGCGGCGCTGCCTTCGGCTGGATCGAGTGTCATCTGCTGCTGATCCTCCTGAAACGGGAGCGACTCCCCCACTCGTGACCGTTCTCACCTGAGTTGCCTGCGGTTGCGCAGGTAAATTGCCACCATGGCGCTTCGCATCATGGCCGTGGCCGACGACACGCTGGGACTCTGGCGCGCCATCCAGATCATCCCCACCGCGCCGCTGAGCCCGGACGAGGTCGCCGAACGGGCGACGCCGCGGCCAATGGCTTCGTAGAGTTCGCTCGCTACATGCTCGAGGGAGATACGACTCCAGTCATCGACCTCTACCTCGCTACCTGACCAACACGAAGAGCCGACCCCTGGTGGCTCAGCGCGCGGGCACCTCCCACACCAGGGTCGTGCCGCCGCCCTCACCGGGCCGTACGTCGAACGTGCCGCCCAACCCGGCCGCCCGCTCGCGCATGTTGCGCAGGCCGCTCTCCCGGTCGCCGAGCACGATGCCCTTGCCGTCGTCGACAACGGTCAGCACCACCGTGTCACCGGCCTCGAGGCGCACGTCGACGGACGACGCGCCCGCGTGCCGGGCCACGTTGGACAGCGCCTCCCGCAGGACGGCCAGCAGGTGCGGCCGGACCTGGTCAGGGACGACGCTCTCGACCGGCCCCGCCGTCTGAAGCCGCGGCTCGAAGCCCAGCGCCGGCGCGACGACCGCGAGGGCCGAGCGCAGCTCTGTCCGGATGTCGGTCGAGCTGGGTGGGGCGCTCAGCTCGAAGATCGTGCGCCGGATGTCCTTGATCGTTGCGTCCAGGTCGTCGACCGCGTCGGTGATCCGCTGGGCGACCTCGGGTCGGGTGCTGAGCCGGGCGGCGTTCTCCAGGGTGAGCCCGATCGCGAAGAGCCGCTGGATGACCAGGTCGTGCAGGTCACGCCCGATGCGGTCACGGTCCTCGAAGACGGCGAGCAGC
>DASVBJ010000266.1:0-2614 GCA_036375895.1 Actinomycetes bacterium | reverse complement strand
GCACGACGAGGACACCATCCGCACCGCCGACTGGGTCGTCGACATCGGCCCGGGCGCGGGGGAGCACGGCGGGCAGATCGTGGTGTCGGGCACCGTCGACGACCTGCTCAGCAGCCCGGACTCCCTGACGGGCGCGTACCTTGCCCGGCGTACCGCCATCCCCACGCCGGCGGTCCGTCGCAAGCGCGGCAGGGGCCGCGACCTGACGGTGGTGGGGGCTCGGGAGCACAACCTGCAGTCGATCGACGTGACGTTCCCGCTCGGCTGCTTCGTCGCCGTGACCGGGGTGTCGGGGTCGGGCAAGTCGACCCTGGTCAACGACATCCTCTACACCACGCTCGCGCAGCGGCTGCACGGCGCGCGCACCGTGCCCGGCCGGCACAAGTCGATCAAGGGCCTCGAGCACGTCGACAAGGTCGTGCACGTCGACCAGAGCCCGATCGGGCGCACCCCGCGCTCCAACCCGGCCACGTACACCGGGGTCTTCGACCACATGCGGCGGCTGTTCGCCGAGACCACCGAGGCCAAGATCCGCGGCTACCTGCCCGGGCGGTTCTCGTTCAACGTCAAGGGCGGCCGCTGCGAGGCCTGCAAGGGCGACGGCACGATCAAGATCGAGATGAACTTCCTTCCCGACGTCTACGTGCCGTGCGAGGTCTGCCACGGAGCGCGCTACAACCGCGAGACGCTGGAGGTGCACTACAAGGGGAAGACCATCTCCGAGGTGCTCGACATGCCCATCGAGGAGGCGCTCGCGTTCTTCGAGGCGGTGCCCGCGATCGCCCGTCATCTGCGCACCCTCAACGACGTCGGGCTCGGCTACGTCCGGCTCGGCCAGCCCGCACCCACCCTCTCCGGCGGCGAGGCGCAGCGCGTCAAGCTCGCCTCCGAGCTGCAGAAGCGCTCCACCGGCCGCACGGTCTACGTGCTCGACGAGCCGACCACCGGCTTGCACTTCGAGGACATCCGCAAGCTGCTCGGCGTGCTGCAGAGCCTCGCCGACAAGGGCAACACCGTGATCGTGATCGAGCACAACCTCGACGTGATCAAGACCGCCGACTGGATCATCGACATGGGGCCCGAAGGCGGCTCGGGCGGCGGGAGGGTCGTCGCCGAGGGCACCCCCGAGGAGGTCGCGGCTACCCCGGAGAGCCACACCGGGGTGTTCCTGCGCCACGTGCTCGACGCGGCGGACCCCGCTCCGGCCAAGGGACGCCGGGCCACCGCCAAGACCACGACCGGGAAGAAGTCGCGCGTCGCCCGGGCGGCGGCCCGCTAGGGCGGCCTGCGGACGGGCACTTCCGGCAGTCGGCGCCGCGCGCGGGGCAGCCGCTCGACGGAAGACCCGGGGAGCGGCAGGCGGAGCGGGGGATCATCCGCCTGCCGCTCACCCGGCAGGCCGGCTGGGATCGCACGGGGGGACGATCCCAGCCGGGACTGCTGCGAACGTCGGGTGCCTCTCCGGCGTGGGGTCGAGAGGACCCTCCCGCGTCGCTCGTCCTCAGTCTGGACCGGGGCCGGGTCTCCCGGCAGATGCGAGGGCACGAAGTTTGTCTAGTGCATCGGGGGCATGCGGGCTGCCGGATCCCGTCGGTGCGGAGTCGGGACGCGGTGTTCCGCGGCGGTGGCGGCCAACCGCGCGCGAACGCGGTCCGCGCATCCCGCGATGACGAAGAACACCCCGGCCGCGCAGCGCCGGACGCACAACGCCAGGTCTTCGTCCAGGGCGCCCTTGGCGACGAAGCCGTTGGCTCCGGCCGCGAGCATGCTGACCACGGTGTGCTCGTCGTCATGGGCGCTCATGGCCAGCACCCGCATCCACGGGGCCTGCTCCCGCAGGCGCATCGCGAGCTGGGGCCCGCCTTCGGCCATCCGCACGTCCAGCACGACAACGTCCGGGCGGA
Source organism: Actinomycetes bacterium (assembly GCA_036375895.1). GTDB lineage: Bacteria > Actinomycetota > Actinomycetes > JACCUZ01 > JACCUZ01 > DASVBJ01. Next base: position 710 of record DASVBJ010000266.1, on the reverse strand, counting down.
TCTGCGCGACCAGATGTAGTGCCTCACGGGCAGTCGAGGCCGTGCCGAGGACGACGAGCTCGGGGTCGTCGCCCAGGACGTCGGCCATCGCCTCGAGGAAGGCCGGGTCGTCGTCGACGAGCAGGACGCGAACCGGCATCCACGCCCCCTTCCAGCTGTCCGCAGGTGTGCTAATGAGCCTGGTTCATCCGGTCCGGGCAGGCAAGGTCCGCAGGGACGGGGTGATCTAGTGCGGGGGCACCACCGGGCACCGGTGGCGAGGTTTGCGGCCCCAGGGTCGTCGACGGAGGGATACGGTGCGGGGAACGGGCTTTCACATGGGGGTTCGGGTGAACCAGGCGGGCGGCCAGACGGTTGCCGTGGGGACGACGGGCAGGGCGCAGCGGCGGCCGGTCCGGGTCTTGATCGTGGACGACCACGAGATGTTCTCGGACAGTGTGCGGCTGGCGCTCGGCCAGGAGGACGGCATCGAGGTCGCTGGCACGGCGTCCACCCTGGTCGCAGCCCGGGCCGCGGTGGCCACGCTACGACCCGACGTGGTGCTGCTCGACCACCGGCTGCCCGACGGACGCGGCGTGGACTCGATCTCCGAGCTCAGCGCGCTGAACCCGGACTCCAAGATCGTCGTGCTGACGGCGGCCGCCGACGACAGCCTGCTGGTCGCCGCCACGGAGGCCGGCTGCGCCGGCCTGCTGCTCAAGACCAGCCCG
>DASVBJ010000219.1:0-13317 GCA_036375895.1 Actinomycetes bacterium | reverse complement strand
TCGTGCTGACCTACTGGGCCGTCGAGGCCGCCCGACTGCTGCGCCGCTAACGCTCGCCCCCTCCCGGCAGCGATCGCGAGCGACCCCCGCCCCTTCCTGGCAGCGATCATGCACCTTCCGTCGGGCTGCCCGCGGTTCAGGTCGACGGAACGTGCATGATCGCTGCAGGAGAGAGCAAGGCGGAAGAACGGGAAGAGGTCAGGAAGGACCAGGCCAGCGGGGTCTCGCGCGGGTCCCAGTGATGGCTCAGGCCCGAGATGCGGACCCTCCCCACGGGTACCCGGCAGCCCACCCCGGCCCGCACCGAGACGTCGTCCTCCGCGGACGTCACCGGCGTCCAGCCCGTGCAGCCCGCCGCTGCCGCCAGCGGCCCGACGGCGGCGAACGCCGAGGGCAGGGCCGTGTGCAGGCGTGCCGACCACGGGGTGCCGTGGAGGGGCACCGTCGCGTCGGCGTCGCCGTGGACGTCGAGGAACGGGATCGATCGCGCGGGTGTGCACGACTTCCCGACCCTGGACCCGGCGACCGCGACGACCGCGTCGACCATCTCCGGGTGCTCGCAGGCCAGCCGGTAGCCGAGCATCGCGCCGTTGGAGAACCCGACGTACCAGACCCGGTCGACGGCCACCCGCGACCTGACGTCGGCCAGCACGCGTTGCAGGTAGCCGACGTCGTCGACGCCGCGCAGCACCGCCGGGCGGCAGCAGCTGCCGGCGTTCCACGACGTCTTGTCGCCGGGCGGCGCCGTGGCGTCGGGGAAGACGACGACCGCCCGGCCCGTCTCGGCGTACGCCGTGAAGCGGGTCGTCCTGGCGAAGCGGGCCGCGTCGCTCGTGCGGCCGTGCACCACCACGAGCAGCGGCAGGGCAACGGTCCGACCGGCCCGTTCCGGACCCGGCGGGACGGCGAGCAGGTAGGAGCGCCCGTCCGGGAGCCCGACCCGCCACGTGCCGGCCGGCGCCGCGGCCCGGTCACCGCCCGGCGTGCTGGCCGACCTCGGCAGCGGCGGCGGACCGGCGGTCGCCGTGGCCGCCGCGTCCGGGCCGCGGCCGAGCGCGAGGTAGCCGGCGCTGACCAGCAGGGTGACGAGCACCAGGGTGAGCGGCAGGGCGGCGGAGCGGCGGGACACGCGTCGTGTCTACGTCCCGACGCGGCGATTTGCGGCCAGATCGGAGGAAAACAGTCCGATCGGGGGACGGTCTCTGGCCCACCCGGACGACTGCGAGAATGGCCCGCATGCGCGTCCCCTCCTACCCCCTCGACGCGCCCGGCTCGCGGGCGCTGCTCGACCGAGCGCTCGCCGTCACGCCGGGCGGGGTCAACTCGCCGGTGCGGGCCTTCGGCGCGGTCGGCGGCACCCCCCGGTTCATGACCGCCGGCCGTGGCGCCTGGCTGACCGACGCCGACGGTCGCGACTACGTCGACCTGGTGTGCTCGTGGGGGCCGCTGCTGCTGGGTCACGCGCACCCGCAGGTCGTCGAGGCGGTGGCGCAGGCAGTGGCCCGCGGCACGTCGTTCGGGGCGCCCACCGAGGGTGAGGTGGCCCTCGCGGAGGAGATCGTCGACCGGGTCGACCCGGTCGAGCAGGTGCGCCTGGTCTCCAGCGGCACCGAGGCGACGATGTCGGCGATCCGGCTGGCCCGCGGCTTCACCGGCCGGGCCAAGGTGGTGAAGTTCGCCGGCTGCTACCACGGCCACGTCGACGCCCTGCTCGCGTCGGCCGGCTCGGGGGTCGCCACGCTCGGCCTGCCCGACACCCCGGGCGTGACCGGCGCGCAGACCGGTGACACCGTCGTGCTGCCCTACAACGACGTGCCTGCGGTCGAGCAAGCTTTCACGACGTACGACGGGCAGATCGCCTGCGTCATCACCGAGGCCGCGGCCGGCAACATGGGTGTCGTCCCACCGGAGCCCGGCTTCAACGCCGCCCTCGCCGACCTGTGCGCCCGCCACGGCGCGCTCTTCATCAGCGACGAGGTGATGACCGGGTTCCGGGTGAGCCGGTCGGGGTGGTACGGCCACGAGGGGGTCCGCCCGGACCTCATGACCTTCGGCAAGGTCATGGGTGGCGGGTTCCCCGCGGCGGCCTTCGGCGGCCGGGCCGATGTCATGGCCCAGCTGGCACCGGCCGGGCCCGTCTACCAAGCCGGCACGCTGTCCGGCAACCCGGTCGCGACCGCGGCCGGTCTCGCGACGCTGCGCGCCTGCACCGACGAGGTCTACGCCCACGTCGACAAGGTCGCCGGCGAGGTCTCCGCCCTGGTCGGCTCGGCCCTGACCGAGGCCGGCGTCGCCCACCGGGTGCAGCACGCCGGCAACATGTTCTCGGTCTTCTTCACCGACCAGGCGGTCACCGACTACGACGCGGCCCGCGCCCAGGAGTCCTTCCGCTACGCCGCGTTCTTCCACGCCATGCTCGCCCGCGGCGTCTACCTGCCGCCTTCGGCGTTCGAGGCGTGGTTCCTGTCCGCGGCGCACGACGACGAGGCCGTCGCGCGCGTCGCCGCCGCCCTGCCCGACGCGGCCCGTGCTGCCGCCGCCGCCACGCGCCCCGAGGGAGCCCGATGAGCGAGACCACGGTCGTGCACCTGCTGCGCCACGGCGAGGTGCACAACCCCACGGGCGTGCTCTACGGCCGGCTGCCGGGCTACCACCTCTCCGACCTCGGCCGGGCGATGGCCGAGCGCATCGCGAAGCACGTGACCGGCGGCCGGGTCACCCACCTCGTCTCGTCGCCGCTCGAGCGGGCGCAGGAGACTGCGGCGCCGATCTCGACCGCTCTCGGCCTGCCGGTCGCGGTCGACGACCGGCTGATCGAGGCCGGCAACGTGTTCGAAGGCCTGACCTTCGGGGTGGGCGACGGGTCGCTGCGCCGCCCCAGCCACTGGCGCCACCTCGTCAACCCGTTCCGGCCGTCGTGGGGCGAGCCCTACCGCGACATCGTGCGCCGCATGCTCGTCGCGATGGCCGACGCGCGCGACGCCGCCCGCGGCCACGAGGCGCTCTGCGTGAGCCACCAGCTGCCGATCTGGACGATCCGCTCGTTCGCGACCGGCCGCCGTCTCTGGCACGACCCACGCCATCGCCAGTGCTCGCTGGCCTCCCTCACGTCGTTCACCTACAGCGGCGACGAGCTCGTCTCGGTGACCTACGAGGAGCCCGCGCACGACCTGCTGCCGGTGCGGGCGACCAGGAAGTTCGTCGCGGGAGCCTGATGCGACACGGTTCCCTCACCCGGCGTACGTCGTGGGCCACCGCCCTCGTCGTGGCGGCGGCGACCCTCGTGGGCTGCGCCTCGTCGCCGGACGCCACGACCGCGGCCGCGCCGGACAAGGGCTACATCTCCGGGGACGGCACCCTGACCCTGACCGCCCGGGCCGAGCGGAAGGCCGCTGTCGACTTCTCCGGCACGACGTTGGAGGGCAAGCGCTTCGACGTCGCCGACCACCGCGGCGAGGTCGTGGTGGTCAACGTGTGGGGCTCGTGGTGCCCGCCCTGCATCGCGGAGGCGCCGGCGCTGGAGAAGGTCGCCAGGGCGACGTCCGCCGACGGGGTGCAGTTCGTGGGTGTCAACACCCGCGACCAGGAGGCCGCGGCCCGCGCCCACCAGCGCCGCTTCGGCGTGACCTACCCGAGCATCGACGACCAGGGTGGCCGGGTGCTGCTCGCCTTCCGGGGCGCGCTGCCCCCGACCGCGATCCCCAGCACCCTGGTGCTCGACCGCCAGGGTCGGGTCGCGGCCCGGGTGCTCGGTGAGGTCAGCGCGACGACGCTGCGCGGCGTCGTCGACGACGTGCTCGCGGAGAAGGCGTCGTGAGCGGCGTCCAGGGCACCATCACCGACGGGTCGCTGCTGCTCGCGTTGCCACTGGCCGTCGCCGCCGGGCTGATCTCCTTCCTGTCGCCGTGCGTCCTCCCGCTGGTGCCGGGCTACCTGTCCTACGTCACCGGCCTGACCGGCGTCGACCTGGCCGCGAGGGGACGGGGCCGGCTGGTCGCCGGTGCGCTGCTCTTCGTCGCCGGGTTCACGGCGGTGTTCGTCAGCGCCGGCGTGCTGCTCGGCAGCCTGGGCGGGTTCCTCGTCGAGCACGAGCGCATCCTGCAGCAGGTGCTCGGCGGCCTGACGATCGTGCTCGGCCTGGCGTTCATGGGCGCGGTGCCGTGGTTCCAGCGCGACCTGCGGGTGCACCGCCGGCCGGTCCTGGGGCTGGCGGGCGCACCCATGCTCGGCGTGCTGTTCGGGCTGGGCTGGACGCCGTGCATCGGCCCGACCCTCGGAGCCGTCCTGACCCTGGCCGCCACCGAGGGCAGCGGTGTGCGCGGCGGCGTCCTCGCCGTGGCCTACTGCCTCGGGCTCGGCCTGCCGTTCGTGGTCACCGCGGTCGCGTTCCGCCGGGCGATGGGCGCCTTCGGCTGGGTCAAGCGCCACTACGTGTGGGTGATGCGTGTGGGCGGGCTGCTGCTCGTGGCCATCGGCGCCCTGCTCGTCACGGGAGTCTGGAACGACCTGACCGTGAACCTGCGCGTGTGGGTGAGCGGCTTCACCCCGGCGGTGTGACCGTGGCCGACACCACCCTGACGACCGCGCCCCCGAGCGAGCAGGAGCCGCCGGGCGGCCCGGTCGGCCTGCGCCCCGGCGAGCTGGCGCGCTGGACGTGGCGCCAGCTCACCTCGATGCGCACGGCGCTGGTCCTGCTCTTCCTGCTCACGCTCGCGGCGGTGCCCGGCTCGCTGGTGCCGCAGGAGGGCGTCGACCCGGTCCGGGTCGCGCAGTTCAAGCAGCAGCACCCCGGCCTGACCCAGTGGTACGAGCCGCTGTCGCTCTTCCACGTCTACTCCGCGCCGTGGTTCGCCGCGATCTACCTGCTGCTGTTCGTCTCCCTGGCCGGTTGCGTGCTGCCGCGCACCCGGGCCCACTGGGCGGCGATGCGGGCCCGGCCCCCGGCCGCACCGCGCAACCTCACGCGGCTTCCGGTGGCCGAGTCGTGGACGACGGAGGCGCGGCCCGAGGCGGTGCTGGCACAGGCCCGGGAGGTGCTTCGCCGGCGGCGCTTCCGGGTCGACGCGACGCCCACCGCCGTCAGCGCTGAGGCGGGCTACTTGCGGGAGACCGGCAACCTGGTCTTCCACGTGGCACTGCTGCTCCTCCTCGTGGCGGTGGCCGTGGGGAACCTGTTCGGGTTCAAGGGGTCGGTGCTGGTCACCGAGGGCGCCGGCTTCTCCAACACGGTCTCGGCGTACGACACGTTCCGGCGCGGCCCGTCCTTCGACGAGGGCTCCCTCGCCCCCTTCAGCGTCACCCTGGACAAGCTGTCGGTGCGCTACCAGCACGCCGGCACCCAGAAGGGCGCGCCGCGCGACTTCCAGGCCCGGCTGACCTACACGCCGACGCCGACGGCCGCGGAGCGCCGCTACGACCTGCGGGTCAACCACCCGCTGGTCGTCGACGGCACCAAGGTGTTCCTGCTCGGAAACGGCTACGCCCCCGTGTTCACCGTGCGCGACGGCACCGGCGAGGTGGTCTTCTCCGGCCCGGTGCCGTTCCTGCCGCGTGACGGCAACAACACCTCGACCGGGGTTGTGAAGGTCAGCGGAGCGCAGCCGACGCAGCTCGGCTTCGAGGGGCTGTTCCTCCCCACCGCGATGATCGACCCGCAGCGAGGCCCGGTCTCGGTCTACCCCGACCTGACGCTGCCTCGGGCGGTGCTCAACGCGTGGAGCGGCGACCTCGGCCTCGACTCGGGCGCGGCGCAGTCGGTGTACCGGCTGGACACCAGCCGGATGAAGCAGGTGACCCGCGACGGCCGCCCCCTCGCGCAGGCGCTCGCCCCGGGGGCGACGATGACGCTGCCCGACGGGCTCGGCAGCATCACGTTCGACGGCGTGCGCCGGTGGGCGACGCTGCAGGTGGCCCACGACCCGGGCAAGGAGCCGGCGCTGGCCGCGGCCGCGCTGGCCCTGGCCGGGCTGATGCTGTCGCTGTTCGTGCGCCGCCGCCGCATCTGGGTGCGCGTCGGCGACGACGGGGCCGGGCGTACGCTCGTCGAGGTCGCCGGTCTGTCCCGCAGCGAGGGCGATGGCCTGGCCGACGAGGTGGGCCTGGTCGTGACCGCGCTGCGCGAGGGCGCAGCGCCCGGCCCGGCGGGGCCCGACGTGCACGAGGAGGACTGAGTGGCCAGCGAGAGCCTGGCGCAGGTCAGCAACAACCTGCTCTACTCCGCCATGGCGGTCTACGCCGGCGCGATGTACTGCTACGCCGCCGAGCTGGCCTTCGCCCCGCGGGTCCGCCGCCGGGAGCGGGCGCTCGCCACCGCGGGCGGACCGACCGAGCCGTACGCCGGGTCCGGCGCAGCGGTCGCCACGGCCCCCCCGGTGGTCGAGCAGCGGCCCGACCGGGCCGGCCGCGCCGACCGGCTCGGCCGCATCGGGGTCTCCCTCACCGTGCTGGCCTTCGGGCTGCACCTCGCCTCCGTCGTCGCCCGCGGCATCTCGGCCGGGCGACCCCCGTGGGGCAACATGTTCGAGTTCTCCACGGTCGGCGCCCTCGCCGTCACCGGAGTCTTCCTCGGGCTGCTCACCCGTCGCGAGGTGCGCTATCTCGGCGTGTTCGTCGTGCTGCCCGTGCTGCTCACCCTCGGTCTCGCCGTCAGCGTGCTCTACACCGAGTCGGCCCAGCTGGTGCCGGCCCTGAAGTCGGTGTGGCTCGTCATCCACGTCTCCGCGGCGATCATCGCGTCCGGCATCCTCACCATCGGCTTCTCGCAGACCGTCTGCTACCTCGTGCAGGAGCGCCGGGAGCGCGTGCCCGTGGAGCAGCGCGCGGCGTCGTTCATGGACCGCTTCCCGGACGCGGCGGCGCTGGACCGCGCGGCCTACCGCATGCACGCCTTCGCGTTCCCGATCTGGACCTTCGCCGTCATCGCCGGCGCCATCTGGGCCGAGAACGCGTGGGGCCGCTACTGGGGCTGGGACCCCAAGGAGACGTGGGCCTTCATCACCTGGATGGTCTACGCCATCTACCTGCACGCCCGCGCGACGGCAGGGTGGCGGGGCCGCAAGGCGGCCTACGTCGCGGGCCTGGGCTACGCCACGTTCCTCTTCAACTACCTGGTCGTGAACATCTGGCTGGTGGGCTTCCACTCGTACGCCGGGGTCGGCTGAGCCTGGTCGGTCGGCCAGTCGGTCGGTCGGTCAGTCGGTCGGTCAGCTCGCCGGGGGGTCACTCGTCGGCCGGCCACCGGCCCCGCCGTCCTCGCCCGGGTCCCGGTCGTCGCTCGAGTCGTCCTCACGCCGCCGCAGGTCCTGCTCCCACTGCTCGAGCAGCCGCTGCTGGTCGCGGTCGACGCCCCCGAGGGAACGGAGGAAGTCGGGGTCGTCGTCGGGGGCCAGAGGTCGGGTGGGGCGGGCCGGACCGCCGCCGGCGCGCGGGGTGACGGGCCACGCCCGGAGCTGGCCGGGCTGGCGCTGCTTGCCGGCGATCAGCCAGGTCACCGGGCCGACGACCCAGACGAGCACGATCAGGACGACCCAGACGAGCTTGGGCAGCCCCCGCACCTGCGACTCGTCGGTCTGCACGCAGTCGACCAGCGCGTAGACCGCCAGCACGAGCGGCAGGGCGTAGAGCAGGACCTTGATCATCGCGAGCGGCTCCTCATCCCTGGAGCCTAGTCACTCCCGTGGTGGCCTGCGGGGTCGAGCGGTGCCGCCGCCGTGGTCCCGGTCGTTGCCCGGTCGACTGCCTCAGCGGTGGTCGGGGTGCCGGTGCATCGCGACGGCCTCAGCGGCCGTCGCGATGCCGGCTGACCAGGCGGCGCAGCCGGCGGGGGGACGGGGCCTGCCGGGCGGGGCTCCCGGCCCGGTCACGGTCGGCCTCTCGCTGGAGGTCACGGATGTGCGCGCGGGCCAGATCCAGGGTGATCATGGGGTTGCTACCTCGATTCCAAGGTCGTCTCGGCTTGTCGCCTTGGATCATAAGGCAAACTGACCATCTTGACCACGTAATTTAGGTCTCACTCGGCCGGTTAGCCTGTGACATGGCGGGTGTGGTCGGCAGATAAGCGGAGGAAGCGGACATGGACACGGTCGACCGGACCCTGATCGAGGCGCTGCGCGCCAACGCCCGAGCGTCCTACGCCGAGCTGGGCCGCCTCGTCGGCATGTCCGGCCCCAGCGTCGCCGAGCGGGTGGCCCGCCTCGAGCAGGCCGGCGTGATCACCGGCTACCACGCGGCCGTGGACCCCGGGGCCCTCGGCCTGTCGGTGGCCGCGCTGGTCGGAGTGCACCTGTCCGACACCTCCGACCAGGACGCGGTGGCCGTGGCGATGGCCAAGCTGGAGGAGATCGAGGACTGCTGGTTCGTCGCGGGGGAGGAGAGCTTCCTGCTCAAGGTCCGCGTCGCCGACGTCCCCGAGCTGGAGCGGACGCTGTCACGGCTGCGCAAGATCCGTGGGGTGTCCCGCACCCGCACGACGGTCGTGCTGTCGACCAAGTGGGAGGACCGCGTGGCCGCGCACCCGTCCGGCTGACCGCCGGCCAGCGGCCGCCTGCGCCGCGTCCTTGAGCGGATGGAGGTCAGGCGGCGAGAGCGGAGAAGGCCTCGTAGACCATCCAAGCCGGCCACAGGGGACCCTGGACCACTGCGAGCAGGTACTCCCAGAACGTGTCGGCCTGCTGCCAGTAGTACACCCACGCGCCGAACATGCCGAGGCCGTAGATCGCGCCGCTACCGGCGGCCGCACCAGCGCCGTTGCTGCTCACGCTCGTTCCCCCTTCGTCGTCGACCTTCATGGTCCCGGGGAGAACCGCTGCCGTACAGGGCTGAAGGTCCGCATGATCAGCTGCTCGGCGAGCCCACCGACAGGCGACCGACCCGTCTCGGTCGGCCGACCGGTCCGTCGTCACGCCAGGCTCAGCACCACCAGCAGGCCGAGGCCGTAGGCGAGCAGCAGCAGACCGGTGTCGCGCAGCACGACGACGAGATCGCGTCCACCCGCCCCGGCCAGCACCCGGCGGCAGTCACGGACGGCGGCCGCTGCGGGTGCCAGCAGCAGGAGCACCAGGACGCGGGGCACCGGCCCGTCCGTCAGCAGCGCGATCGGCACGAGCAGCGCGTAGCCGAGGGTGACGAGCCCGACGTACAGCAGGCGAGAGCGGCGGTCGCCGAGCAGCACCGCCAAGGTGCGCTTCCCGGCCACGATGTCGGTGCCGATGTCGCGCAGGTTGTTCGCCACGAGGATCGCGCAGGCGAAGGAGCCGCAGCCGACCCCGGCGAGCACCGAGACCGCGGTGACCCGCTCGGCCTGGACGTACGTCGTGCCGACGGTGGCCACCAGCCCGAAGAACACGAACACCGACACCTCGCCGAGGCCGCGGTAGCCGTAGGGCCGGGTGCCGCCGGTGTAGAACCAGGCGGCCACGACCGCCGCCGCGCCCACCAGCAGCAGCCACCAGGTCGTGACGGCCGCGAGCAGCAGACCGGCCGCGGCCGCGACCGCGAACGACAGCAGGGCCGCGCGCTTCACCGCGGCCGGCGCGGCCACGCCCGAGCCGACCAGCCGCAGCGGCCCGACCCGCTGGTCGTCGGTGCCGCGCACCCCGTCGCTGTAGTCGTTGGCGTAGTTGACGCCGACCTGCAGGGCCAGCGCGACCAGCAGCGCGACCAGGGCCCGCCACGCGACGAAGCCGCCCACGGCCGCGGCAGCGCCGGTGCCGGCCGCCACCGGGGCGACCGCAGCCGGCAGGGTGCGCAGGCGGGCGCCCTCGACCCACTGGGCGGGCGTGGCCATGGGTGTCGGTCCTCCTCCGGGCTCAGTCGGCGGGGCGTGCGGCGACGAGGGTACGCACCGCCGCCTTGTCGGGCTTGCCCGAGGGCAGCGTCGGCAGCACCCCGAGCACCATGCGCTCCCTGGGCAGGGCGGCCGGCTCGAGGGTGGCGGCCGCGAAGGTTCGCAGGTCGTCCAGGGACGGCACGTCGTCCCAGTCGGCCGCCTCGACGACCGCCACCACGCGCTCGCCCCACTCCTCGTCGGGTCGCCCGACGACCGCGCAGGCGTGGATGCCGGGGTGCTCGGTGAGCACGCGCTCCACGAGCGCCGCCGGCACGTTGACCCCGCCGCTGACGATGACGTCGTCGGCCCGGCCGAGCACCTCGAGGCGACCGTCGGCAACCCATCGACCGAGGTCCTGCGTCACGTGCCGGCCGTCGACCAGCGCCCCCTCCGTGAGGTCTGGCCGCAGTCGGTAGCCGCGGAAGACCACCGGACCGCCGATGGCCACCCGGCCGTCGGCGCCGAGCCGGACGTCGACCCCCGGCAGCGGCAGCCCGTCGTACACGCACCCCCCGCACGTCTCGGACATGCCGTAGGTGTGCACCACCCGCACCCCCGCCGCCTCGATGCGGCGACGCAGCCCGCCGGGCAGCCCGGCGCCGCCCACGAGCACGGCGTCGAACCCGCCGAGCTCCACGCCCGCGTCGAGGAGCCGCCGCAGCTGGGTCGGCACGAGGGCGGTGTACCGGCGGCCGTGCGGGTCCAGCCGGTCCGCGGCAGCAGCGAAGGCGGCGACGTCGAAGCCGCCGTAGAGGTCGACGACCTCGGGGCGGACCCGGCTCTCCAGCGACCGGACGAGCACCTGCAGGCCGGCGATGTGCGTGACGGGCAGGGCGAGCAGCCACTGGCCGTGGCCGCCCAGGTGCTCGATCGTCGCGCGTGCGGAGTGCTGCAGCGCCGCCGCGGTCAGCAGGGCCCCCTTGGGCTCCCCGGTCGAGCCGGAGGTGGGCACGACGAGCGCCACCTCGTCGTGCTCGAGCGGCAGCTCCGGCCGCAACGCCGTCAGGACGGCACGCCGTCCGCCCCCGCTCGGCAGCGGCAGCAGCGCCGGGCCGGCGCCGTCGAGCGCGGCCGCCAACGCCGGCAGCAGGGAGGTGAGGACCGCCTCACCGGTGGGCGCGGTGAGACCGTGCAGGGACCGGGACATCTAGAAGTACCAGGGGAACGGCGACCAGTCGGGGGCGCGCTTGTCCAGGAAGGCGTCGCGTCCCTCGACGGCCTCGTCGGTCATGTACGCCAGCCGGGTCGCCTCCCCGGCGAACACCTGCTGACCCATCAGCCCGTCGTCGAGCAGGTTGAAGGCGAACTTCAGCATGCGCTGGGCGGTCGGGCTCTTGCCGTTGACCTCCGCGGCCACCTCGAGTGCGACCCGCTCCAGGTCGGCGTGGTCGGCGACGAGGTTGACCGCGCCCATCCGGTGCATGGCCTCGGCGTCGTACTCGCGGCCCAGGAAGAAGATCTCCCGGGCGAACTTCTGCCCCACCATCTTCGCGAGGTACGCCGAGCCGTAGCCGCCGTCGAAGGACCCGACGTCGGCGTCGGTCTGCTTGAAGCGCGCGTGCTCACGGCTGGCGATGGTGAGGTCGCAGACGACGTGCAGCGAGTGGCCCCCGCCGGCGGCCCAGCCCGGCACGACCGCCACCACGACCTTGGGCATCGTGCGGATCAGCCGCTGCACCTCGAGGATGTGCAGCCGGCCGCCCTCCGCCTTGACCCGGGCCGCGTCGACGGTGTCCGCGGTCTCGCCGTGGGCGTACTGGTAGCCGGAGCGTCCGCGGATGCGCTGGTCGCCCCCGGAGCAGAAGGCCCACCCGCCGTCGCGCGGCGAGGGGCCGTTGCCGGTCAGCAGCACGCAGCCGACGTCGGGCGTCATGCGGGCGTGGTCCAGCACGCGGTACAGCTCGTCGACCGTCTGCGGGCGGAACGCGTTGCGCACCTCGGGGCGGTCGAAGGCGACCCGCACCGTGCCCTGGCCCACGGCGCGGTGGTAGGTGATGTCGGCGAGGTCGAAGCCCTCGACGGGCGTCCACGCGGCGGGGTCGAAGAGCTCGGAGACCATGTCGGCGAGGATAGGCGGCGTGCCGGAGCCGATCGTCTACAGCATCCCGATGCGCACCCGCTTCCGCGGCATCGACGTCCGGGAGGGCGTCCTGCTGCGCGGCCCGGCGGGATGGGGGGAGTTCCCGCCGTTCTGGGACTACGACGCCCGGGAGTGCGTGCCCTGGCTGGTGGCTGCCCGCGAGGCGGCGTACGACGGGTGGCCGGCGCCCCGGCGTACGTCCGTGCCGGTGAACGTCACCGTGCCCGCGGTCGGGCCGGACCGCGCCGCCGCGATCGTGCGCGCCTCGGCCGGCTGCCGCACCGCGAAGGTCAAGGTGGCCGAGGCGGGGCAGACCGAGGGCGACGACCTGGCCCGGGTGGAGGCGGTGCGCGCGGCGCTCGGGCCGGGCGGGCGGGTCCGGGTCGACGTGAACGGGGGGTGGGACGTCGACACCGCGGTGCGGATGACCGGCCTGCTGGACCGGGCGGCGGGCGGGTTGGAGTACGTCGAGCAGCCGTGCCGCACCGTGGAGGAGCTCGCCGCGGTGCGCAGACGGGTCGACGTGCCGGTCGCCGCGGACGAGTCGATCCGCCGGGCCGAGGACCCGCTGCGGGTCGCGCGGCTCGAGGCGGCCGACGTCGCGGTCCTCAAGGTCGCGCCGCTCGGCGGGGTGCGGGCGTGCCTGCGGGTGGCCGAGCAGATCGGGCTGCCGGTCGTCGTGTCGTCGGCGCTGGAGACGTCCGTCGGGATCGCGGCGGGCGTCGCGCTCGCGGCCGCACTGCCCGACCTGCCCTACGCCTGCGGCCTGGCGACCCTGGCCCTGCTCGACGGCGACGTGACCTCGGCGCCGCTGCGGGTGGTCGACGGTGCGCTGCCTGTGGGGCGGCCGGAGCCCGACCGTGCCGGCGTCGTCGCCGCCGACGACCGGACGGCCGCGCGCTGGCGGGAGCGGCTGGCAGCGGTCGAGGCGCTGCTCCCCGGGTGACCGCGCCGGTCTCCGCAGGATCGGATGCGGAACGGGTCTCCGGGCGACCCTTTCCGCAGGATTGGATGCGGATCGGGTCTCCCGGTGACCGGAAAGGCATCCGATCTGGACGGATCGCGGGTTCGCCGGCCGGCGATCTGAACGGGTCACGGGTTGGCCCGGCGGTATGGGGCCCTCGGTAGGGTCCGCAGCGTGAACCCGTCGACGGCGCTGGCTCGCGTGCTGGTCGACGCGCTCGTGCGCGGCGGGGTCCGGGAGGCGGTCCTGAGCCCGGGGTCACGCTCGGCCCCGCTCGCGTTCGCCCTGCACGCTGCCGACGCCGACGGCCGGCTGAGGCTGCACGTGCGCATCGACGAGCGGACCGCGGGCTTCCTGGCGCTGGGCCTCGCGAAGGCCTCCGGCCGCCCGGTGCCGGTCGTGACGACGTCGGGCACGGCCGCCGTCAACCTGCACCCGGCCGTCGTG
>DASVBJ010000199.1:0-2959 GCA_036375895.1 Actinomycetes bacterium | reverse complement strand
CCACTACCGCACCATCACGCCCTCTGCCAGCCTGCAGATGGCGAAACCGAGCCTCCACTGAACCCGGGGCGATTCAGGGGTGCGGGGGTGCGGGGGTGCGGGGGTGCGGGGGTGCGGGGGTGCGGGGGTGCGGGGTGCGGGGTGCGGGGTGCGGGGGCAGGTGGAGGGTGCGGGCGGGGTGCGGGGGCAGGTGGAGGGTGGAGGGTGCGGGGTGCGGGGTGCGGGTGCAGGTGCGGGAGAGGCGGGGGTGAGCGTCGTCAGTCCGCGCCGCAGAGGGCGGGGCGGTCCGGGTCGCGCAGGTTCCGGCAGCAGCCGGCCGGGCAGATGTCGTGGCTCGGGCCGAGCTCGCCCAGCGACCGGCGTACCGGCTCCTCACCACGCACGACCGCGGCCCGCTCGAGCACCAGCTCGCGGATCGCCGCGACGAACGCCGGGTCGGTGCCGACCGTCCCGGCCCGGGCGCAGGCCAGCCCGAGCTCGCGCGCGGTGGCCATCGCCTCGGTGTCCAGGTCGTACCTGACCTCCATGTGGTCGGACACGAACCCGATCGGCACCAGCACCGCGCCGGGCGCCCCGGCCGACGACAGCGCCGACAGGTGGTCGTTGACGTCGGGCTCCAGCCACGGCTGGGTCGCCGGCCCGCTGCGGCTGCAGTAGACGAGGGCAGTCTCGCGCGCGACGCCCGTCGCCTCGGCCACCCCCGCCGACACCAGCCGGGCGACCTCCTCGTGCTGGCGCACGTACGCGCCGCCCTCCGGTCCGCTCGTGTCGTTCATGGCGAGCGGCACCGAGTGGGTCACGAAGACGAGGTGGGCGCCGTCGCGAGCACCCCCGGGCAGCTCGGCGAGCGCCGCCACGGTCGAGCGCACCATCGCGTCGACGAAGCCCGGGTGGTTGAAGTAGTGCCGGATCCGGTCGATGACCGGCGCTCGCTCCCCCAGCGGCGCGGCGGCGGCGGCGAGGTTCTCGCGGTACTGCCGACAGCCCGAGTACGACGAGTAGGCCGACGTGAACAGGGCCAGCGCCCGGCGTACCCCGTCGTCGGCCATCGCGGCCACCGTGTCGGTCAGGTAGGGAGCCCAATTGCGGTTGCCCCAGTAGACCGGTAGGTCGACGCCGTGGGCTGCGAGGTCGGCCTCGATGGCCGCGATCAGCGCGCGGTTCTGCGCGTTGATCGGGCTGACCCCGCCGAACCCGAGGTAGTGCTCACCGACCTCGAGCAGCCGCTCGCGTGGGATGCCCCGACCGCGGGTGACGTTCTCGAGGAACGGCAGCACGTCGTCGGGACCTTCGGGCCCGCCGAAGGAGACCAGCAGCAGGGCGTCGTACGGCGTCGGGGCGTCGCTCACGAGCCGAATACTCCCAGGCCTCGACCGCGTCCCCTGCACTAGCGTGCCGAAGGTGCTGCGCCCGTACCGCGACCTGCTCTCGACGCCGGGCGGCCTCCGCTTCTCGCTGGCCGCGTTCGTCGCGCGGCTGCCCATCGCCATGTGGGGGCTCGGCATCGTGCTGCTGGTCGTGGGCCAGACCGGGCGGTACGCCGTGGCCGGCGCCGTGTCGGCCACCTTCGCGCTGGTCAACGCGCTGGCCGCGCCGCTGATCGCCCGCCTCATCGACCGGCTCGGACAGGCCACGGTCCTCGTGCCCTGTGTGGCGGTGCACGTGGTCCTGCTGACTGCCTTCATCTGGGCGGTGACCGCCGACGCGGCCACCTGGACGTGGTTCGCGACGGCGGCCGGGTCGGCCGTCTTCGCCCCGTCGATCGGCGCCCTGGTGCGCGCCCGGTGGGGCTACGTCCTCGGCCCGGGCCGGATCCTGCAGACCGCTTATTCCTACGAGTCGGTGGTCGACGAGCTGATCTTCGTGCTCGGCCCGCTGCTCGTCACCGTCCTGGCCACGCAGATCACCGCCCAGGCCGGGCTGGTCACCGCCGCGGCCCTGGTATCCGTCGGCACCGTCGCGTTGGTGCTGCACCGGGAGTCCGAGCCGCCGGCCGCGCCGGCGCACGAGCAGGCTGGCGGGTCCGCGTTGCTCGCGGCGGGGATGCCGGTGCTGTGCGTGGCCATGTTCTTCGTCGGCGGTGTGTTCGGCGCGGTCGAGATCAGCGCCGTGGCCTTCGCCGACGAGCACGGGCGGCAGGAGCTCGCCGGCCCGCTGCTCGCCTGCTACGCCGGCGGCAGCATGATCTCCGGCCTGCTCTTCGGCGCGCGGCACTGGCAGGCCCCGCTGCCGCGGCGGGTGCTGGTCGGCGCGGCGGTCATGACGGCGACGGTGTCCGTACTGCCGCTCGTCGGCTCCTTCCCGGTCCTCGCGCCGTGCCTGTTCCTCGCCGGGGTCGGCATCGCGCCCACCCTCATCAGCGGCATGTCGCTCGCCGAGCGGCTGGTGCCGTCGAACCAGCTGACCGAGGGCCTCACCTGGTCCACCACCGGCCTGGTCGTCGGGTTCTCGCTCGCCACCTCCCTCGCCGGCCACATCGTCGACGCGTCCGGGGCCAGCACCGCGTTCACCGTCGCGATCGGCTTCGGAGCGACGGCGGTGGCGATCAGCGCGGTGGGCTACCGGCACCTGCTCGTGCACGTGCGTCCGGTGCCGGTGTGAACGCCCCACCGCCCTCCCGCACCGTCGTGCGCGCGGTCAGAGCGCTCCGGCCGTCACATCTGAGTCGACAAATCCCCGGCGCGCCGGGCGCGCCTGCCGCGTGGGCGCGCGTCCAGCCCGTAGCCTCGGGCCCAGTCGGTCCGATCCACGACCGGGAGGCACTCGGATGCGCGACCTGCGTCTCGTGAAGGCGACGGCCGAGGGCGGCCACCTCCTGCTCGAGGACGCCGACGGGCAGCAGTACCGCGTGCCCATCGACAAGCGGCTCACCGCCGCGGTGCGCCGCGACCCCGCGCGGCCAGGCCAGCTGGAGATCGCCTTGGAGAGTCAGCTCACCCCCCGCGACATCCAGGCCCGC
>DASVBJ010000186.1:0-3241 GCA_036375895.1 Actinomycetes bacterium | reverse complement strand
CGGCCACGCCAGCGCTCCAGCAGCGGCACGTCCTCGGACGTGACGGCCCGCAGCCGCACCGTCATCGGAGGAGCAGCGCCAGCGCGAGTGCCAGGCAGGTGACGGCGACACCGGCGACCACCGGCCACGCCGTACGCACCTCGACGTCACCCTCGGGCTCGAGACGCGCGCCGCGCTCCCGCCGCCGCTCGAGGCGGGCCGAGACCATGCCGGAGGTCTCGTCCGCGGGCACGTTGTCCTCGCCCACCTCGGGCCCCACGCCGAAGACCCGGCGGCCGCGCTGCCGCTCCCGGGTCGGGTTGCCCGCAGAGAGCGCCCAGCTGCCGTAGACCGCGTCGGACGTCTCGACCGTCAGCGACCACCGGGCGCCGATCCGCTCGACCCGGTGCCACGGGACGTAGACGTCCCGCAGCACGTTGCGGAGCAGGACCCCGCGGTCGTTCGCGATGACCGCCGGGCGGGTCCCGATCGCGTAGACGACGACCGACACCAGCGCGACCACGGCCAGCCCGACGGCGATGGTGCTGCCGTCACCGCGGCGGACGAGGTCGAACGTGGCGTAGGCGCCGACCAGGTACCAGCCGACGGCCAGCAGCGGCGCCAGCCGAGGCCGGAAGACCTCCTCGTGCAGAAGCTCGCTCTCCCGAATCACCCTCGCATCATGCCGCAGCCGCCGGAGGTAGACTCCGGCGGTGACCACGACCGCATCCCTGCCGGTCGAGCGCGAGTTGAAGATCAGCGACATCGTCGCGTCGGACGCCTCCCTCCGCCGGTTCCTGCACGGCCTGCCGGGCGTCGACCAGGTCGGCGCGGAAGGCCGCGTCGCGACCCTCTCGACCCGCTCGATCAAGACCACGGCCAAGCAGTGGGCCATCGACCTGGCGATCTCGATGATCGACCTCACCACCCTCGAGGGGCAGGACACCCCGGGGAAGGTGCGGGCGATCTGCGCGAAGGCCCAGCGCCCGGACCCGGCCGACCCGACCACGCCCAGGGTCGCCGCCGTGTGCGTCTACCCGGACATGGTGCCGGTCGCCGTCCACGAGCTGCGCGGCAGCGGCATCCACGTCGCGAGCGTCGCCACGGCCTTCCCCAGCGGCCGCGCCAGCCTGCCCGTGAAGCTGCAGGACACGCGCGACGCGGTGGCCGCCGGCGCCGGCGAGATCGACATGGTCATCGACCGCGGGGCGTTCCTGTCGGGGCGCTACCTCGAGGTCTTCGAGGAGATCGTCGCGATCAAGGAGGCGAGTGGGGACGCTCACCTCAAGGTGATCCTGGAGACCGGTGAGCTCGCCACCTACGACAACGTGCGCCGCGCGTCGTGGCTGGCCATGCTCGCCGGTGGCGACTTCATCAAGACGTCCACCGGCAAGGTGTCGCCGGCCGCCACGCTGCCGGTGACGCTGGTCATGCTCGAGGCGGTCCGCGACTTCCGCGCTGCGACCGGGCGGCAGGTGGGCGTCAAGCCGGCCGGCGGCATCCGCACCAGCAAGGACGCGATCCGCTACCTGGTGCTGGTCAACGAGACGGTCGGTGACGACTGGCTCGACCCGGACTGGTTCCGGTTCGGGGCGTCGAGCCTGCTCAACGACCTGCTCATGCAGCGCACCAAGATCACGACCGGCCGCTACTCCGGCCCCGACTACTTCACCCTGGACTGATGCGCGGATGAGCGGCGACGTGACGAGCGAGGTACGAGCGAGAGGCGGAGCGCGACCATGAGCCCGGCCGGCAAGAAGTTCGAGTACGCGCCCGCCCCGGAGTCGCGGGCGATCGTCGACATCGCCCCGTCGTACGGCCTGTTCGTCGGCGGCGAGTTCGTGGACTCCCTCGACGGGCGCACGTTCAAGACGGTCAGCCCGGCCAGCGAGGAGGTCCTCGCCGAGGTCACCGAGGCCGGCCCGCAGGACGTCGACCGCGCGGTCGCTGCCGCCCGCAAGGCCTACGACCGGGTCTGGTCCCGGCTGCCGGCGCGGGAGCGCGGCAAGTACCTCTACCGCATCGCCCGGATCATCCAGGAGCGCGCCCGCGAGCTCGCGGTGCTGGAGTCGCTCGACAACGGCAAGCCGATCCGCGAGTCGCGCGACGTGGACATCCCGCTGGTCGCCGCGCACTTCTTCTACTACGCGGGCTGGGCGGACAAGCTCGAGCACGCCGGGTTCGGCCCCGACCCGCGTCCGCTCGGCGTCGCCGGGCAGGTCATCCCCTGGAACTTCCCGCTGCTCATGCTGGCGTGGAAGGTCGCCCCGGCCCTGGCCTGCGGCAACACGGTGGTGCTCAAGCCCGCCGAGACCACCCCGCTGACGGCGCTGCTGTTCGCGGAGATCTGCCAGCAGGCCGACCTGCCGCCGGGCGTGGTCAACATCGTCACCGGCGCCGGTGACACCGGGCGGGCGCTGGTCGAGCACGCCGGGGTGGACAAGGTCGCGTTCACCGGGTCGACCGAGGTCGGCAAGATGATCGCCCGCTCGACCGCGGGCAGCCGCAAGAAGGTCACCCTCGAGCTGGGCGGCAAGGCCGCCAACGTGGTCTTCGACGACGCGCCGATCGACCAGGCGGTCGAGGGCATCGTGAACGGCATCTTCTTCAACCAGGGCCACGTCTGCTGCGCCGGGTCGCGGCTGCTGGTGCAGGAGAGCGTCGCCGAGGAGCTGCTCGCGTCGCTGAAGCGCCGCCTCGCCACGCTGCGGCTGGGCGACCCGCTGGACAAGAACACCGACGTCGGTGCGATCAACTCCGCGGCCCAGCTGGCCCGCATCCGCGAGCTGACCGATTCCGGCGAGGCCGAGGGTGCGACCCGCTGGTCGCCCGCCTGCGAGCTGCCCGAGCGCGGCTACTGGTTCGCACCGACCGTGTTCACCGGCGTCTCGCAGGCCAACCGGATCGCCCGTGAAGAGATCTTCGGCCCGGTGCTGTCGGTGCTCACGTTCCGCACGCCGGACGAGGCCGTGGAGAAGGCGAACAACACGCCGTACGGGCTGTCCGCGGGCGTGTGGACGGAGAAGGGCTCGCGGATCCTCTCGATGGCGAACCGACTGCGCGCCGGCGTCGTCTGGGCCAACACGTTCAATCGCTTCGATCCGACGTCGCCGTTCGGTGGCTACAAGGAGTCCGGCTTCGGGCGCGAGGGCGGCATGCACGGCCTGCACGCGTACGTCCGCCTCGAGGACCGGTAGTCGTGGTCGCCCGGGACTGCCTGGCAGTCACCTTCTCCGGACGGGGCGCTGCGATTCCTGCCCGG
>DASVBJ010000182.1:0-13012 GCA_036375895.1 Actinomycetes bacterium | reverse complement strand
GCGGCTGTTCCTGCTGACAGTCGGCGCGTGGGGAGCCAGGCGGCTCTACCGGCAGGTGGCCGGCGAGCAGGATGGCGTCTCCGGCGCAACCGGCCGAGTTGCCGTCGCCGTTGCCTACGTGGCCAACCCCTATGTCCTCGTAGCCGGCTCGACGCTGGCCATCCTGTTGCCGTGGGCCTTCCTGCCGTGGCAGACCTACGCGCTGGTGCGGGCGCTCGAGCAGCCCCGGACGTGGCGATGGCCCGCCCTCTTCGCCCTGAGCTTCGCCGCGATGAGCGGGGCGAACGCCGGCGTCGTCCCGATCATCCAGCTCGTGTCGGTGCCGGCCGTCGTGGGGCTCTACCTCATCCGCCGTGAGGTGTCCTGGGGACTGGCAGCCCGCACGGTGGCCCGATGTGCCGCCCTGTGCGTGCTGCTGTCGCTGTACTGGGTGATCCCGTCGATCTCCGCCCTGCAAGCCGGCGCGACCGTCGTAGCCAACTCGGAGAGCTTCGAGGGCATCGCCAACCCCTCGTCGGCAGCGGAGGTCCTGCGCGGCCTGGGGCTGTGGCCGCTCTACGGGGCCGACGACGGCGGTCCCTGGCTGCCGGAGTTCGTCCCGTACCTCACCAGCTCGCTGGTCGTCGTGGCCAGCTTCGCCCTGCCGGTGCTGGCCTTCCTGTCGGCCCGGGTCAGCCCCAGCCGCGTACGCAGCCTCTCCGTGGCGCTGGTCGCGGTGACGGTGCCAGTCATGGTCGGCCTGCACCCACCGCAGCACCCCACGCCCTTCGGAACAGCTCTGCGCTGGGTCTTCGACAACGTCCCGGGAGCCGGGGCCTTCCGCACCACGAACAAGGCCGGCGCCGTGCTCGTGCTCGGGCTCGCGCTGCTCGCCGCCTCGGGTGCCTCGGCACTCAGCCGACGGGTCACGACGCCGGCCGCCTGGCGACGGCTGAGCATTCCGGTTGCCGGCGTGCTCGTCGTCAGCACGCTGCCCGCCTTCACGGGCAACCTCTACACGAGTCCGCTTGACATCCCCGGCTACTGGCGGCGGGCGGCGGTGGACCTCGATCGTGGTCCCTCCGATCAGCGGATCTGGTTCATCCCCGGCGAGGCGCTCGCGCAGTACCGATGGTCCGTCGACCGTCCTGACGACCTCAGCAACTCGCTCATGACCCGACCGGCGCTGATCCGGACGCTGGTGCCCGTCACCTCGGCGCAGGGGGCGAACCTCCTCGCCGCGATCGACGGCGGGTTGAATGAGGGGGCTCTGCCACCCGGCACGCTGTCGACCGCGGCCAGGTACCTCGGCGCAGGTGACCTGTTGCTCCGCAACGACGTGGTGTGGGAGAACGTGTCCGGCGGCCGGCCGTCCGTGCTCCAGCCTCAGGTCAACGGCGATCCGGGCCTGGTCCCCGTCCGCAACTACGGGCAGCCCGGGGAGAACACCGCGTCGGTCACGAACCCTCCCGAGTCCTTCGCGGAGGCCGCTCTACCGCCTCTGCAGCATTACCGGGTGCGCGACCCCGTGGCGACGACCAGGCCCGAGAGTCTCGACGGAATGCTGCTGATCGACGGCGACGGCTACGCGGTTCCCGAGCTGGTCGCGGCAGGTCTCACCGACGGACGGGTCCCTTTCCGCTACCTGGGCGACCTCGCCCGGGCCGACCTGCGCTCGCTGCTCGGGCCGGACCGTCACCTCGTGCTGACCGACACCAACCGCCGGCGCACCGCGCTGCCCAACAGGCTGGCGGACGGACAAGGCCCGCTGCTCGGTGCCGCCGTCGACCCAGGAGCGACCCGCGCGCTGTTCGGCCCGCGTGCGCAGACCGTGCTCACCGTCGACGGCGGGACGGTCGAGGCCACGGCCGTCGGTGGCGCCTTCGGGACCATCGCCGCCGCCGCCCCGGAGAACGCCTTCGACGGCGATCTGCGGACCTCCTGGCAGTTCGGAGACTTCCGCAACGCCCCCGGAGAGCGGATCACGCTTCACCTGCCGGCCCCTCGCCGCCTCGACCGCATCTCGATCACCCAGGGGGTCCTGGGATCGGTGCAGCTCGACAAGGTCACGGTGACTGCCGGTGACGTGCAACGCACCGTGCGGCTGCCCGATCGTGGGAGCGCCGCCGTGGACCTTGGTGGGGTGAGCGCCGACACCGTGGCCATCGAGGCCCGGTCGCTTCGCGGCGAGGGCTTCAACCGGGTAGGCATCGCCGAGGTGTCGATCCCCGGAGTGCGCCTGACCCGCGTGGCCCGGATGCCGGAACGTCTGTCGGACCTGGCTGCCTCCCTCGACGCGAGCGGTCGTCAGGCGTTGGCCGCCACGCCGCTGGACGTGCTGATGAGCCGGGTCAACGCCCGTCCGAGCACCGATGAGGACGACGAGGAGCGGTTCCTGGCCCGCGACTTCCGCTTGCCCGACGCACGGTCGTTCACGACCACCGCGGTGGTGCGGGTCGGTGCGGCAGTGCCCGATCCCGTCCTCGACCGAGTCGCCGGCTACAGAGGGCCGGTCGAGGCGACCTCCTCGTCCCGGGCGTTCGACGCCCCGATGTTCCGCGCGTCCCGCGCGATCGACGGTGACCCCCGCACTGCCTGGTCGCCCAACTGGGGAGGTGCCGGGCAGTCCCTGACGATCACCGCACCGCCCCGCCGGGTCGACCATGTCGACGTCGTTCAGACGGGGGAGGGCACCGCCGCACCCCGCAACTGGGCGACGAGGGTGCAGGTGGAGCTCGACGGCCGGGTGGTGCGGCAGGTGGCGCTGGGGCCGGGCCGGACGCGGATCGGACTGCCTGCTCGGACTGCCCAGCGGCTGGTCCTGCGCATCCTCGCGACGAAGCAGTCGCCGTCGCAGGACCTGGTGCGGTTCTCCGAGGTCGACTTCGCCGGCGCCGTCGTGGCGCCGGGGGCCGGCAGGGCCGGGTGCGCGACGGTGTCCACCTTGGACGGGCAGGCGTTGTCGATGCGCCCCGAGGAGCCGCTCGAGCTGGCGGGACCAGCGACCTGGGTGGGCTGCGGCCGATCGGAGGACGTCTCCGCAGGCGAGCACTCGCTGCGCCCGGCGGGCGGTTGGGTGCTCGACCGGCTGAGGCTGGCCGACACGACAGCCCGGGCTTCGACCCGCGTCGCCGCGGCGTTGCCGTCCCTGACCGTCCGAGACCTCCGTGGGCCCGCGTACGAGGTGCGGACGACAAGGACGGAGGGCAGGTTCCTGCTCGTCCTCGGTGAGGGCTACGACCCGCGCTGGCGCGCCCGGATCGACGGACGTGACGCCGGCGCGCCGCTGGCCGTCGACGGCTACACCTCGGGATGGGTGGTGGACGGCACTCGGGAGCACGTCGTTCGGATCTGGTACGGCCCGCAGCGCTCGACCACTGCGGCCCTGGCGGTATCAGCCGTGGGTCTGCTCGTCGCCCTGATCCTCGCCTTTCGGCCGCGAGGGAGACAGGCGGTCGACCCACCTGCCTCGCCGTTCGCTGCCCGGCGGTCGAGAGCGAGCGGCTCCAGCGGCCGGCGCCGACGTATCGCCCTCTGGAGCGCCGCGGTCGTCCTGTGCGCAGTGCTCGGCGGAGTGTGGATCGGCGCCGCGGGAGCGGTCCTGGCCGTCCTGCACATCGTCGGCCGAGCCCCGCGGCCGCGGACCCTGATGCTGGCCGCGGCCGGACTGCTCGCCGCCGTGCCGGTGCTCTTCATCGTCGCGAGCGGCTCCGACTGGGGAGTGGTCTCGGCGAACCTGGTCGTCAGGCACCCGTGGCCGCACCGCGTCGCCGCCCTCGCCCTGCTGCTGCTCGTCGTCGGCGTCGTCCAGGACGAGCGCCTCCGCAGCCGCGGTGACTCTGGCACACTCCGGCACGATGCCTGACGTGAACGAGCTCGTCGATCCGTCGAAGGCTCCGCCTCGGGCCGGACGGGTCTCGGTCGTGGTCCCGACGCGCAACGCCGAGCGGACGCTGCGCGCCTGCCTCGAGTCGGTGCGGGCCCAGGACTACGACGACATCGAGCTGATCGTCGTGGACAACTGGAGCAGCGATCACACGCCGGAGATCGCGCGATCCCTGGCGGACGTGGTCGAGCAGGCAGGCCCCGAGCGGAGCGCCCAGCGGAACCGGGGGATCGCGCTCTGCACGGGTGACTGGGTCATGTGGGTGGACGCCGACATGGTCGTGGCCCCGACCTGCGTGAGCACTGCGCTCATGGTCGCCGCCGACGCAGGGGTCGAGGCACTGGCCATCCCCGAGGTCACGGTGGGCCCTGGCTACTGGACTGCGTGCCGGGCCTTGGAGCGGTCCTGCTACGTCGACGACCCATCGCTGCACAACGCACGGCTGCTGCGCCGCGACCTGCTGACCAGGCTCGGCGGCTTCGACGAGACCATGTCCGGACCCGAGGACACCCATCTGCGCCACCAGCTGCGGCAGGCCGGCGTCGCCGTGGCGCTGGCCCCGGTGCTGATCGAGCACGACGAGGGGCGGCTGACCCTCGCGGATGTCTGGCGCAAGCGGGTCTACTACGGACGCAGCCTCCCGTCGTTCGCCGCGGCGAACCCGGGCATGGTCGGCGAGCAGGGGCGCGGCACGTTCCGCGCGTTCGCGCGGCATCGGCGTCGGCTCCTGCGCAGGCCAGCGCTGACCGCGGGGATGCTCGGCCTGCGGGCCATGGAGGCGGTGGCCTACGCGGTGGGCGCCCACCAGGGTCGCCGCGCCCGCCGTACGGAGCGACCGGCAGCATGACCGAGTTGTGCCGTCGGCTGCTCTGGTTCTCCCTGCCCGACCAGCGTCCCCGCCGGGAGCTCTACTGGATGTCGCTGATGCCCGGCACCAGGGTCACGGCGCTCGCGGCGCAGCGCCCGTACGGTGACGTCGACTGGGTGCCGGCGCGCTACCGACGCCCAGTCCGCCGCTTCGTCGAGGCGGGAGCGTTGGCGTGGGCCCGGGACCTCGAGCGGCTCGACCCGCGGCAGGACTGGGTTGCGTCTCTCGAGCTGTGCTCGCTGGTGACCGGCCAGGCGGGCCGATGGGCGCGCCGGCACGGCGTACGCCAGGCCGTCCTGACGTGGGAGAACCTGGTGCACCAGCCGCTCTACCGCGTGCCCCCCTACCGCGACGCCTTCCGGCGGTCCCTGGACGCCGACCTGCTCCTGTGCCTGGTCGAGTCGGCACGCCAGCACCTGCTCGAGCACGGTGTCGACGACAGCCGGATCCGGGTGGTGCTGCCCGGCGTCGACACCGACCTGTTCCACCCGGCAGACGAGCCGGTGACCGATCCCGTCGCGATCTTCGTCTCGCCGCTGGCCGCGAACAAGGGCATCGACACCGTTCTGGCCGCGATGGCGCACGTACGCCGGGTCGTGCCCGAGGCCCGGCTGCTGGTGATGGGCCGCGGCCCGATGGAGCCGCTGGTGCGCACCGCCGGGGCCGACGCGGGGGTGACCCTGCTCGGCCCGGGTTCCGCCGAGAAGGTGGCCGCGGCGCTGCGGTCGGCTTCCGTGTTCGTCACGGCGCCTCGCTCCACCTGGAAGTGGAACGAGCAGTTCGGGTTGGCCTATCTGGAGGCGATGGCGAGCGGGCTGCCCGTGGTCACGACGGTCTGCGGCACCAACCACGAGGCGGTGCAGCCGCCCAACCTGCGGACCGCGAACTCCGCCGAGGCGCTGGCGGAGGGGCTCCTGGCCTTCCTCGCCGACCCCGGGCATGCGGCCGAGGTCGGGAAGCTCAACCGTGCCCACGTCCTGGCCAACCACGAGCTCGCGGCGCAGTGCCGGGCGATGGGGGAGGCGTTCGCGTCGCTGGAGCGGGCGCCGTGATCGGCTGCGAGGTGTGCGGCGAGCCCACCCGTCCTTGGGTGCTCGACACCGGGAACGAGCTCGACCGTTGTCCTCGCTGCGGTCACGTCATGCGTGAGCTCCGTCGTTGTCCCGCGGGGGCCCGGGCGGACAGCTGGGGCGGGGACACCGGCCTCGACCGGGTCCGGCTGCGGCTCACCTACCGACGGTTGCGCCGGGCCGCCGGGCGACCGCGCCGGGTCTTCGAGGCGGGTTACGGCGGCGGCGGCCTGCTCGCGCGGTTCGCTGCCGATGGCAGCGAGATCGCGGGCGCGGAGCCCGGTGTGCTCGGCGTCCCGGTCGACCCGCGGGTCGTCGCTACGGGTCGGCTCTTCCCGGGGCCGGTCGAGCAGGTCCCCGTCGAGCTGGACGGCACCTTCGACCTGGTCTACGCCGTGCACGTGGCCGAGCACGTGGCAGATCCTGTGGCGTTCGCCGCCAGGTGCGCACGGCTGCTGGGGCCGGGCGGCGTGCTGGTCTGGCTGACTCCCACCGCCGACTCCCATGGGCCGCACCTCTTCGGGTCCTCGTGGTGGATGCTCGAGGACCCGAGCCACGTCCGCTTCTTCTCCGAGGCGTCGGTGCGGCTGCTGCTCCGCGACCAGGGCCTCGCGGACATCACTGTCATCCGCTGTCTGGGGGACAGCCTGTCCGTCGAGGCGGCCAGCCTGGTCAGGCGTCTCCGGGGCCGCGGAGACCGACCCGGCGCCGGGGTGCTGCCGGGCCTTGGCGTCCGGGCGCTGTCCGCGGCGGTGCTGCCCGTCACGCTCGCGGCTCGCGCCGTCTCGCCGCGGTTGCGGCCGACCCTGCAGGTCGTCGCACGCCGGCCCGGTTCGCCGTGAGGCAGCGGACCCCGGGAGCAGCCGGTCTCGCGGTGGGGCTGGTCGCAGGCGTCGTGGCGCTGGGGCCGACGCTGCTGCACCGCGGGTACGTCCTGTCCTACGACATGGTCTTCGTCCCACGCCCGCCGATCACCGACGCGGTGCTGGGCATCGACGGCTCCGTGCCGCGCGCGGTGCCGAACGACTTGGTCGTGGCGGTGCTCTCACGGGTGCTGCCGGGCGACGTCGTGCAGAAGACGTTGCTCATGGCCGTGTTCGTCCTCGGAGCCTGGGGCGTGGCCCGCCTGACGGCCACCCGTACCGCGGCCGTGGTCGCAGCCGTGACCTTCGTCTGGAACCCGTTCGTGTACGAGCGGCTGGTCATCGGGCACTGGGGGTTCCTGCTCGGCTATGCACTGCTGCCCTGGGTGGTCGCCGGCGGCATCGTGGCCCGGCGTGGGGGCCGGCCGGACGTCGCTCGTCTCTGCCTGCTGGTCGCGGTGAGCGGCCTGGCGGGGAGCACCCCCCTCGTGCTCGCGACGCTGACGGCGGTGGCGGTCGTGAGCGCCCCGGGCCAGGCGGTACGCCGGGGCCATGCCGTGATCTGGGTGATGCTGACGGCAGTCGGCAGCGCCGCGGTCTGGCTGGTGCCCGCGCTGACCCGTGCCGCGGGGATCCCGGCCGACCCGGCGGGGGTGGCCGCGTTCGCGGCGAAGGCCGACACGCCCCTCGGCGTGGTCCCCAGCGTGCTCGGACTCGGCGGCATCTGGAACGAGGCCGTCTGGCCCGAGGAGCGGCACCAGGTCGTCGTGGCCGTCGCCGGGCTGCTCTTCGTGCTCGCCGCGCTCGCGGTCGGTGCACCTCGGCTCGCGCGCGCGTGGGACGGTGCGGGCACGGGGGTACTGGTGGCCGGTGGGCTGGGGCTCCTTCTCGCGCTCGCCGGCGCCGTGCCCGGTGGCGAGAGCCTCTTGCGCGAGGTGGTGGTGCACGTCTCGGGTGGGGGGCTGCTCCGGGACGGTCAGAAGTTCGCGGCGCTGCTCGGGGTCCCGCTCGCCGTGAGCGCCGGACTGATGGCGGAGGCCGCACGCTCCCAGCTCGGGCGGGCCGCGGTCCTCGTCGCCGTCGCCCCGGTCGTCCTGCTGCCGAGCCTGGCCTGGGGCGCGGGCGGACGCCTGGCCCCGGTCCGGTACCCCGACGAGTGGGCGCGGGCCCGGGTCGTGGTCGACCAGGCGGGCGGCGACGTCGCCGTCTTCCCCTTCCGCTACTACCGCCGCTTCGCCTGGAACGACGACCGGGTCGTGCTCGACCCGATGCCCCGCTTCCTCCCCGTCGAGGTCGTCGTCAACGACGACCTCCCGCTGACCGCCGTGACGGTGCGCGGCGAAGACCCTCGCGCGGCCCGGATCCGCGCGGCCGTCGAGCGCGGGAGCGACCTGTCGGCGGCGCTCAGAAAGGAGGGCGTGGCCCTGGTCGTCGTGCACGTCGGTGAGGCGGATCCCGACCGGACGAGTGACCGGCTGGCGGGGTTGCCGATCCTCTTCGCCGGAGAGCAGCTGCGGGTGCTCTCGGTCCCCGATGTGTCCCCGCTCGCCCGCGACCACGACCCTCCCTGGGGCCTGGCGGTTACGGGTCTGACCATGGTCGGCGCGGTCGTGGCATCAGGGGTCCCGGGAGCAGGCTCGGCTGCTACTCTGCGACGTAGGTGGCACTCAGCTGCCGAGGCGGCTGGACCAGGCAGGAGACGAGATAGCCGATGAGGGCCGGAAGCGACTCGGGGCAGGCGGCGCTGATCCCCCTGCTGGCGACTGTGCTCCTCGGCATCGTGCTGGCGGTGGTCGGGGCGTTCTCGCTCGTGGCGAGCCTGTCGGCGACCCCTGACCCGGTCCGCAAGCCCCTGGTCACCTACAACGGCGCCTGATCCACTCGCCTCGTCACCGTGGTGTCCGGCGCCGGCCGAGGCACCGGCAGCGACACGCCACCGTGACCTGCCACCGCGGTCAGCAGCTCCTCGACCGCGTCCGTGGTGGCTTCCCAGTTGAAGCTCATGGCGTGCATCCGAGCAGCCTCACCCATCGTCGATCTCGCCTGGGCGTCGCACAGCAGCTCGGCCACCGCGCTGACGAACTCCTCGTCGCTCTCGACGAGCCGGCCCGTCAGCCCGTCGATGACCGACTCGGTGGTGCCGCCCGCGCTGCGGAACGCGAGCGAGGGGGTGCCGTGCGCTCCGGCCTCGACGATGGCCAGCCCCCAGCCCTCCTTCAGGGAGGGCAGCAGGTTCAGCCATGCCCCAGCGAGCAGCTGGTGCTTCTCGTCGTTCTCCACGAAGCCGAGGAACCGCACCGAGTCCGCGATCCCGAGGCGGACTGCCTCGTCGCGCAGCGCGTCCTGCCAGTAGCCGTGGCCCACGACGTCGAGAGCCAGGCCCGGGAACTGCTCGCGCAGCGTCGCGACCGTCCGCAGCGCCACCTCGACCCGCTTGTGCGGCACGAGACGTCCCAGCACCACGAGGCTCGGGTGGGCTGTCCGGGGCTGGTGGCTCAGGTCGGGAATGTCCTCCTTGCCGCTGTACACCACCGAGATCCGGTCAGAGCCCACACCGAGCGCAGCGAGCTCGTCCCTGGTGGCCTTGGAGACCACCAGGTAGCGCGACGACCGGTACACCCGTGGGGCGAGCCATGACTCCAGCCACCACCCGAAGCGGGCCCTGACGGGCCCGAACACCTCGGGCCACTGCTCGCGATGCACGTGATGGACGAGGTTGACCACGGGGGTGCGAGTGACCGCCGACGCCCAGAACGGGATCCCGTTCTGGATGTCCACCACCACGTCGTAGTCGCGGCCCCGGCGTAGCAGGTGCAGGGCCCCGCGCGCGTACACCGAGAACCGGCCGCCGCGCCGGAGGAACCGTCGCCCGGCCACCACCTGGTTCGTGGCCGCCCCCGGATATCCCGCCGTGAAGATCGTGACCTGGTGGCCGCGGGCCCCCAGTGACGCGGAGACGCGGTCCAGGAACGCCTCCGCACCGCCGGCCTCGGGGTGGCCATGGTCCCGCCAGCTCAGGAACAAGACACGCAGGGCCATGTCGCGGACTGTACAGAACCGCGCGTTGTCGCGAAGCCCGCTCTTGCAGGTAGGGCCATCGGTAGGCTGCGGACGATGTTCACACCGCGGTCCCGGTCGTCCGGCGACGGCCTGCGCCGGTCCGTGGCGCTGCTGCGGGCCTTCACCGTGGAACAGACCCAGCCCGAGGTGTTCTACGGGCTGCTCGCGGACGACTCCGCCCGCATCGTCGAGTCGTTCACGCCTCTCCGGGGGCGGACCGTGCTCGACGTCGGCGCCGGCCCGGAGCAGTTCGCCGCCGCCTTCGCGCGACGGGGCGCGCTGTACGTCGCCGTCGACGCCGATCCCGAGGCGCTCACGACGTCCGACCTGCCGGGGACCGCCGCGTTGGTCGCCCGCGGCGAGAGGCTCCCGGTGCGGACCGCCTCGGTGGACGTCGCCTTCTCGAGCAACGTGTTCGAGCACGTTCAGAGGCCGAGCATGCTCGGCGACGAGCTGGTCCGGGTGACCCGCCCGGGCGGAGTGGTCGTCCTGGCCTACACCAACTGGCTCTCGCCGTGGGGTGGACACGAGACCTCGCCGTTCCACTATCTCGGCGGGAGCCGGGCGGTGCGGCGCTATGAGCGGCACTACGGCAGGCCGCCCAAGAACCGCGTGGGGGAGAACCTCTTCAAGGTGTCGGTGGCCGAGGGCCTGCGCTGGGCCCGCACCCGTCCGGACGCCGACCTCGTGGAGGCGCGGCCGCGCTACTACCCCCGCTGGGCTCGCTCCCTCCTGCGTGTGCCCGGGGTCCGCGAGGTGCTCACCTGGAACCTTCTTCTCGTGCTGCGACGTCGATGAGCCACGCCGGCGACGGGACACCCGGCCTCGTACGCCGCCTGCGCGAGGGCGCCGTGGCCCTGGCTCTGGTCGCGGTGGCGTTCAGCCAGGCGCCCGGGCTGGTCGACGCCGACACCAAGCTCGACCTGGTCCTCGACCCGGCCAGATTCCTGTCCCGCGCCCTGCTGGCCTGGGACGAGACCGCGGCGTTCGGACAGCTGCAGAACCAGGCCTATGGCTACCTGTTCCCGATGGGGCCGTTCTTCCTCGCGGGCCACCTGCTGGGGTTGCCCGCCTGGGTGACCCAGCGGCTCTGGTGGTCGCTGCTGCTGGTCGTCGCCTACACCGGCGTGCTGCGGCTGACTCGGTTGCTCGGGATCGGGACCCACACCACCAGGCTGCTGGCCGCATCGGCGTACGCGCTGAGCCCACGGGTCCTCACGACGGTCGGCGGCATCTCGATCGAGAGCTGGCCCCTGGCGCTGGCCCCCTGGGTGCTGGTCCCGCTGGTGCGTGGAGCGCGGGCAGGCAGCGTACGCCGGGCCGCGATGGCGTCGGCGCTCGTCGTGGCGGCGGTCGGCGGGGTGAACGCGGCGGCAACGCTGGCGGTGCTTCCCCCCGCATTGCTGTTCCTCATCACCCGGGAGCCCGGCAGGAGGCGACGGGAGCTGCTGGCGTGGTGGTCGGGGGGTGTCGTGCTGGCCACCGCCTGGTGGGTCCTGCCGCTGCTGGTCCTCGGTCGTTACGCGTTCCCTTTCCTCGACTACATCGAGACCGCCTCGGTGACGAGCAGCGTCACGTCGCTGACCAATGCGCTGCGGGGGACCTCCCACTGGCTGGCCTTCGTGCCCCAGCAAGGCGCACCGCTGTGGACGGCAGGGTGGTGGCTGGCCTCGTCGTCGGTGGCGGTGCTGGCGACGACGGCGGTGGCCGCGGCCGGCCTGGTCGGGCTGGCGCACCGACGCATGCCCGAGCGGCGGTTCCTCGTCCTGACGCTCCTGCTCGGCGTCACGCTGGTCGCCGTCGGCCATGCCGGCACTGTGTCGAGCCCGCTGTCCGGGCCGGCGCGGCAGCTGCTGGACGGGCCGCTTGCCCCGTTCCGCACCGTGCACAAGGCCGACCTGATGCTTCGGCTGCCCCTGACCCTCGGCCTCTGCCACCTGCTCGCCGTGATGCCGGAGCGCCTGCGTGCCTGGCGGCGGCGGGTCCCCGCGGCGACCGCGCAGCGGCTGGGCGTGCCGTCCGCCGATGTCCTGGTGGCGGGCACGGTCGCGCTCGCCCTGGGTGTGCTGGCGGCGGCGACCTGGCCGGCCTACCGCGGCGACCTGCCCGCGCGCGGCCCCTTCGCGAGTGTCCCGGGCTACTGGGCCGAGGCGTCGGACTGGCTGGACGCCCGGCCGCAGGGACGCACGCTCGTCGTGCCGGGAGCGGCCTTCGGCGACTACGGCTGGGGGAGACCCGCCGACGACCCGCTGCAGGCCTACGCCGACCGGCCCTGGGCGGTGCGCAACGCGGTGCCGCTCGGCGCCCCGGGGGCGACCCGGCTGCTCGACGGCATCGGAGCCGAGCTGGCCGCGGGGCGCCCGTCACCGGGTCTGGCCGCGGCGCTGGCCCGGGCCGGCGTGGGCCGGGTGCTGTTGCGGAACGACATCGACCCGTTGGCGACCGCTGATCCGGCCGCCGCGACCCGGGCGACGTTGACCGGCTCGCCGGGGCTGCGGCGGGTGGCCCGGTTCGGGCCCGTCGTCGGCGGGACGCTCGGGCAGGCCGCCGACGCGACCGGCCCCTTCCCGCAGGCCCGGGCGCTCGAGGTCTTCGAGGTGTCCAGGTCGGCACCCCCGGTCGTCGAGCTGCCGTCGGCGGGCGTCTCGGTGCTCAGCGGTGCGGCCGAGGCGACTCTCGGACTGGTGGCGCCGGCGACCGACCCTCCCGCACTCGTCACCAGGTCGGACGCGGCACCGCTGCCGGGCACCCCGCCGTGGCTCGTCACCGACACGAACCGGCGGCGATCGCTCGACTTCGGCGCGACGGTGGGCGCCGGCTACTCGCAGACCCTCCCGGCCGGCACCGACCCGCGGCGGGGGCGACCCGCGGGTGACGTGCTGGCCGACGAGGACCCGGCGCACCAGACCTCCGTGAGCTACGCGGGCGCGTCGGCGGTCGACGCCTCGTCGACGGCCGCCGACCCCTCGGAGGCCGGCTGGCGCGGGCCCGGCACCCGTCCTTATGCCGCGTTCGACGGAGACCCCACCACGTCCTGGGTCTCCAGCACCACGCCGGAGGAGCAGTGGGTAGAGCTTCGCTGGGCCCGGCCCCGCGTGCTCGGACGGATCGCGGTGGCGCTGTCGGACGAGCCGGACACCCGCGAGGTGGATCGGCTGCGGATCGAGACCGACGCCGGTGCGGTGGGTGCCAGGCTCACGCAACCGGACGCGCACGTGGTCGCGGTGCAGCCGCCGGCCGGGCCCACCCGCCGCCTGCGGGTCGTCGTGCCCCGGCAGGCCACCGG
>DASVBJ010000172.1:0-6370 GCA_036375895.1 Actinomycetes bacterium | reverse complement strand
TTCTTCACCCCCGTCGTCGACGACGCCTACGACTGGGGGCGGATCGCGGCGGCCAACGCACTCTCCGACGTCTACGCGATGGGCGGCACCCCGCTCGTCGCGGTGAACCTGCTGGCGTGGCCGCGCGACGTCCTGCCGGCGGAGCTGGCCCGGGAGGTGCTGCGAGGCGGTCTCGACGTCGCGCTGGGTGCGGGCTGCCCCGTCGCGGGCGGTCACAGCGTCGACGACCCGGAGCCCAAGTACGGCATGGCGGTCACCGGCGTCGCCGACCCGGACCGCTTGCTGCGCAACGACTCCGGCCGACCCGGCACGCCGCTCACCCTGACCAAGCCGCTCGGAGTCGGCGTGCTCAACTCCATGCACAAGACGACGGGCGAGGTGTTCCCCCACGCCGTCGAGACGATGACGAGGCTCAACCGCGATGCGGCGCAGCAGGCCCTGGACGCCGGCATCCGCTGCGCCACCGACGTGACGGGCTTCGGCCTGCTCGGTCATCTGTTCAAGCTGGCCCGGGCGAGTGGCGTGACCGCCGTTGTCGACGCGGTCGCGGTGCCCTACCTCGACGGTGCCCGCTCCGCGCTCGCGGCCGGCCACGTCAGCGGCGGGACCCGGCGCAACCTGGCGTGGGTGCGACCGCACCTCCACGCGTCGGTCGACGAGGACGAGCTGCTGCTGCTCGCCGACGCGCAGACGTCCGGCGGACTGCTCGTGGCAGGGGAGGTGCCCGGCTACCCGGTCGTCGGCGAGCTGGTCGCGCCGTGCGGACCGGCCCTGGTCGTGCGCTGACGTCGCGCGGAGGGCGCCCGGCAGGTGGCGCGCGCCGAGGTAGCGGACGTTCTCGTTCAGCAGGCCGTGCGACAGGTGCGGAACCAAGGGGCGTTCAACTGCCCTGGGTTCCGCGACTCGGGCTCGGTCGAGGCCGGCTCGGTCGAGGCCGGCTCGCTCAGCCGGGCGAGCGGGTGTCGTGGCCGGAGTGCGGGCAGTGCTCGTCGCGCGGCGAGCCGGTGCGCAGCCGCTCGGGCAGCGGCACCGTCACCGACGCGGGCAGCACGCCGAGCCGGCGCACGTGCAGCCGGAGGCTCGACACGACGGTCCCTGAGCGGGGGCTGACGAACTCGCAGTTGGTCATCACCACCACGACCCGCAGCTCGCGCTGCTCGTGGCCGTCGAGGCGGACGTCGCCTCCGGCCAGGCCGACGACGCGCAGCAGCGGGTGCGCACGGTCCGGCACGCCGTCCTCGACCCCGATCACCGTCACCGGCATGGCGCCGTCGTTGCGCAGGACGAGCCGGTACACGAGACGGTCGCGGTCGGCGTAGCGCACCTGGCGGACGGGGGCTCCCGGCCCCAGCGGGAATGCCGCGCTGGCCGTCGTCCCCTCGACCCCGAGCGCCCGTGGCACCTCGAGGCCGGGCCGGGGGAGCGCGACCGCGGTGACCGCGCCCCCCACGAGCACCGCGGCCGCCAGCCCGACGGTGACGCTGCCGCGGCTGGGTGACCTCATCCCTCCCGCCCGTCAGGGCTCCTGGGCGAGTCGAACCAGTCGCAGCCCGGCGGGTGGTCGCGGTTGTACTGCGTGCAGGTGAGGAAGCCCGAGTCCTTGACCGGGGCACCGGGGGTGAACGCCGAGCCGCCGCTGGCACAGGTGGGCAGCCCGAGCGTCGCGTTGTGGGTCGGCGCGCCGTACGCCGAGGAGTTGCCCTCCCAGCAGTTGCCCGCGCCCTCGTCGTCCCACCAGAAGTCCAGTCCGTTGGGCTGGCGCTTCCCGTCGGGTGTGACTCCCATCGTGTTGTCCGTGTAGTGGTCGTCGTGCGACGTGTCGTACAGGTGGGCGGGGTCGTAGTCGTCGCGGAGCGGCGCCGGCACCCAGAACTGCATCGTGCCGTTGCGCCAGTTGTCGTAGATGCGGTTGTTGTCGACGGAGTCGTAGTTGCCGCCGGCGATGAGGACGCCGGTGCCCACGGGGACGGGCACGGACGGGCAGACGGTGCCCTCGAGGTAGCCGCGCTCCTTCATCGGCCGGTCACAGACACCGGTGTCGACGTAGCGCGTGTAGTAGTTCTCGTTGTTGGCCCAGATGCGGTTGTGGCTGAACCGCGCGTGGTCCTGCGGCAGCCCGGGGTGGCCCGGGAAGACGCTGTCGGTCGCGATGCCGGTGGCGTTGTGCCAGATGAGGTTGTCGTGCGCCCACACCGAGTTCCCGGCGGTGCCGGAGTAGCCGAGTGTGTTGTCGTGGAGCCGGTTGTGGCGGATCTCCACGGCGTAGCGTTTCGGCGTGAACTCGGTGCTCGAGCCGTTGATGTCCGACGCGGAGCCGGGGTAGATGCCCGAGTCGCCGTTGTAGTAGGCCTCGTTGTGCTCGAACAGCCCGTGGTCGCTGGCGAACGCCAGGAAGCCGTACTCGTCGTTGGCGCGGGCCACCACCTGCTGGACGAGGAAGCCGTCGGTCTCGATGACGTAGAGCGAGTTGAACTCGGCCTGCTGGACGGTGAAGTTGCGGAAGACGATGCCCCCGGCCCGGTCGGCCCGGATCGCGTTGAGCTTGCGGAACTTGTTGTCGATGAGCACGTCGCCGGGGGACGCGCCGGTCCCCTCGAGCTGCAGCCCGCACAGCGCGCTGTCGCACGCGATGCTGTCGTCGTCGGGCGTGCGGTCGCCGAGGATGGCGATCATGTTGAGGTTGTGCGGGCAGCGCAGCTGGTCGGCGTAGGAGATCGCCACGGCGTCGCCCGAGCCCGAGCCGTTGCCGAGCCCGTCGGTCAGGGTGCCGACGAAGCCGCGGTCGGTCTGTGACTGCAGCTGTGCGCACTCGCCGGTCGGCCGGTAGTCCGCGTACTGGTCCTCGGTGTAGACCCCGGGCAGCACGTAGATGGTGGAGTCCTTCGTGCGCACCGCGTCGACCGCGTCCTGGATCGAGGAGAAGCCGCACTCGGGCAGCAGGCTCTCGTTGCGCACCCGGGCGTCCTCGGGCAGTGCCGCGATGCGTTGTGCGCTGTCGGGCCCGCAGACCACGAGATGGTCCGGCGCAGGGAAGGCGCGGTAGGTCGGCACCGTGCCCGTGCCGTCGGGGAACTGCGCGGGCCTCTCCTCGTGGGCCGACGCCGGGAGCGCCCCCACGAGCACTGCTGTCAGGGACAGGACGACGACGGTCAGCCGACCGAGCGGGCGCATGAAGCCTCCAGGGCCCTCGGGTGCACTCGCGCTGGTCAACGACCGGCCCGGACGGAAGGTCACGCGCAACCGGCCCCGCCCCTGGCGGGGCGGGGCCGGTGCGGACGACCGTCCGGCTTGCGTCAGAGGCGGCGGGTCTCCGCCGACGGGTCCCGGCTGCCGCGGAGGTCGACGACGTCGTCCCGCCGGTCGCCGGCAGCGTCGTACCCGGCAGCGTCGTACCCGGTCAGCGGGTCGTCCCTCGTGGTGCCGGTCTCGGCGTACGTCCCGTGCGAGCGGCGCAGCTGCGCGCGGACGTTGCCCGACTCGCGCTCGGCGGTGTCGAGCCACCGCTCCCACCTCGACTGCATCGGCCGGACCAGGCCACCGCCCGCCCCCACGACGATGACGCCGCCCACGGTGGCGAGGATCGTGATGAGCACGGGCGTCGTGACGGTGGTGGCGACGCCGACCTGGTTGAGCGCGGCGACGATGCCGAGGAACAGGATGAACACCGAGGCGATGGTGGCGACCGCGTTGCCGTAGGACAGGCCGCTGAGGGTGTTGGACACCAGGTCCTTGACGACCTTGGCGATCGCCGACGCGACCACGACGATCACGATGGCGACGATGAGCCGCGGCAGGAACGCGATCACGTCCTGCAGCAGCGCGCTGATCGGGTTGGGCCCGAAGACGTTGAACGCGATCACCAGCGTGAAGAGCAGGACGGTGTACTTCACCAGCTTGGCGACGATGTCCGAGGCGTCGTACTTGCTCTCGGCGAGCGCCTTCCGGATGCCGCCGCGCTCGACCGCGCGGTCGAAGCCCACCCGCTCGAGGATGCCGTTGACGGCCTTGGCCAGGACGTTGGCGAGGAGCCAGCCGATCACCAGGACGATGCCGAAGAAGAGCAGCTTGGGAACGAACGTGACGATGGTCGACCAGGCGTCGGACACGCCCTGGCCGTAGTCCACCGCAGCCACCGTTGAGGGCGCGGACATGTGACTTCCTCCCGTTAGTCGGGTGGCGTCTGCCACCTACCTGCGGGCTGCGTGCCCGGTCGGGCCGGGAGGAAACCCGGGTGGTTCAGCGGTCAGCCCGGCGCCCGCGTGCTGCTCGTCCCCGCATCGAGCCGGGCTCGCTGCGGCTCCACGACGTAGCGCGGGTCCTCGGTCGAGGCGGTGCCGGCGTGCAGGAGGCCCAGCCGCTCGTAGAAGCCGCCGGCGAGCAGGGCCGCGCCCGACGCCACCGCCGCCAGCCGGCTGCGCCGGCCCAGCAGGGTGGAGCCCAGCACGCCGGCCAGCGTCAGCCGGCTGGCCCGCTCCAGCTCCTGCCGGGCCCGCCCGGTGAGGAACGCCTCGCCCACCAGCCCGAGCCGGTTCTCCAGGCGGCGGGACGCGGCGAGCTCGACGAGCCCGCCGTACATCGCCAGCCGCCGCGCGGGGCCGGCCTCAGCCGGCGGCGCGACGATCATGCCGAGGCCACCGGCGCTCGCCGCCGCGCTCGCCGTGAAGACGAAGGGGAGCTCCTCCTGCGACTCGTTCCAGGCCGGCACCGCGGTCTGGGAGAGCAGGACGGCGGTGTACGACGCGACGGCGGGGGCGAGCGCGGCGGCCGACAGCCCTGCGGGCCTGGCCAGCCCGTCGACGAGGCGGCCGAGCGCGGTCCGGCGGACGCGCCGCGGCAGGAGCTCGCTGACCGCCGCCACCCCGACGGCCGGCCCGTACGCGGTGAGCACCCACGTGCCGACACTCATCGGCGAGGTGGGCTTGAGGACACGGAGCATGTTGAGGAACCGCTCCGGACGTCCGAGGTCCTTGACGAGGAAGCCCGCCCCGGCGGCCAGCGAGCCGAGAGCCGCGAGGCGCGTGCCGCGGCGCAACGCGGGCCGGCCGGTGAGGTCGGCGCCGGCGCCCAGCAGGCTCGCGCCGGCGGACAGCCCGCCGAGGAAGAAGTAGTAGGCGACGTCGTCCTTCCAGACCGGCGCCTTCAGCACCGGCCGGCCGTAGTACGACCTGAACTCCGCGCGCGGCACCATCGCGGCCTCGCGCGCGCCGCGGTCGGTCCGGCCTCGTCCTCTGCGTCGTTCCTGGGTCCGGTCGCTCACCGGCGCCGCCCCTCGACAAAGGCCGAGGCGGCGGCCGCGAGCAGGGCGCCGGCGGCTGCCCCGGCGTACCGCCACATCCGGGCCAGGTCCCGGGTCGGCACGACCGGGTCGGGTGGCAGGCCGTACACCTCCGGCTCGTCGAGCAGCAGGAAGAACGCCCCCGCGCCGCCGACCCCGTCGGTGGGGTCCTCGCCGTAGAGCCGGGCCTCGGCCAGGCCGGCGCCGTGCAGCTGGTCGAGTCGCGCCGCCGCCCGCTCCCGCAGCTCGTCCAGCGGGCCGAACTGGATCGACTCGGTGGGGCAGGCCTTGGCGCAGGCGGGCTCCAGGCCGTCGCCGATCCGGTCGTAGCAGAGCGTGCACTTCCAGGCCCGCCCGTCGTCCTCGCGTCGGTCGATGACGCCGTACGGGCATCCCGAGACGCAGTAGCCGCAGCCGTTGCAGATGTCCTCCTGCACGACGACGGTGCCGAACTCCGTGCGGAAGAGCGCGCCGGTCGGGCACACGTCGAGGCAGCCCGCGTGCGCGTTCGCGCAGCTCGTCGAGCGGGCCGAACTGAATCGAGTCGGTCGGACACGCCTTCGCGCAGGCCGGCTCGAGCCCGTCGCCGATCCGGTCGTAGCAGAGGGTGCACTTGGCGGCGCGGCCGTCGATCTTGTCGCGGTCGATGACTCCGAACGGGCAGGACGGGATGCAGTAGCCGCAGCCGTTGCAGACGTCGGGCTGGACGACCACCGTCTCGAACTCGGTGCGGATCAGCGCGCCGGTCGGGCACGCGTCGAGACAGCCCGCGTCGGTGCAGTGCTTGCAGACGTCCGACATGAAGACCCAGCGCGGCGCCGCCTCCTCCTCGAGCTGCTCGACGAAGCGGACGTGGCGCCAGGTGCTGGCCGACAGCGAGCCGGTGTGGTCGTAGGAGCGCCCGAACCGCGAGCCGTCCGCGGGCAGGTCGTTCCACTGCTTGCAGGCAACCTCGCAGGCCTTGCAGCCGATGCACACCGTGGTGTCGGTGAAGAACCCCATCCTCCGGGTGCCGTCCACCCGCCTGATCGCCAGCTCGGTCACGGGCTCGCCTGGGTCGGGTGCTCGGCGGCGGGGTCGTCCTCGGACGGCCGC
>DASVBJ010000068.1:0-2010 GCA_036375895.1 Actinomycetes bacterium | reverse complement strand
GACGTACGCCGTGTGGCGCAGGCCCGGCGTCGAGGCGGACAGGTACCCGAGCACGAGCAGCCCGGCCCCCCACGTGACCGCCCCCGCCACGTTGGCGGTCAGGAACCGGCCGTAGTGCATCCGCGAGGCGCCCGCGAGGATCGGCGTGAACGTGCGCACCCACGGCACCCACCGGGCGGCAACGACCGCCCACCAGCCCCAGCGGGCGTAGAAGCGCTCCGCCCGCTCCAGATGCCGTACGTCGAGCCGGCCCCGCTCGACCCGGGCGACCAGCCACGGCCGGCCGAGCCGGGCGCCGAACGCGTAGCCCACCGAGTCGCCGGCCACCGCGGCCACCAGCACGCCGCCGACCAGCAGCGGCATCGACAGGCCGGACCGGTCGTCCGCGGCGAGCAGGCCGGCCGCGAAGAGCAGCGAGTCGCCGGGCAGCAGGAAGCCCACCAGCAGGCCGGACTCGACGAAGACGAAGCCGAACAGGACGGCGTACACCGCCGCGGCGGTGAGGCTCGAGAGGTCCGGCTCGAGCGAGATCGCGTCCATCCCAGGTGAGCGTAGGTGCCGCCGGGCTGGGAGACTGCCGGTCGTGACCGAGCCGGTGGACGACCGGGAGCCCGAGGTGGCCGTCGGCGTCGGGCCCTGGGTCGGCCCGTGGCCCGACGACCCGCGCCTGGAC
This sequence comes from Actinomycetes bacterium, assembly GCA_036375895.1. Lineage (GTDB taxonomy): Bacteria > Actinomycetota > Actinomycetes > JACCUZ01 > JACCUZ01 > DASVBJ01. Next base: position 1,337 of record DASVBJ010000068.1, on the reverse strand, counting down.
CCGGCCCTGCTCGCCGAGGGTGACCGGCGCAACGTGGTCGACCGCTACCGGTACTGGCGGCGGGAGGCGATCGTCGCCGACCTCGACACCCGCCGCCACGACTTCCACGTGGCCATCGAGAACTGGCAGCACGACCTCAACATCGGGTCGATCGTGCGCACCGCGAACGCGTTCCTGGCCCGGGAGGTGCACGTCGTCGGCCGGCGCCGGTGGAACCGCCGCGGCGCGATGGTCACCGACCGCTACCAGCACGTCCGCCACCACGCGACGGTCGCCGAGCTGGCCGCCTGGGCCCGGGCCGAGGGCCTCCCGCTGGTCGGGGTGGACAACCTGCCCGGCTCGGTCCCGCTCGAGACGACGGCGCTGCCGCGACGATGCGTCCTGCTGTTCGGGCAGGAGGGGCCGGGGCTCTCCGAGGAGGCGCGCTCGGCGTGCACGCTGGTGTGCTCGATCGCGCAGTTCGGCTCCACCCGCTCGATCAACGCCGGCGCGGCTGCCGCGATCGCCATGCACGCCTGGATCCGGCAGCACGCCGGAGGCAATCCGATCTAGGGTCGCGGGATGGACACCGCGACGGTCCTCCGGGCGTACGACGGGCAGCTGCGCCGCGCCATGACACCTCCCGCCGGCTGGAGCGTGGACCTGGTGGACGATCCGGCCCCGATGCTGCGCCTCACCTCCCCCGCAGGAGCGGTCTGGGGGGACGGCATCGTGTGGAGCGACCTCGACGAGTCGACCGCCGACGCGGCGATCGCGGCGGCGATCGCCTACTTCGGCGGTCTCGGCCGGCCGTTCGAGTGGAAGCACCACGGTTACGACCGGCCGGCCGACCTGCCGGACCGGCTCCGCGCTGCCGGCCTGGAGCCGGACGACGAGGAGGCGCTCGTGGTCGGCGAGGTCTCGCAGGTCCGGGCGCGGCTGGCCGGTGCGACCGCCCCGGCGGGCGTCACGGTGCGCCGACTGCGGGACGAGCCCGCCGGCAGGGCGGCCGACTGGGAGGGCATCGGCCGGCTGCACTCGGCGGTCTGGGGCGAGTCCGCCGCCGGCTACGTGGCCGCGCTGGCCGCCGAGCACGACGCGGATCCCACCGCGATGTCGGTCTGGCTGGCCGTCGACGGCGACGGCACCGTCGTCAGCGCGGCCCGCGTCAACTTCCACCAGGGCACCGACTTCGCCTCGCTGTGGGGCGGCAGCACGCTCGCCGAGTGGCGCGGGCGCGGCATCTACAAGGCGCTGGTCTCGCGGCGCGCTGACGAGGCCGCCGAGCGAGGGTTCCGCTACCTGCAGGTCGACGCCTCCGATGACAGCCGCCCGATCCTGGAGCGGCTCGGCCTGCG
>DASVBJ010000060.1:0-2692 GCA_036375895.1 Actinomycetes bacterium | reverse complement strand
CCGCTCTCGTCGTGGCCCGGCCGGTGGTCGCGGGGATGTCCCTCGCGCTGTGGGCGTTCGGCACGTGGCTGGTCCCGATGCTCGTAATCTTCGGGGTCTGGCGGCATGTCCTGCAGCGGGTGGACCTCGCCTACACACCATCGATGTGGAGCATCGTCTTCCCGGTCGGGATGTACGGCGTGGCCAGCGCGGCACTCGGCCGGGCCGCCGACCTGCCGGTGCTGGAGGGCATCGGCCACGCCGAGGCCTGGGTTGCGCTCCCAGTCTGGGCGGTCACGTTCCTCGCGATGCTCGGCGCGGTCGGACGGGCGGCCCTGCGGCCGCGGCAGCGAGCCGCTTAGTCCCTCCGCAACTCCGGCGAGCGCGATCGCGGCGACCGGTGGGACCGGGCGAGTTGCGGAACTGAGGGGCGTTCGGTGGTCCTGGGTTCCGCAACTCGGCCGAACGCTTCGGACGGGTCAGACCATCGCGACGGGTCAGACGACGTCGCGCCGGTGCGACGCCCACACGGAGAGGACGGCGCAGGCCACCATGTAGCAGACCAGGGTGACCAGCGCTCGAGGGCCCACGACCGACGAGGTCACGCCGGGCGGTGGATCGATCACCCGTCCGGGGATCGCAGCCGAGACCAGGGAGCCCGCGTTGACGCCGGGCAGCAGGTCTCGGAGTGGCTGCAGCGAGCTCATCAGCGAGCCGGCCATCGCCGAGACGAGGTTCTCGACGCCGAGCACCCAGACGACGCCGAGACCGATCGGCAACGCGACACCCCGGAACGTCACCGCCAGGGCCGCTCCGATCAACGCCCACATCAGGAGCACGAGCCAGCCGACACCGAAGCCCTCGGCGAGGTCCACCGGGCCCGGCCAGTGGGTCGACTGGCCCTCCGCGAGGGCAATGACCCACGAGCTCGCGGCTCCGAGCACGAACAGCACGACGAGCCCGACGAGCAGAGCCCCGCCCAGCGCGAACACCTGCCCGGCCAGCACGGTCGTCCGCCTCGGCCGCTGGGTCAGGACCGTCTTGACGGTCCCCCAGCCGTACTCGCTGCCGAACATCAGCGCACCGAGCACGAGCGCCAACGCACCTGCGAACACGGGGAACCCGCCGATGGTGTTGATGACGAGCTGGTCGGGCAGCGTGCTGGCCAGGACCTGCCCACGAGGGACGTTCCCACCAAAGCTCTGCGCGTCACCGGAGCGGTACGCCAGGTAGGGGATGAGGTAGCCGAAGACCTGGTTGAGGACGGCGCCGGCTGCGAGCAGAACCCATACGGCGGGTCGCTTCCTCAGCTTGAACAGCTCGGCCCGGACGATGTCAGACACGGTCCGCCTCTCTTCCGGTCTCGTGGTCGGTGATGTCGAGGAAGATGTCCTCGAGCTGACGCTCGTCGCGACGCAGCTCGGTGACCGCGAGGCCGGCGGCGACCAGCGTCTGGTTGACGAGTGCGGTGTGGCGTTCGTCGACGCGAAGCCGCAGGGCACCGTCGTACCAGCGCACTCCCTGGACCTCGCGCAGCGGCTCCAGCACCACCCGCGCGATGTCGGAGGGGGTCGCCCTGACGATGAGCTCGCTGCCGCCGCGCAGCTGGTCGACAGTGCTTTCCACCACCATCCGTCCGCGATCGATGACACCGACCCGGTCGCAGACCTGCTGCACCTCCCCGAGCAGGTGGCTCGACAGCAGCACGGTGCGGCCGTCGGCGCCGAGGGCGCGCACGAGACGGCGGATGTCGCGCATCCCGGCGGGGTCCAACCCGTTGGTCGGCTCGTCGAGGACGACCAGCTCGGGGTCCTTGAGCAGGGCGGCGGCGACGCCGAGCCGCTGCTTCATGCCCATCGAGTACGTGGCGAACTTGTCACCCGCCCGGTCGGCGAGGTCCACCGACCGCAGGGCCTCACCGATGCGGGACTGCGGCACCCCGGCGTACCGCGCGACGAGCCGCAGGTTGTCGCCGCCGGACAGGTACGGGTAGAACGCCGGGCCCTCGACCAGCGAGCCGACCCGCACAAGCGCCGCGGGGTCGCCGGGCGGCCTGCCGAGCACCGACACGGTGCCGGCGGTGGGCGCGACCAGCCCGAGCAGCATCCGCAACGTCGTGGTCTTGCCCGCCCCGTTGGGACCGAGGAACCCGTAGACCTCGCCGCGCCGCACCGACAGGGTGACCCCGTCCACCGCGGTGAGCCGCGCGCCGTAGCGCTTGGTGAGCCCGCGCACCTCCACCACCGTGTCGGTCCCGGCTGCGGCAGCCATCCCGGGAGTCATCGGCTCTGCTCCCGCAGGACTGCCCGCCGCTCGCGGTACTCCTGCTCGCTGATCTCGCCGGCGGCGAACCGCTCGGCCAGCTTGGCCTCGCCGGCGCGCGGACCGGCAAGCGCCCGGTTGCGGCGGCCGATCACCACCAGGGCCGTGATGACCGTGGCCACCAGGAGCAGCCACAGGACCGGGAAGACCGGCCACCAGGGACCGGGACCGTCCCAGCGATCGACGGACAGGACCTGGGTCACCGGTAGGGCAAGGAAGGTAGGCGTCGACATCGGTGTCTCCTCGGACTGGGTTGAGCTGACACCTCGATCGTCGTCAGCAGGCACGCCCGCGTCGTCGCCCCGACGGCGACAACCGCCCTGAGTCCGCTGGTGCAGACGTCGACCGAGAGGTACGCCGTGCGGCGTACGCCGTCAGTCGGCCCAACCGG
>DASVBJ010000041.1:0-13060 GCA_036375895.1 Actinomycetes bacterium | reverse complement strand
TACGAGGCGCGCACCGGCCACCAGGTCGACCTGCTCGACATGCAGGGCGCCGGCGACCAGGGCCTGATGTTCGGCTACGCCTGCGACGACACCCCCGAGCTGATGCCGCTGCCGATCGCGCTGGCCCACCGGCTCTCCCAGCAGCTGAGCGCGGTGCGCAAGGACGGGGCCGTGCCCTACCTGCGCCCGGACGGCAAGACCCAGGTCACGGTCGAGTACGACGGGGACCGCCCCGTCCGCGTCGACACCATCGTCGTGTCGAGCCAGCACGCCGCCGACATCGCCCTGGAGTCGATGCTGCAGCCGGACATCGCCGAGCAGGTGGTCAAGCCGGTGCTCGACGGCATCGAGATCGACTCCGCGGGCTACCGGTTGCTGGTCAACCCGACGGGCCGCTTCGAGATCGGCGGCCCGATGGGTGACGCCGGCCTGACCGGACGCAAGATCATCGTCGACACCTACGGCGGCATGGCCCGCCACGGCGGCGGCGCGTTCTCCGGCAAGGACCCGTCCAAGGTCGACCGCTCGGCCGCCTACGCCATGCGCTGGCTGGCCAAGAACGTCGTGGCCGCGGGTCTCGCGCGTCGCTGCGAGGTGCAGGTGGCCTACGCGATCGGCAAGGCCCAGCCGGTCGGGCTCTTCGTCGAGTGCTTCGGCACCGAGACGGTCCCCACCGTCGAGATCCAGAAGGCCGTCGCCGAGGTGTTCGACCTGCGGCCGGCCGCGATCATCCGCGACCTCGACCTGCTGCGCCCGATCTACGCGCAGACCGCCGCGTACGGCCACTTCGGCCGCGAGCTGCCGGACTTCACCTGGGAGCGCACCGACCGGGTCGACGACCTCCGCTCGATCCTCGGCGCCTGACGCCCGCCCCTCACCAGCCCCCGCAGCCGCCGCCCCCCAGGCCGCGAGCCCGGTGGACAGGGAACGACGACCGGTCGGTGCCGTCTGCTGGGATGGGGCCGTGACCGGAGCGGACGGGTACGACGAGGGGCCGGGCGAGCAGCTCGCGCTCGTCCGCACCCGGGTGCGAGCCGCCCGGCCGAAGTCCCCGGTCGCGCTCGCCACCGACCTCCCGGTGGCCAGGGTGGCGGTCGACGTCTCGCTGCCCCACCTCGACCGGCCGTTCGACTACCTCGTGCCGGAGACGATGGCCGCGGCGGCCCCGGGCATGCGCGTCCGTGTCCGCTTCGCCGGTCAGCTGGTCGACGGCTTCGTGCTCGACCGGGTCGAGTCCTCGGAGCACGCCGGTCGCCTCGCGCCGCTGCAGAAGCTCGTCTCGACCGAGCCGGTGCTCTCGCCCCAGGTGGCCCGGCTGGCGCGGGCGGTCGCCGACCGCTACGCGGGCACCCTTGCCGATGTCCTGCGGTTGGCGGTCCCGCCGCGGCACGCCCGGGTCGAGGCGGCGGACGCGTCTGCGGTCCAGGCGCCGCCGCCCGCGCCGGCGCCCGACCACGGCGGCTGGACGCGGTACGAGCATGGCGCCGCCTTCGTCGACGGGCTGCGGGCAGGACGGTCCCCCCGCGCGGTGTGGTCGGCGCTGCCCGGCGCCGGCTGGCCGGACGAGCTGGCCCGGGCCGTCGCCGCCACCCTGGCGTCCGGCCGCGGGGCCCTGGTCGTCGTGCCGGACGGACGCGACGCCGACCGGGTCGACCGGGCACTGGCCGCCCTGCTCGGCGAGGGCCGGCACACGGTGCTCACCGCGGAGGCGGGGCCGGCCGAGCGCTACCGGCGGTGGCTCGCCGTGCGGCGTGGCGTCGTGCGGGCCGTCGTCGGCACGCGGGCGGCGATGTTCGCGCCGGTCGCCGACCTCGGCCTGGTCGCGGTCTGGGACGACGGCGACGACCTGCACGCCGAGCCACACGCGCCGTACCCGCACGTGCGCGAGGTGCTGGCCCTGCGCGCGTCGCAGGAGGGCTGCGCGCTGCTGGTCGGGGGCTTCGCGCGCACCGCCGAGGGGGCGCTGCTCGTCGGCTCGGGCTGGGCCCGGGCGGTGGCGGCCCCGCGTCCCGACGTACGCCGGGCCGCGCCGCTCGTGCAGGTCGCGGGCGACGACGCCGACCTGGCCCGGGACGCCGCCGCGCGCAGCGCCCGACTGCCGACGGTTGCCTGGCGCACCGCCCACGAGGCGCTGGCCCGGGGGCCGGTCCTCGTGCAGGTGCCGCGCCGCGGCTACCTTCCCGCGCTCGCCTGCACGGCGTGCCGGGCCCCGGCGCGGTGCGCCACCTGCCACGGCCCGCTCGCGTCGTCGGCCGGGTCCCGACCGCCGTCCTGCGCCTGGTGCGGGGCGGTCGCCGCGCACTGGGAGTGCCCCCACTGCAGCGGTCGCCAGACCCGGGCCGTCGTGGTCGGCGCCGCGCGCACCGCCGAGGAGCTCGGCCGCGCCTTCCCCCGCGTCCCGGTGCGCCAGTCCGGCGGCGCGACCGTGCTCGCGGCGGTCGGGCCGGAGCCGGCCCTCGTCGTGGCCACGCCGGGGGCCGAGCCGGTGGCCGAGGAGGGCTACGCCGCGGCCCTGCTCCTCGACGGCTGGGCGCTGCTCTCCCGACCGGGGCTGCGGGCCGGCGAGGAGGCGTTGCGGCGCTGGCTCGCGGCAGCCGCCCTGGTGCGGCCGGGGTCCGACGGCGGACGGGTGGTGGTGCTCGCCGACCCGGCGAGCACGGCCGTGCAGGCGCTGGTGCGCTGGGACCCCTCGACGTACGCCGAGCGCGAGCTGGCCGAGCGGTCGACCCTGCGGCTGCCTCCCGCCGTCTGCATGGCCTCGCTCACCGGCCGTCCCGAGGCGCTCCGGCGGCTGCTCGCGGCCGCCTCGCTGCCGACGGGGGCGGAGGTCCTCGGGCCGGTCGAGCTCCCCGCGGGACCTGGACGCGCGGGCCGACCGGGACAGCAGGGGGACGACGACGAGACGGTCGAGCGGCTGCTCGTCCGGGTGACCCGCCGACACGCTCGCGAGCTGGCGGCCGCGCTGCGAGCGGCAGCCGGGGTCCGCAGCGCCCACAAGCAGCCGGGGGCCGTGCGCATCCAGGTCGACCCCCTGGAGGTCGCGTGAGCGTGGGCCCGCGTGCCGCCGGTCGGCGTGGGCCGGCCCGGGGTTCGTAGACTGGGTCGGTCCCACCCCGTCGCCGCGAGGAGCACAGCGTGTCCGTCCAGCCGATCCGGCTCTTCGGAGACCCGGTGCTGCGCACCCCGGCCGACCCGGTGCGGGACTTCGACAAGGAGCTGCGCGTCCTGGTCAAGGACCTCACCGAGACCATGCTCGACGCGCCGGGTGTGGGTCTCGCCGCCCCCCAGATCGGGGTGAGCCTGCGGGTGTTCACCTACTACGTCGACGACGAGCTGGGTCACCTCGTCAACCCGAGCCTCGACCTGTCCGACGACCAGCAGGACGGCGAGGAGGGCTGCCTGTCCTTCCCGGGGCTCGCCTACCCGACCAGACGGGCGATGCGCGTGGTCGCCAAGGGCTTCGACATGCACGGCGAGCCCGTGACCGTCGAGGGCAGCGAGCTGCTCGCCCGCTGCGTGCAGCACGAGACCGACCACCTCGACGGCATCCTGTTCATCGACCGGCTCGATCGGGAGCAGCGCAAGCTCGCGTTGCGGGCGATCCGGGAGGCGGAGTGGGCGGGGCAGCCCGCGCCGCAGGTCAAGGTCTCGCCGCACGCCCTGCACGGCCGCGCGCTCTGAAGCGGTCGGTCCGGCCGTGAGACTCGTCTTCGCCGGCACCCCCGAGGTGGCCGTGCCGTCCCTCGACGCACTGCTCTCCTCAGCGCACGAGGTCGCGGCCGTCGTCACCCGTCCCGACGCCCCGGCCGGCCGCGGCCGGCGGCTCGTCCCGTCACCGGTCGCGGTGCGCGCCGAGGAGGCCGGGGTCGAGGTGCTGAAACCCGCACGGGTGGGTGACGTCGCCTTCCTCGACCGGCTCCGGGAGATCGGGCCGGACTGCTGCCCGGTCGTGGCCTACGGCGCGCTGGTGCCTCCGGTCGCGCTCCGGATCCCGCGGCACGGCTGGGTGAACCTGCACTTCTCGCTGCTGCCCGCCTGGCGCGGCGCCGCGCCGGTGCAGCATGCCGTGCTGCACGGCGACGACGTCACCGGCGCGACGACCTTCCTGCTGGAGGAGGGCCTGGACACCGGTCCCGTGCTGGGCGTCCTGACCGAGGCGGTGCGCCCGCGGGACACCAGCGGCGACCTGCTGGACCGCCTGTCCCTCGCCGGCGCCGGGCTGCTCGTGGCGACCCTCGACGCCCTGCAGGCGGGGGAGATCGTGCCGGTCCCGCAGCCGGCCGACGGGGTGAGCCTCGCGCCCAAGCTGACGGTGGAGGACGCCCGGGTCGACTGGGCCGCTCCGGCCTTCCACGTCGACCGGCTGGTGCGGGCCTGCACGCCGGCGCCAGGAGCCTGGACCACCCTGCGCGACGAGCGGCTGCGGCTCGGGCCGGTGCTGCCCGTGCTCGGCGACGGGCTGGCTCCTGGTGAGCTGCGGGCGTCGAAGAAGGCCGTGATCGTCGGCTGCGGTGACGGCCGGCTCGTGCAGCTCGGGGAGGTGCGGCCGGCCGGGAAGCGGCCCATGCCCGCCGACGCCTGGGCCCGCGGGGTGCGCGACCTCGACGGCGAGCGGCTGGTCTGATGGCCAGGCCGACCGGCAGGCCGGCGACGCGTCCGCACCGCCGCCCGGAGCCGGACCCCGCCCGGCGGGTCGCCTTCGACCTGCTGCGCGCCGTGGCGGAGCGCGACGCCTACGCCAACCTCGCGATGCCGGAGCTGCTCGCCGGCCGTGGGCTCGCCGGCCGGGACGCGGCCTTCGCCACCGAGCTCGCCTACGGCACCCTGCGCGGACTGGGCACCTACGACGCGGTGCTGGCCCGCTGCGTGGACCGACCGCTCGACCGGGTCGACCCACCGGTGCTCGACGTGCTGCGGCTCGGCACCCACCAGCTGCTCGCCATGCGGGTCCCGACGCATGCCGCGGTGTCCGCGACCGTCGAGCTGGGCCGCGCGGTGCTCGGCGAGGGCCGGGCGAAGTTCGTCAACGCCGTGCTGCGCCGGGTCGGGCAGCACGACCTGGCCGGCTGGGTGACCGAGGTCGCCCCGGCGTACGACGTGGACCCGGTCGGTCACCTCGCGATCGCCCACTCGCACCCCCGGTGGGTCGTCTCGGCGCTGCGGGACGCGCTCGGCGGCTCGCTCCAGGACACCGCGCGCCTGCTCGCCGCCGACAACCGCCCGCCCACGGTCAGCCTGGTGGCCAGGCCCGGCCGAGCGACCGTCCAGGAGCTGCTCGAGGCCGGGGCGGAGCCGGGCCGGTGGTCGCCGGTCGCGGCGACCCTGCCCGGTGGCGACCCGGCCGGCATCGCCGCCGTGCGGGAGGGCCGGGCAGCGGTGCAGGACGAGGGCAGCCAGCTCGTGGCGCTCGCGCTCGCGGCGGCGCCGCTGGACGGCGCCGACCGGCGCTGGCTGGACCTGTGCGCCGGACCGGGCGGGAAGGCCGCGCTGCTCGGCGCGGTCGGCCGCGGTCGGGGCGCCCACCTGCTCGCCGCGGAGATCGCGCCGCACCGGGCCACGCTGGTCGCCCGCACGGCCGGCGGCGACGCCCAGGTGGTGGTGGCCGACGGGCGCGACCCGGCGTGGCGGGAGGCGACGTTCGACCGGGTGCTGGTCGATGCGCCGTGCACCGGTCTGGGCGCCCTGCGCCGGCGGCCGGAGGCGCGCTGGCGGCGGCAGCCCGGCGACGTCCAGGCGCTTACCGCGCTGCAACGGTCGCTGCTCGGCTCGGCGCTCGACGCGGCCCGCCCCGGGGGGCTGGTGGCCTACGTGACGTGCTCACCGCACCTGGCCGAGACCCGGGGCGTGGTGCTCGACGTGACGCACCGCCGCGGCGGGGTCGAGCAGGTGGACGCCAGGCCGCTGCTGCCCGGCGTACCCGACCTGGGCAGGGGCCCGGACGTGCAGCTGTGGCCGCACCGGCACGGCACCGACGCGATGTACCTCGCGCTGCTGCGTCGGCTCTGAGCGCTGCGGCGACTACGTTCTGGGGCGTGACCGACGACCTCGACGACCGCCTCCGCACCGCCCGTGAGGCGTGCACCCGCCGGCTCGGCTACACGCCGCAGCGTCCCCGGGACGTCATCGAGACGCTCGCGCGGGTCGTGCCCGACGATGCCCGCCCGGACGCCTACGGCGAGGGCGGGGTCGTCGCGGACCTGGAGGCCGAGACGGCGGCGCTGCTCGGCAAGCCGGCCGCGGTGTTCATGCCCAGCGGCACGATGGCCCAGCAGATCGCGCTGCGGGTCTGGGCCGACCGCACCGGCTGCCGGACGGTCGCCTACCACCCGACCTCCCACCTCGAGCTGCACGAGGAGCGGGGGTACGCCCACCTGCACGGCCTCGTCGCCCGCCCGGTCGGCTCGGCGAAGGCGCCGTTGACCCGCGCCGACCTCGACGAGGTCGGCGAGCCCCTTGCGGCGCTGCTCCTCGAGCTGCCCCAGCGAGAGATCGGCGGCCCGCTGCCCGAGTGGGACGACCTGGTCGCGCAGACCGCCTGGGCGCGGGAGCGCGGTGTGGCGGTGCACCTCGACGGCGCCCGGCTCTGGGAGGCCGCGGTCGGCTACGACCGGCCCACGGCCGAGGTCGCGGCACTCTTCGACACGGTCTACGTCTCGTTCTACAAGGGCCTCGGCGGGCTCGCCGGGGCCTGCCTGGCCGGCCCCGAGGACGTCATCACCGAGGCCGCGCTCTGGCGACGCCGCCACGGCGGCACCCTCGTCGCGATGTGGCCGTACGCCGCCACCGCGCTCGAAGGTCTGCGGACCCGGCTGCCCCGGCTGCCCGCGCACCTGGCCCGGGCCCGCGAGATCGCCGACGCGGTCCGCGACCTGCCGGGGGTCGAGGTCGTCGTCGACCCGCCGCAGACCCCACTGCTGCACCTGCGGCTGTGCACGACGGCGGACGGCATCCGGCGGGCGGCGCTCGAGCTGGCGACCGAGCGCGGCTGGGCGGTGCCCTTCCGCAGCGCGCCGTCCGAGTCGCCGCGGTGGCGCGTCGTCGAGCTGATGGTGGGGGAGAGCGCGCTCGAGTGGCCCCTGGACGACGTACGCCGGGCGGTGGAACGACTCGCCACCCCCGACGGCCCGGCCGCCGCCGACGCCTAGACTCGCCCACCATGGGCGTCCAGATCTCCCCGAGCATCCTGTCGGCCGACTTCACCGACCTGGCCGGCGAGGTGGCCCGCATCGCACCGACCGCCGACTGGGTGCACGTCGACGTGATGGACAACCACTTCGTGCCCAACCTCACCATCGGCCAGCCGGTGGTCGAGCGGCTGGCGCAGGTCAGCGCGCTGCCCCTGGACTGCCACCTGATGATCAGCGACGTCGACCGGTGGGCGCCGGGGTACGCCGAGGCCGGTGCGCGCAGCGTCACCTTCCACGTCGAGGCCTCCGGCGCCCCGATCCGGCTGGCCCGCGAGCTGCGCCGGCTGGGCGTCCGGGCCGGCATGGCGCTCAAGCCGGCCACCCCGGTCGAGCCCTACGCCGACCTGCTGCCCGAGCTCGACATGCTGCTGGTGATGACCGTCGAGCCCGGCTTCGGCGGGCAGAAGTTCCTCGACGTGGTGCTGCCCAAGATCCGCCGGGCCCGCGAGCTCATCAAGGGCCGCGACCTCGACCTGTGGCTGCAGGTCGACGGCGGGGTGGCGGCCGACACCATCGAGCGGTGCGCCGATGCGGGTGCCGACGTGTTCGTGGCGGGCTCTGCGGTCTACTCCGCCGACGACCCGGCGAAGGCCGTCGAGGCGCTGCGCGCCCAGGCCACCGCGGCCACCGACCGGGCCTGGTGGTGCGCCGGCTGAGGCGGGCGCCGACCCGCCCTGCCGGCCCCCCGCCGTACCGCCGCGCCGCGCTAGCCGGACTCGATGATCCGTCTGAGGTTCTCGCCCTCCTCGCGCATGTGCAGGCGCAGGGTGGACATCCGCCTGCTGAACACGCGCTCGGTCAGCCGGCCGAAACGGTAGGAGATGCTCGCGACGAACCGTGAGCCACCGTCCCGCGGCAGCACGGTGAACGCGCCGCCCCGAAGCAGCACCCCGATGCCGCCCCGCAGGCGGTACTCCAGCCGACGCGGCGGGTCCACCGAGGTGAGCTCGCAGCGAAGCACCTCGCGGCGGCCGCCCAGGTCCTCGACCGCCCGCAGGATCGAGCCGACCTGCTGCGGCTGCCCACGCTCCCAGTGGGCCTCCACGTGGTCGGGATGCCAGGCGGTGTAGTTCTCGGCCAGACCGGTCAGCCAGTCCCACACCTGCTCGGGCGGGGCCGCGATGTCGACCGCATCGCGCAGCTCGCGCACCCGCGCTCACCTCCATGGCTGTCGCCGGTCCATGGTCGACCCGCTGGCCCTGCCACCGACAGGGCTATTGGTCGCACCCACGCACCGGACCGGCAGCAGCCGACGCGTTTCGCCGGGCCGAGCGTGGGCAGCAAGACGGACAAGATCGACACGGGGCCGCCACCGGCGGCGAACTTCAGCCCTCGCGAGCCGACACGATCGGGTGGCGGGGGCGTCGGACAGCGCGGGGGCGATGCTCTCGCGCGGAAACGGGGTTGCAGCATGACCGATCCGGACCTCACGCCTCTGTCGAAGGACGAGCTGGCCGCCGAGGCGGGCACGGCGCTGCCCGACAAGGAGGTCATCTCCCTCCTCGACCTCAACGCCGACCTCGACCTCGGGCTCGACGTGGCGGCGCCGATCGACCTCGCCGTCGCCGCCAACGCAAACGTGGCGGCGCCGATCGACGCCGCCGTCAGCGCCAACGTGCTCTCGGTCGGCTCGAGCGCCGCATCGCTCGCCGACAACGACGTGATCATCGACCAGGGCATCTCCGGGGAGGCTGTGGCCAACGCCCCCCAGGACAGCACCCTCGACCAGTCCAGCGACACCGTCGGAGGAACCACCGACCCCGTCACCGACCCTGCCGCGGGCGGCGCCGTCGAGGCCGTGCCGACCGACCCCACGTCCGCGCTCGACGGGGACCTGCTCAACGTCGACGTCAACGCCGCGCTCGACGCCGACCTGGCTGCACCGATCGCCGGCGCGGTCGCCGCCAACGCGAACGTCGCCGCGCCGATCGACGCGGCGGTCGCCGCCAACATCGGCTCCGTGGGGTCGGACGCGACCGCGATCGCCGACCAGGACGCGGTGATCAGCCAGCACCTCGACGACGTGACGGCGGACGCCACCGCCGACCAGCAGTCCGACATCACCCAGTAGCAGCCACGCATGAGCGTGACATCCGAGCGCGGGGGACGCGCCCGGCCGGGGCCGGGCGCGCCTTCCGCTGCCCGGCCTCCCGGCCGGCACCACGACGAGAGCCACGCCGCGACCGTGCCCGCTCGCGCGGCAGGGGTCGAGCTGCTGGGTGAGCTGAAGGGGTCGGGCTACCGTCGACCCCCGGCGCTCGTCCGGCGCGCCGACGGACAGACGATCCAGCTCACCCGGCTGCTCTACCTGGTGCTCGAGGCGATCGACGGCCGCCGCTCGTACCAGGAGATCGCCGAGCGGGTCAGCGCCGCCGCCGGCCGCCTCGTCACGGCAGAGGACACGCGGCTGCTCACGGAGTCCAAGCTGCGTCCCCTGGGCGTGCTCCGGCTGGCCGACGGGTCCGAGCCCGTCGTGCAGAAGGCCAACCCGCTGCTCGCGCTGCGGTTCCGCTACGTGGTCTCCGACCCCGAGGTGACCAGGCGCGTCACCGCTCCGTTCGCGACGCTGTTCCGGCCGTTCGTGGTCGCCGTGGTCCTCGCCGCGTTCGTGGCCACGACCGGGTGGGTGCTGTTCGAGAAGGGGCTCGCGTCCGCGACGCACCAGGCGTTCGACCGGCCCGGACTCCTCCTGCTCGTCTTCGCCGTCACGGTGCTCTCGGCGGGCTTCCACGAGTTCGGTCACGCGGCCGCCTGCCGCTACGGCGGCGCAACACCGGGCGCGATGGGCACGGGGCTCTACCTGGTCTGGCCGGCCTTCTACACCGAGGTCAGCGACAGCTACCGGCTGGGGCGCGGCGGGCGGGTCCGCGTCGACCTGGGCGGCCTCTACTTCAACGCGATCTTCGCGGTGGCGATGTTCGGTGTGTGGGCGGCCACCGGCTGGGACGCCCTGCTCCTGATCATCGCCGCGCAGGTCCTGCAGATGCTCCGCCAGCTGGCGCCCTTCGTCCGGTTCGACGGCTACCACGTGCTGGCGGACGTGACCGGCGTGCCCGACCTCTACTTCCACATCAAGCCCGTCCTGCTCGGGCTGCTCCCTCACCGCTGGGGGCGTCCCGAGGGGAGGCTGTTGAAGCCCTGGGCCCGGGCGGTGGTCTCCCTGTGGGTGCTCCTCGTCGTGCCCTTGCTGCTGTTGTCCCTCGCGATGATGGTGCTGGCCCTGCCGCGGGTGCTGGCCACCGGGTGGGTCAGCCTCGGACGACAGTGGGACACGCTCGGCCACGAATGGCTCCAGGGCGACCCGGCCGGCGTCGGCGTACGGATCCTGTCCGTGCTGGCGATCTGTCTCCCGCTGCTAGGGACGGTCTACCTGCTCGCCCGGGTCCTGAGGCGAACCACCCGGTCCGTGTGGCGCTCGACCCGTGGCCGCCCGCTGCGAAGGGCGATCGCCGTCCTCGTCGCGGCCTCGCTGGCGGCGGGGCTGGCGTGGGCGTGGTGGCCGGGCGGCGACAGGTACCGGCCCATCCGGCCCGACGACCGCGGGACGCTGCTCGACGCCTTCCCCGCCGCGGGAACGTCCGCCACCAAAGCCCCCGGACTCCGAGAGGGCCAGGTTGGCGCCACCAGGACCATCTGGGCGGCGAGCTCGACACCGCCCACCCGGGAGACTCCCCGCCTGGCGCTCGTCCTGCTGCCCAGGCCCGGGTCGGCATCGGGGGACGCGGCGCCCTGGGTGTTCCCGTTCGACCCGCCGGACGCGCCCCGCACCGGTGACAACCAGGCGCTAGCCGTCAACACCCGGGACGGCTCGACGGTGTACGACGTGGCGTTCGCGCTCGTGTGGGCCGATGGCGACTCCGTGACGACGCGCAACGAGGCCTACGCGTTCGCGAGCTGCACGGGCTGCCGCACGGTGGCGGTCGGGTTCCAGGTGGTCCTCGTCATCGGGCAGGCCCGCGTCGTCGTACCCCAGAACATCTCGGCGGCGGTCAACTACTCGTGCATGGACTGCGTCACGTACGCCCTGGCCCAGCAGCTCGTCGTCACCTTGCCCGACGGGCTGAGCGAGGAGGCGACGCGCCGGCTCGACCTGCTCTGGGAGCAGGTTCTGGCGTTCGGGGCGCACCTGGAGGACGTGCCGCTGGACGAGGTCCGGGCCCGGCTGGCGACGTTCGAGAGCGCGGTCCTGCAGATCGTCCGGGCCGAGACCGGCGCCGTCCCCGGCGCGAGCTCCAGCGCGGACGCCCAGCCCAGCCCGTCGGGGACCGACCCCGCGACGCCCGGGGACACGCCCACGACGACCCCGACCACGCCGGCTTCGCCCGCGCCCTCCGAGACGACCGCCGGGCCGACGAGCGTGGCCACGCCCAGCTCGTCGTCGTCCAGCCAGACGGCCGAGCCGTCGGTCTCGGCAACGTCGTCGCCGACGCAGTCGCCCTGAGTTGGATGTCGAGGGTCAGACGTCGAGCCGGCCCCGCACGACGCTGTCACCGGAGTGTGCTGGGTTGCCGTCCGCCGGCTCGATGGAGATGTCGACGACGGGGTACGCGTTGAGGTCGACGCCGGGCGGCAGGACGAAGCGGCCGTGCGAGCCGCGCAGCAGCCCCAGCGAGACGAGCTTCTTCCCGTCCGCGTCGAGCAGCCAGACCTCGTAGAAGCCCTTCACCGGGCCGAGACCGGTCACGTCCACGTCGAGCTCGCGGTCGGTGCCCGACCCGACGACGCGGGCCGAGCCCTCACCCACCTTGGTCGGCAGGGGATCGAGCCGAGCCTGCGCCACCAGCGGAGCAGTGCCGTCGTCCTGGGTTGCGAGCAACGTCCCGCCGATGCCCAGGAGCACGCCCAGCACGGCGGCGGCCGCCGCCAGCAGCAACGGCGCCCGCCGGCGCGGCGGCCGCGCCGCCACGGTGGGAGGGGTGGCGACCAGCGAGTGGTCGGCCTGCAGTCCCAGCTCGTCGGAGATGCCCTGCCACACCGACGCCGGCGGCGTGACCGGCGTGTCGTCGGTCTCGACGGAGCGACCGGTTGCGACGACCGCGCGCAGATCCTCCAGCTCGCCGCGGCAGCGCACGCAGTCGGCCAGGTGCCGGTCGTCGTCCGCGTCGCCGGCGCGCTCGCCCAGGGCACGCAGCGCCAGGACGTCCGGGTCACAGTGCTCCTGCACCGTCCACCTCCAGTCTCCGGCGCAGGCGTTCCAGCGAGCGTCTGATGTGGCTCTTCACGGTGCCCAGCGGCAGGCTGAGCAGGGTGGCTATCTGGGCGTGGGTCAGGTCGTCGTAGAACGCCAGGCGCACGATCTTCCGCTGCGGCTCACCCAACCGGTCGATCTCGTCCGCCAGGAGGACGCGCGCCGTGACCGCGTCGGCGGGGGAGGGGGCGACCTGCTCGGACGTCGTCAGCACGGTCGTGGCGGCGTCCGCCTGGCGACGCTCCCGCTCACGGCCGGCCCACCGGTCGGCCACCTTGTTGCGGGTGATGCCGAGCAGCCACCCGGGCAGGGTGCCGGCCCGCTCGTCGAACCGCTCCCGGCCGCGCCAAGCGGCGACGAAGACCTGCTGGGTCACGTCCTCCGCGTCCGTCCGGTCGCCGAGCGCCCGCAGCGCGACGGTGAACACGAGGGGCGACCACCGGGCGTAGACCGCGGCCAGCCCCGACTCGTCACCGGCTCGGAAGGCGGCCACCAGGGCGGCGTCACGCGCGGCGTCCTCGTCGTCGCGCGCGGCGCCGGCGGTGAGCCCCTCGGCTCCCTCGGCGCTGCTCGACGTCACGCTCGGCTCTCCCATCGGGACCGCGGTCACGACCACGTTGTCCTGGTAGCCACCCGCGTCGCGCAGGTAACGGCCGCCACAGGTGATCAGGGTAAGCACCTCCGG
>DASVBJ010000348.1:0-2637 GCA_036375895.1 Actinomycetes bacterium | reverse complement strand
ATCGCCCTCGGCACCGACGGCATCGGCGGCGACATGCTCACCGAGTCGCAGGCGGCGTTCTTCCGGGCCAAGGAGGCCGGCGCTCCGGTGTCGCCGTCCTGGCCGATCGAGCGCCTCGCGGAGGGCTCGCGGCTGGTCGGGCGCCTGTTCACCGAGCCGTTGCTCGGCACGATCCGACCCGGCGCGCCCGCCGACATCACCGTGCTCGACTACCCGGCTCCCGTGCCGCTGCACGCAGCGAACCTGCCCGGCCACTGGGTGTTCGGCCTCTCCGTGGCGCAGGTGCGTGACGTGCTCGTCGCGGGCGAGCTGGTCGTCGCGGACCGGCGCTCCACCCGGGTCGACGAGACCAAGGTCGCCGCCGAGTCGTGCGTCGCGGTCGAGCGGCTCTGGGCCCGGCTGGCCGAGATCCCCGAGCACGACTTCACCCCGGAGGGAGGCGAGCGCAGATGACCGTCACGAGCACCGGGCGGGTGGCGCTCTACCTGCAGGACAAGCACCCCGTCCGCAGGGGCATGCACTACGCGCAGTACGCCGAGCGGTGCGGCTTCGAGGCCGTCTGGCAGGCGGAGAGCAGGCTGGTCCGCGAGGCCACGGTGCCGCTGGCCGCGTACGCCGCGGTCACCGAGCACATCAAGCTGGCCTCGGGGGTCATCCCGATCTGGACCCGCAACGTGGGCCTGCTCGCGGCCACCTTCGTCACGCTCGACGACCTGGCACCCGGCCGGGTCGTCATGGGCCTCGGCGCGTGGTGGGAGCCGTTGGCCACGAAGGTCGGCGTGCACCGCGTGCACCCGCTGCAGGCCATGCGCGAGACCGTCGAGGCGACCCGCCGGCTGCTCGCCATGGAGCGGGTGACCTACCACGGCGATTTCGTCCACCTCGACGACGTCGAGATCGACATCGTGCACGGCGACCGGTCACCCAAGCACGTGCCGATCTATGTCGGCGCCACCGGCATGAAGATGATGGAGCTCGCCGGCGAGGTGGCCGACGGCGTCGTCCTCAACTACATGGTCGGCCCCGAGTACAACAAGCAGGCCATGGACGCCCTGGCGATCGGCGCGGAGCGCGCCGGCCGGTCCGTCGACGACATCGACCGCCCGCAGCTCGTGATCTGCTCCCTGGACCGTGACCGCGCAGTCGCGCTGGACCGGGCTCGTGAGCTGCTCACGCAGTACCTCGGGCAGCAGCCGCACCTCATGAAGGCGAGCGGCGTCGACCCCGCGCTCATCGAGGAGATCGGCAAGATCCTCACCTGGCCCGCAGGGCCGGAGGAGATCCGCCGCGCGATGCGGCTGGTGCCCGACGACGCGGTGCAGATGATCTCGGCGTCCGGGACCCCGGAGGAGTGCAAGGCCAAGGTCGCGGAGTACGTCGAGAACGGCGCGACCTGCCCGATCCTCTACCCCCTCGGCGACGACGTCGAGCTGATGCTGCGCACCTTCGCACCCGACATCCCAACGGCACAGATCGGAGAGACGCACCATGCGTAGCTATCTCGGGCGGGACATCCTGTCGCTCAAGGACATGGAGCGCGAGGAGTACCTCGACCTCTTCAGGGTCGCGGACGCGCTCGCGCCGCACGCCCGGGACCGGCACAACGGGGACCTGCTGCGGCACAAGACCCTGGTGACCGCCTTCTACCAGCCCAGCACGCGCACCCGGCTGGCCACGGAGGCGGCCATGCACCGGCTCGGCGGCCACGTCGTCGGCTTCTCCGACGCCAAGATGACGCGGGCCGGCGACTTCTACCAGGAGTCCATCAAGGACACCGTGCACATGCTGGAGTACTACGGCGACGTCATCGCGATGCGCCACTACCAGCAGGGCGCGCCGGCCGAGGCCGCTCGGTGGGCGTCGGTGCCGGTCATCAACTGCGGCGACGGCTGGGGCGAGCACCCGACGCAGGTCCTCACCGACCTCTACACGGTCCACCAGGTCAAGGGGACGCTCGACGGGCTCAAGGTGCTCTGCGTCGGCGACATGCGGATGCGCACGATGCACTCGATCCTGTACGCGTTCTCGCGGTTCGACGTCGAGTCGTTCGTGGTGGGGCCCCTGGAGATGTCCCTGCTGCCCGAGTTCAAGGCCGAGCTCGACGAGCGCAACGTGCGCTACACGGAGGTCGGCTCGGTCGCCGAGTGCATCGCCGAGGCCGACGTGATCTACATGGAGCCCGTCGTGCAGCCCGACTACACGAAGAGCCGTGACGAGCGCGACGGCGACGTCGGCAGGACGCCGGAGGCCTACCGCGTCACCCGTGAGCTGTTGCGCGACAAGGCGAAACGCGATGCGATCGTGCTCCACTCGCTCCCTCGCATGGACGAGCTGCCGGTCGACGTGGACGACACGCGGCACGCCCGTTACTGGACGGAGGCGTTCAATGGCGTGGTGATGCGCATGGCCCTCCTCGCGCTGGTGCTCGGCGCGGTTGAATAGGGGAGGATCGGAGGAGGGAGGTCCATGGACCTCACGCTGAACGGGGAACCGATCTCGGTCGACGTCCGGCCGGGGACGACCCTGCTCGAGTTGCTGCGCGACGAGATCGGGATCCGTTCCGTGAAGGATGGGTGCGCGCCCGAGGGCTCCTGCGGCGCCTGCACGGTGCTGCTCGACGGCAAGGCCGTGGTGTCC
>DASVBJ010000223.1:0-9442 GCA_036375895.1 Actinomycetes bacterium | reverse complement strand
CGACCGCATCCTCCCGTTGGAGGACGAGGAGGTCTCCGCGGAGCTCGCCCGTCGCTACAAGCGGGCCGGCATCAAGGTGATGACGTCGACCCGGGTCGAGTCGATCGACGAGAGTGGCGACAAGGTCAAGGTCACCGTCAGCCGCGACGGTCAGCAGGACACCGTCGAGGTCGACAAGGTGCTGCAGGCCATCGGCTTCGCCCCTCGGGTCGACGGCTACGGCCTGGAGAAGACGGGCGTCGAGCTCACCGACCGTGGTGCCATCGCCATCGATGGCTTCATGCGCACCAACGTCCCGCACATCTTCGCGATCGGCGACGTGACGGCCAAGCTGCTGCTGGCGCACGTCGCGGAGGCGATGGGTGTCGTCGCGGCGGAGACCATCGCCGGAGCGGAGACGATGGAGCTCGACTACGTGATGATGCCGCGCGCGACCTTCTGCCAGCCCCAGGTCGCGAGCTTCGGCTGGACCGAGGCCCAGGCCAGAGAGCGCGGCCACGACGTACGCGTCGCGAAGTTCCCGTTCATGGCCAACGGCAAGGCGCACGGTCTCGGCGACACCGTCGGGTTCGTCAAGCTGCTGAGCGACGCCGAGCACGGCGAGCTGCTCGGCGGTCACCTCATCGGCCCAGAGGTCACCGAGCTGCTGCCGGAGCTCACGCTGGCCCAGCAGTGGGACCTCACCACCACCGAGCTGGCCCGCAACGTGCATGCGCACCCGACGCTGAGCGAGGCGGTGAAGGAGGCGCTGCACGGCCTCGAGGGGCACATGATCAACCTGTAGTGCTGCACGCGCCGTCCCGGTCGGGCAGGCTTGGCCCCGTGCAGATCGTGCTGTCGGAGGCCGCCTACGGCGACGAGCGGACGGCGCCGCTGGTCGCGGAGGTGCAGCAGGAGTACGTCGTGCGGTACGGCGGTCCGGACGAGACCCCGGTCGACCCGGGGGAGTTCGCCGCGCCCGGCGGCGTCTTCCTCGTCGCGACCGTGGACGGACGGGTCGTCGGCTGCGGTGGACTGCGTCGGCACGACGCGGACGTCGTGGAGATCAAGCGGATGTACGTGCGCTCCGCGCACCGCCGCCAGGGTCACGCCCGGGCTCTGTTGCGAGCGCTCGAGCAGAGGGCTGCCGACCTCGGCTACCGCCGGGTGGTGCTCGAGACCGGCAGCGCCCAGCCGGAGGCCATCGCCCTCTACACGAGCGAGGGCTACCGGCCGACCGAGGGCTTCGGGCACTACCGGTGCTCGCCGGAGAGCCGCAGCTTCGCCAAGGACCTCACGCAGCCGCGATCCTGACCGCCCGACCCCCGTACGTCTGCCGACCGGTCAGCGAACTCCCAGGTCCCTTCCCGGCGCGGCACAGGCGGCCACCGCAACCTGAGATCAGCGGCTCGACCGAGAGCCACCGAACCAGGGAGCAGGACCATGAACGAGACAGACAGCAAGCAGCACAACGGATTGCGCCGGTGGGGTGGTGCCGGGGCGCTCGCCGCCGCGGGACTCGTCGCCGGCGGCGTCCTCGCGGGCACGCTGTCTGCCAGCGCGGACAGCTCGACGTCGACGCCGGGCACCGGGTCGAACAGCGGCCCTGTCGACGAGTCCAGGAGCCAGCGACCGGACGAGCACCTGCTGAGCGGTGACACCGCGAGCAAGGTGCGCGCGGCCGCGCTCGCGAAGTACCCGGGTGCGACGATCCAGCGCGTGGAGACCGACTCCGACGGCGTCTACGAGGCGCACCTCACGACCAGCGACGGCAAGCGGGTCACGGTCGAGATGGACAAGTCCTTCACGGTGACCGGCGAGGAGTCGGCGCCTGCCGGTGGCCCCGGCCACCGCCCGCGCGACCGGGACGGGCGCGGCGGCCCGGGCAGCACAGGCAGCCAGACGCCGAGCGGCAGCGCCTCTTCCGGCGCCTGACCGTACGCGTGGCCGGGCCCCCGACTGGCCCGGCCACGTGCGTTTCTGGGTCCCTTGGGACAACCGGGACTTCCAGGGACCTCCGCAGTCGGGGCAAGGACTTTTGACCTCTGCCGCGGATGGATCACCCACTGAATGCTTGAGCCAGCAAGCGAGCGATCACAACGGTCGTCACAGAGGTCGACCGGTCCTCGCAGCGGTGGGAGAGACGTCATGCGACGCAAGACTCTGGACATCCTGCTGACCACGGGAGGGGTCGTCGTAGCGGCCGTCCTGCTGATCTCGGGTCTGCTCCTGACATGGGGACACAACTTCGCCACCGACGAGGTCAACAGCCAGCTGTCCGCCCAGAAGATCTTCTTCCCCAAGGCCGGCAGCGAGCAGCTGAACGACCCGAAGGTCAAGCCCTACATCGAGCAGTACGCCGGCCAGCAGCTGACCACGGGCGACCAGGCCAAGGCCTTCGCCGACCACTACATCAAGGTGCACCTCGACGAGTCGACCGGTGGCAGGACCTACTCGGAGCTGAGCACCCAGTCCCGGCAGAACCCGGGCGACGCCGAGCTGGCCGGCCTGGTCCAGACCGCGTTCCGCGGTGAGACCCTGCGCGGCATGCTGCTCAACGCCTACGCCTGGGACACCATGGGCAAGATCGCCTGGTACGCCTCGATCGCGGCCTACGCAGGCGCTGCCCTGATGCTCCTCCTGTCGATCCTGGGCTTCGTCCACCTGCGCCGGGTCTCCCCGGACGCCGAGGTCTTCGTGGGCAACCGGCCGGCGGAGAAGGTCATCGCCTGACCTCTGTCCCCACGAGACGCGGAACCCTCGACCGGCAAGCAGCCGGCGGGGGTTCCGTCATGTCACGGCCCGGGCGGCCGCACCGTCCCGGTGAGGTGGACCTTCCCGTCCCGCCTGCTGCGCACCCCCAGGTCCCAGCCGTCGTCCACCTGGCCGGCGAGCAGCTCGACCGTCGACGGCAGCAGCAACGGCTTGCGGAACGTGAGGTGGGCCACCAGTGCGTCCGGCAGGCGTGAGTCGACGGCGGCCAGCACCCGGGCCGCCGTCCACATGCCGTGGACGATGGCCTTCGGGTAGCCGGCCAGCCGCGCGGCCAGCGGGTGCAGGTGGATCGGGTTCACGTCCCCGGAGACCGCGGCGTAGCGCCGACCGGTGTCGGCAGGCACCCGCCACACGGCGCTCGGCCGGTCGGGCAGCGTCGGCTCGGGCGCCGGCTCCTCGTCGTACGAGGGACCTCCGGCCGGCGCCTGTGCACCGCGGAAGAGGTAGGTGCCCCGGCCCGACCAGACCGGCTCGGTGCCGACCGTGGCCTCGGCGACCAGGTCCACCTGGGCGCCCCTGGAGTGCTCGGCCAGGCGCTCGGCGCGGACCCGCAGGCTCGGCCGTTCGTCGGCGTCGACCGGCCGGCGCTGGACGACGACGTTGCGCAGGTGCACGACCTTCGCCAGGGGGAACGGGAACGTGCGGTCGGTCATCAGCTGCATCTGCAGCGGGAAGGCCAGCACGTGCAGGTACGTCGGGGGCAGGGGGCCGCCGACCCTGAACCCGCACACCCGCGCGTAGGCCGCCAGGTGGTCGCGGTCGACGGTCACGTCGTGCAGCGCCAGCTCGGTGTCGGGCAGGCCGGGTCCGTGATGTCGCCGGGCGGTCAGCAGAGCCTCGGCGAACAGCCTCGGCAGCGCGGGGGCCTTGGTCAGTGTCACCGTCTGCACGTCATGCCCCCACGATGTTCTGGCCGCAGACGCGTACGACCTGGCCGTTCACGCCGGCACTCGCCTCTTGGGCCAGCCAGGCGATCGTCTCGGCGACGTCCACAGGGAGTCCGCCCTGCTGCAGGCTGTTGATGCGACGCGCCACCTCGCGGGTCGCGAAGGGCATGGCAGCGGTCAGCTCCGTCTCGATGAAGCCCGGCGCAACGGCGTTGATGGTGGCGCCCCGCTCGGCCATCGCCGGCGCCAGCGCCCTGACCATGCCGATGATGCCGGCCTTGCTCGCGGCGTAGTTGGTCTGGCCACGGTTGCCGGCTATGCCGCTCGTCGACGACGCGGACACGACCCGGGAGCCCGCGCCGAGCACGTCGTTCTCGAGCAGCCAGTCGTCGATCCGCAGCTGCGCCTCGAGGTTGACGGCCATCACCGAGTCCCACTGCGCGGGCGTCATGTTGACCAGCAGCTTGTCTCGCGTGATCCCGGCGTTGTGCACCAGGACGTGCAGGCCGCCGAACCGGCTCGTCGCGAGCTCGGCGATCCGCTCGGCTGCGGTCGGCTCGGTGATGTCGGCCTGCAGGGCGGTGCCGCCCACCTGGTTGGCCACCCGGGCGAGCTGCTCACCGGCGGCGGGCAGGTCGACGCAGACGACCTTCGCGCCGTCGCGGGCGAAGGTCGCGGCGATCGCCGCGCCGATGCCCCGGGCGGCGCCCGTCACCACGGCGACTCGACCGTCCAGCGGACGGTCCCAGTCGGCGGGTGAGGTGACCGCTGCGGCGGCGACGCGCACGGGCTGGCCGGAGACGAACGCCGAGCGGCCCGAGAGCAGGAACCGCAGCGTGGACTCCACCGCGTCCTCCGCGCCGTCCTCGACGACCACGAGGTTGGCGGTGGCACCGGACCGGAGCTCCCGCGCGGCCGACCGCGTGAACCCGTCGAGGGCGTGGCGCGCGGCGGCCGCGGCCGGCGAGTCGGCCCGGTCGGCCGGGCGGCCGAGGACCACGAGCCGCCCGCTGGGTCCGAGGCGCCGGACGGCCGGGGCGAGCAGGGCCGGCAGCTGGGCCAGGTCGTCGACGCCGCTGACTCCCGTCGCGTCCAGGACGATGCCGGCCAGCCGGTCGTCGTCACCGGCCGTCGTCGTGACCCCGGCCGCGTCGAGCAGCTCGCGGAGCTTGGTGGCGAGGGCGCCGCCCGTCGTGCCGAGGACGAGCGCGGGGCCGTCGAGCAGTGGCTGGCCGGGGGAGTGGCGGCGGAGCACCGCGGGCCTGGGCAGGCCCAGACGCTTGCCGACCGCCGCTCCGGCGGGGGAGTTGGTCAGGGTGCGGTACCAGTCGCTCACGCTGCCTCCAGGATCGCCACGACGCCCTGCCCGCCGGCGGCGCAGATCGAGATCAGGCCGCGGCCGGAGCCCTTCTCGGCGAGCAGCGCGGCCAGCGTGGCGACGATGCGCCCGCCGGTGGCAGCGAACGGGTGCCCGGCGGCGAGGGAGGAGCCCGCGACGTTGAGGCGCGACCGGTCGATCGGGCCGAGCGGCTTGTCCAGGCCGAGCCGCTCCTTGCAGAAGCGGGGGTCTTCCCAGGCCTTGAGGGTGGCCAGCACGGTCGAGGCGAAGGCCTCGTGCACCTCGTAGAAGTCGAAGTCCTGCAGGGTGAGGCCGTTGCGGGCGAGCAGGCGCGGCACGGCGTACGCCGGGGCCATCAGCAGGCCTTCGCCGCCGTGCACGTAGTCGACTGCGGCGGTCTCCGCGTCGACGAGGTGCGCGAGCACGGGCAGGTTGCGTTCCCGCGCCCACTCGTCGCTCGCCAGCAGCACGGTCGAGGCGCCGTCGGACAGCGGGGTGGAGTTGCCTGCCGTCATGGTCGCCCCCTCGCCCTTGCCGAAGACCGGCTCGAGCCGGGCCAGCGCTTCGAGACTCGAGTCCGGGCGGAGGTTCTGGTCGCGCTGCAGGCCGAGGTAGGGGGTCACCAGGTCGGCGAGCAGCCCGCGGTCGTAGGCCGCCGCCAGGTTGCGGTGGCTCGCGACGGTCAGGGCGTCCTGCTCCTCGCGGCCGATCTGCCACTCGCGGGCCGTGATCGCCGCGTGCTCGCCCATGGACAGCCCGGTGCGCGGCTCGACGTTGCGGGGCACCTCGGGGACGACGTGGCCGGGCCGCAGCCCCTTCAGTGCGGCCAGCCGGCCGCCGAGGCTGCGGGCCCGGTTGGCCTCGAGCAGGGTCCGCCGCAGCCCCTCGTGCACGGCGATGGGCGCATCGCTCGTGGTGTCGACGCCGGCCGCGACCCCCGACTCGACCTGGCCGAGCGCGATCTTGTTGGCGACCAGGATCGTGGTCTCCAGCCCCGTGCCGCAGGCCTGCTGCACGTCGTACGCCGGGGTGTCGGGCGCCAGTCGGCTGCCCAGGACCGACTCCCGGGTCAGGTTGAAGTCCCGGCTGTGCTTGAGGACGGCGCCGGCCGCGACCTCGCCGAGCCGGACGTCCTGCAGCCCGAAACGGGCGACCAGCCCGTCAAGGGCGGCGGTGAGCATGTCCTGGTTGGACGCGAGGGCGTAGGGGCCGTTGGACCGCGCGAACGGGATCCGGTTGCCGCCTACGACGGCTGCGCGCCGGGCCTTCGGTGCCATGGGAGGTCCTCCTGGGGCGGGCGATGCGTGCTGGTACCAAAAGTATCAGGTACCGTAAGTCGCATGAAAACGGGCGTAACCCCTCGACCCGGCTCTGCTGCCCCGGGGGACCGCCGGCGAACCCGCTGGGACGAGCATCGCCGGGAGCGCCGCCGCGCCATGGTGGACGCCGCCGTCGTGGCGATCCGCCGGCACGGCGCCGCCGTCGGCATGGACGAGATCGCGGCGGCGGCCGGCACGAGCAAGGCCGCGGTCTACCGCCACTTCACGGACAAGAACGACCTCTACCTCGCGGTCTGCACCCGCGTCGCCGACCGGCTGGTGACCCAGCTGACCGCCGCGATCGAGAGCGAGCCCGACCCGCGGACCCTGCTCGCGGCGGGCATCGACGCCTACCTGCGGGTCATCGAGGCCGACCCGGAGGTCTACCGCTTCGTGGTGCACCGCCCCCTGCCCGACGGCCCGGTGGGCGACGACCCGGTCACCGGGCTGAGCGCTCTGGTCGGCCGCCACGTGGCCGGCGTCATCGCACCCCGGCTGCGCGCCGCCGGGCTCGGCGTCGAGGCGGCCGAGCCGTGGGGGCACGGACTGGTCGGCCTGGTCCGCTCCGCGGCCGACCAGTGGCTGGCGGGCGGGGCGGCCATGCCCCGCGAGGTGTTGCGCGACCACCTGACCGACCTGGTGTGGCGGGGGTTCTCCGGGATCCTCGCCGCCGCCGACCGAAACCACCAGCAGGAGGGCCAATGACCGCCACCACCACCCCGACCGTCGAGGGTGTCGCCGCCGCCCTGCGGAAGGTGCTCGACGGGCGCTGGGCCGAGATCCGCGAGCTGGCCCGCGAGCGTCTCCGGGAGGAGGGCTTCCGTCCGGTGCACGACCTCGGCATCGAGGAGCATCGCGCCCGGGTGCTGGAGCAGATGCACGAGCTGGCCGCGTCCGGCCATCCCCGGCGGGGCTTCCCGCAGGCCGTGGGTGGCGAGGGCGACGTCGGCGGCTCGGTGACCTCCTTCGAGATGCTCGCGTTCAGCGACCTGTCCCTGCTGGTCAAGGCAGGCGTGCAGTGGGGGCTGTTCGGCGGCGCGGTCCTCCACCTCGGCACCGCCCGCCACCACGAGCGCTACCTGCCGGCGGTGATGTCCTTCGACCTGCCCGGCTGCTTCGCGATGACCGAGACGGGCCACGGGTCCGACGTGCAGTCGGTGCGGACCACGGCGACGTACGACGTGGCGCGCGGCGAGTTCGTGCTGCGCACCCCGGACCCGAGCGCCCGCAAGGACTACATCGGCAACGCCGCGCAGGACGGTCGGATGGCCGTCGTCTTCGCCCAGCTGGTCACCGACGGCGCCGGCCATGGCGTCCATGCGTTCCTCGTGCCGATCCGCGACGACGACGGGAACCCCTGCCCCGGCGTACGCATCGAGGACTGCGGCCGCAAGGCGGGGCTCAACGGCGTGGACAACGGACGCCTGTCGTTCGACGACGTGCGGGTGCCGCGTGAGGCGCTGCTGGACCGCTACGGCCAGGTGTCCGCCGACGGCACCTACAGCAGCCCGATCGACAACGAGAACAAGCGCTTCTTCACGATGCTCGGCACCCTGATCCAGGGCCGCATCAGCGTCGCCGGTGGCGCCGGGAGCGCGGCCAAGCTGGCCCTCGCCGTGGCCGTGCGCTACGGCGAGCAGCGCCGCCAGTTCCGGCCCCCGGGCAGCGACGAGGAGATCGTCGTCCTCGACTACCTCGCGCACCAGCGACGGCTGCTGCCGGCACTGGCGCGGACGTACGCGCTGCACTTCGCCCAAGGACAGCTCGTGTCCACGCTGCACGACCTCGCGACGGGCGCCCACGACGAGCACCGGCAACGGGAGCTCGAGGCGCGGGCCGCTGGCGTGAAGGCCGTGGCGACCTGGCACGCGACGAGCGCGATCCAGACCGCGCGCGAGGCGTGCGGCGGGGCGGGCTACCTCTCCGAGAACCTGCTGCCGCTGCTGAAGGCGGACAGCGACGTCTTCACGACCTTCGAGGGCGACAACACGGTCCTGCTCCAGCTGGTTGCCAAGGGGCTGCTGACGAGCTACCGCGACCACTTCGGAGAGCTGGACACGCTCGGCACCGTGCGGTTCGTCACCGACCAGGTCGTCAGCTCGGTGATCGAGCGGACCGTGGCCGGGCAGCTCATCCAGCGGCTGGTCGCCGCGGCCACCAGCCGGGGCGACGGCAACGACCTGCTCGACCGGGGCTACCACCTCGAGCTGTTCGAGTGGCGGGAGAAGCACGTGCTCGACGGGCTGGCCCGCCGGATGCGCAAGGGCATCACGTCCGGCCGGGAGCCCTTCGAGGTGTTCAACGGCGCGCAGGACCATCTGCTGCGGGCCGCCCGGGTCCACGTCGACCGCGTGGTGCTCGAGTCCTTCGTCGCGGCCATCGACGAGTGCGACGACCCGGCCGCCAAGGCCCTGCTCGACCAGGTGTGCGACCTCTACGCACTCTCCGCCGTCGAGGACGACCGGGCCTGGTTCCTGGAGCACGGACGCCTCACGCCCAAGCGGGCCAAGGCCGTGACGGCCGCCGTCAACGACCTGTGCCGGGCGCTGCGGCCGAACGCCCGCACCCTCGTCGACGCCTTCGGCATCCCGGAGGAGGCCTTCGACCTGCCGATGCTCACCGGTCCGGTCGGCGGCTGAGGTCCGCGCCCGCGGGACTGCCCGGACCGCACGTCCTGGTCAGGCCGGGGCGGGGCTGGAGACGCCCACGCCGCCGAGGGTGTCGGCGCCGTACCGCTCCTGCTCGCGGGCCAGGTCGAGCCGGCCGATCCGCGACCGGGCAGCCAGGGCCGCCTCGTCGATCAGGTCGGCGGGGATCAGCCACACGACCTCGAACTCCAGGCCGTCCGGGTCCTTGCCATAGAGGCTCTTGGTCGTGCCGTGGTCGCTCGCCCCGGTGAGCGCGCCGGCGGCCGCCAGTGCGCCCTGTACGCGTTCCAGCTCCGCGAGCGTGTCGACCTCCCACGCGAGGTGGTAGAGCCCGACGGTGGCCCGGCCGGCCTGGGACGGCCCGGCGTGGGCGCCGATCTCGAACAGGCCGAGGTCGTGGTCGTTGGTGGAGCCGGGGGCCTGCAGGAAGGCGGCGCCGGGGATCTGTGCCATCGAGGTGATCGGCCGGAAGCCGAGCACGTCGCGGTAGAACGC
>DASVBJ010000289.1:0-9587 GCA_036375895.1 Actinomycetes bacterium | reverse complement strand
CCGGTGACGGTCAGGACCTTCATGACGGCCCGCGCGACTCCGACGAGGGCGAGGCTGCCGCCGGCCAGCTCGGCGCGACGCTTGACCGCGATCAGGACCTGCAGGCCGGTGGAGTCCATGAAGGTGACCCGACTCAGGTCGAGGACGATGTGCGGGCTCACCTCGCGGGCGGCGGTGAGGGCGTGCTCGCTCAGCTGTGCGGCCGACTCGAGGTCGATCTCGCCGGAAACGGACACGACGGCATAGCCGCCGAGGTTCGACGTCGACAGGTGCAGGTCCACCGGGGCTTCATCCTCGTCACGATGTCAAAGGCGACGGCCCACCTCCGGACCGCGCCGACTCCGCTCCGCATCCTATGGGGACCCGCCCGCTGGCTAGGGTGCCCCCAACTGCACGTCTTCCGAGGAGCCACCGGTGTCCGCCCTGCCCCCTGCCGCCCCAGCCGCGACGGAGCCGACCGGCGCGCGCGACCTGCGCGCCCCCGTCGACCTCGAGGTCCTCGAGGACGTGCAACGGCGGGTGCTGTGGCTCGCGACCCGCATCGTCGACGCCGCCAACCGGGAGCGGGACACCGGCGACGGGGTCAAGGTCGGTGGCCACCAGAGCTCGTCGGCGTCGTTGGTGACCGCGATGACGGCGCTGTGGTTCGCCCACCTCGACGCCGCGGACCGGGTCAGCGTCAAGCCGCACGCGTCGCCGGTCTTCCACGCCGTCCAGTACCTCCTCGGCAACCTGGACCGGCGGTACCTGACGACGCTTCGCTCGCGTGGCGGGCTGCAGTCCTACCCGTCGCGCACCAAGGACCCCGACCGGCAGCACGTCGACTTCTCGACCGGCAGCGTCGGTCTCGGCGCGGCAGCGCCGCTGTTCGCCGCCCTCACCCGGCATTACGTGGACGACCACTTCGGGCCGCGCCCGAGGTCACGGTTCGTCGCGCTTCTCGGCGACGCGGAGCTGGACGAGGGCAACGTCTGGGAGGCCGTCGCCGACAGCGCGACGGCCGGCCTCGGCAACGTGATGTGGGTCGTCGACTTCAACCGCCAGTCGCTGGACCGGGTGGTGCCCGGCATCCGGCTGGCCCAGTGGCGGGGGATGTTCGAGGCGGTCGGCTGGCACGTGGTCGAGGTCAAGTACGGCACCCGCCTGACCGCGGCGTTCGAGCAGCCGCACGGCGCCGCCCTGCGGGACTACATCGACGCCATGCCCAACGAGCAGTACCAGTCGATGTTCGGCTTCCAGGGCGCCGAGCTGCGCGAGCGCTTCCTCGACGGCGCCCCGGCCGAGGTGGCCGAGGCGCTGGCCCCGGTGGCCGACGACGACCTCGACCGGCTCGTGCACGACCTCGGCGGTCATGACCTCGCGGCGATGCTCGAGGCGTACGCCGAGTGCGACCGCGTCGACGACCGGCCATCAGTTGTCTTCGCCTACACCGTCAAGGGGTGGGGGCTGCCCATCGCGGGCAACCCGCGCAACCACTCCGCCCTGCTCACCGGTGACCAGGTCGACGCGCTGCGCCGAACGGTCGGCCTGGACCCCTCCACCGAGTGGGACCGGCTCGACCCCTCGACGCCGGCGGGTGCCCTCTGCGCGGCGCGGGCGACGCACCTCCGGCGCGACCCCGTGTCGCCGCACATCGACATCTCGGTGCCCGAGGGTGTCGAGTCGCGTAGCCCCGGCAAGCCGACGTCGACCCAGGAGGCGTTCGGCCGGATCCTCACCGGCCTGGCCCGCCACGACGAGGTGGCTCCGTACCTCGTGACGACCGCCCCCGACGTGGCCACCTCGACGAACCTGGCCGGCTTCATCAACCGGGTCGGCGTGTACGCGCCGAGCGAGCTGCGGGACTGGAACGAGACCGACCCGCTGCTGAAGTGGCGGCAGCACCCGAAGGGCCAGCACGTCGAGCTCGGCATCAGCGAGATGAACCTCTTCCTGCTGCTCGGCCAGCTCGGCCTGGCGTGGGACCTCTCCGACCAGCCGCTGCTGCCGATCGGCACGGTCTACGACCCGTTCGTCTGCCGCGGTCTCGACGCGTTCATCTACGGCACCTACTCGGGGGCCCGGTTCGTGGTGGCCGGCACCCCGTCCGGGGTGACGCTGGCACCCGAGGGCGGGGCGCACCAGTCGACCATCACCGCCTCGATCGGCCTCGAGCTGCCGGGGGTCACGCTGTGCGAGCCGGCCTACGTCCTGCCCCTCGACTGGCTGCTGTGCGACGCGCTCGGCCGGATCGCCGGCGGCGAGGACGGTGCGTCGGCCTACCTCCGGCTGTCCACGCGGCCGGTCGACAACGCCCCGTTCGAGGCGGCCCGCGCCCGCTACGGCGACGACGCCGCGCTGCGGAGGCAGGTCCTCGACGGCGGGTACCGGCTGCTGGCCTCCGAGGTCGACGGCCCGGCCGTCCACCTCGTCGCCTCGGGGGCGGTGATGACCGAGGTGCTCGAGGCCGCGGCGGAGCTGGCCGACGAGGGGGTGCGGGCGCACGTGGTCGACGTCACATCCCTGGACCGCCTGTACGCCGGGTGGCGCGGCGCCCTGCGCGACTCGGTGCGCTCGGCCACCGGGCCGGCACGGTCGTCGCTGCTTCAAGAGCTGTTCCCGGAGCGGGCGCCCGTCGTGACGGTGCACGACGCAGCCTCGCACGCGATGGCCTGGCTCGGGTCGGCGCTGGGCGTGCCGTGCGTGCCCCTCGGGGTGGACGCCTTCGGCCAGTCCGGCACCGTGCGCGACCTCTACGAGCTCCACGACCTCACGGCCGGCGCTGTGGTGAATGCCGCCCTGGCGGCGCTGGCGCTCTGACCGCCCGGCTCCGCGCGCCGCGATAGGGCCCTCTACGCTGCAGGGCGTGCCGATCGAGAGCAACTTCGATGACGTGTTGGCGGCGAACGAGGGCTACGCCGCCAGGTTCCGGCTCGCCGACCTCGAGGCCCGTGCCGCGAAGGGACTCGCCGTCCTGACCTGCATGGACTCGCGGATCGACCCGCTGGCGATGCTCGGGCTGGTGCCCGGAGACGCGAAGATCCTGCGCAACGCGGGGGCGCGCGTCACCGACGACGTCCTGCGCACGCTGGTGCTGGCGCGCTACCTGCTCGGCGTCGACCGGGTGATGGTGGTTGCGCACACCAGCTGCCGGATGGCCGGCGGCACCGAGGACGACGTCCACGCCGATATCCGCGCCGCCGGTGGCCCGGACACCCGCAGCATCGCGTTCCTGACGACCGAGGACCAGGAGAGCTCCCTGCTCGCGGACGTCCAGCGGGTGCGGTCCTGGCCCTACCTGCACGACGTCACCGTCGGCGGGTTCCGCTACGACCTCGGCACCGGCCGGCTGCAGCAGATCTGCTGACCCCACCCTCGTGGGCCTCGTCCGACGGGGCGACGCCTCCCGACCAGAAAAGTCTCTTGACCGGTACAGAAGCCGGGTCTACTGTACCGGTACAGAAGTTGGCACGAGAGCACCAGGAGACGGTCATGTCACTGCTCCCCTTCGCGGCGGGCGTGTCCCGTCGCAACGTCGAGGACCTGGCTCGCAGCGCCCTCCCGCACGCGCCCGTCGTACCGGAGCCCCCGAGGGCGCCGGCCACCCCGGCCACGCGCAGGATCCGGCTCGCCATCGCCGGCGTCCTGCACCGGGCGGGCGACGCGGTCACGCCGGCAGCGGTCTAGAGGATGAGCGGGTCGGAGGACACCCCCGGCGAGTGGGTGTCATGGGCCGGGTGACGCTGCAGACGGTCGCCGACCGGGTCGGCGTGAGCCGGATGACGGTCTCGAACGCGTTCTCCCGGCCCGACCAGCTCTCCGCTGAGCTGCGCGAGCGCATCCTCGCTGCCGCCGACGAGCTCGGCTACTGCGGTCCCGACCCGGCCGCGCGGGCACTCGCCTGCGGGCGCAGCGGGGTGATCGGGTTCCTGCTCACCGACTCGCTGAGCTACGCGTTCACCGACGAGGTGGCCACCCGCTTCCTCGGCGCGGTCGCCGCCGAGCTCGAGCCGTCCGGCGTCGCCATGACCCTGCTGTCCTCGCCGCGCGGCACCGGCCGGGTCCCTGCCCGCGACGTCGTGCTCGACGGTGCCGTCGTGTACAGCGTCGACGCCGACTCTCCCGCGCTCGACTGGCTGCGCCGCCGCGATGTGCCGCTGGTCTTCGTGGACCAGGTGGCGGAGCCCGGCGTACCCAGCGTCAACATCGACGACCGCGCCGGGGCGCGGGCCGCGGCGGAGCACGTGCTCGCCCTCGGCCACCGGCGGGTCGGCATCATCACCGAGGCGACGTCGGGCCCTTACGACGAGGTCGTCGACGTCGCCGCCGACGAGGCGCACCACGTGATCCGGGAACGGCTGCGGGGCTGGCTCGAGCCGCTGCAGGCCGCCGGCCTGCAGCCGGTGGTGGTCAAGCAGCCGAACAACGGCGAGGAGGAGGGCCGCCGGTCCGCCGAGCTCCTGCTCGGGCGCGCGGAGCCGCCCACCGCGCTGCTGTGCATGTCGGACCTGTTGGCGCTCGGCGCGTTGCACGCCGCGGAGGCGCGCGGCGTCCGCGTCCCCACCGACCTGTCCGTCGTCGGCTTCGACGACGCGCCGCTCGCGGCGCGCACCCGGCCCGCCCTGACGACGGTGCGTCAGCCGGTCGACGAGAAGGCGCGGGTCGCCGCCCGGGCGGTGCTCGCGGCCATCGACGCCGCCGACTCCCCGGGCGCCGGGCGCCGCGCCTCCCGGGCGCGGCACGTGCTGCTGCCCACCGAGCTCGTCGTGCGGGACAGCACCGGCCCGGCGCCTACCAGCAGCCGGTGATCGTGGTGGCGAGCCGGTCGACTGCCTGCCTGGTCGTGAGCGTCGACGGCACACCGTTGAGCAGGAAGGCGAACACCTTCGTCCGGCCGTCGGCTCCGCGCGCGTAGCCGGCCAACGAGACCACCCCGCTCAGCGAGCCGGTCTTGGCCTGCACATTTCCGGCGGCGCAGCTGGTCGGCCAGGTCGTGTAGCGCTTGAACTCCGGCGCCAGGGTCCCGGACCGTCCGGCCAGCGGCAGCGCCCCGGGGAGGGACACGAGCCGCGGGTGCCCGCCGTCGACCGCGAGCGTCAGCACCGCGGCGAGCTGCTGGGGGGTGAGCCGGTCGGCCCGCGACAGCCCGCTCCCGTCGTACATCGAGGAGCTGCCGAGATCGACGCCGAGCCCCCTGAGCACGGAGCGCTGCGCGGCGGCGGCGCCGGACCAGGTGGCGGGGTAGCCGGTCTTGAGCGCGACCAGCCGGTGGAAGGCCTCGGCATAGTCGTTGTCGCTGCTGCGCAGCATCGTGCCGACCATGCTGTCGAGGCGCCGTCCGGAGCTGGCGGCGAGCACGGGGGAGCCCGACACGGCGCGCGCCCGCGCCACCGTCGCGATGCTCAGCCCGCGGGCGGCAAGCCGCCCGGCGAACACCTTGCCCGCGTCGATCGACGTGTCCCACACCTGGTGCTGGTTGACCACGAGCGCGCGCACCGGTCGCACCTCGCCGGGCACGTACGTGCTCTGCCAGCCGTAGGCCAGCGACGGGGCGGGGAACAGCGAGTCGTCGACGTAGACCGCGACCCGCTTGACGCCGTGGGCCTTGAGGGCGGTCGCGGTGTACGCGGCCATCGCGTCGAGGGACCTGCTGGACAGCGACGGGTCGCCGCCGCCGACCAGGGTCACCTGCGACCAGTACCTGCCCTTCCGGACCGTCGTGGTGAAGCGGTGGGCGGGGCCGTAGGACTGCAGCACGTTCACCGCGGTGAGGAGCTTGGCGGTCGAGGCGGGCAGCTGGCGCTCGAAGCGCGTGGCGGCGTAGAGGACCCGCGTGCTGGCCGCGTCGGTGACCACCCCGGCGAGGTCGCGCCCGAGCGCGGGGTTGTCGTCTCGGCGGGTCAGCATGGTGACCATGCGCTGGTCGGACGCCGACAGCGGGGGCAGCGTCGCCGCGTGGGTCGTGGGCTGCTGGGCGACCGTCTCGGGGGCGGTCGCGGCCGTCGCGGGGGTCTGCAGCAGGGTCGCGGCGGTCAGGCTGGCGACGACTGCGGCGAGGGCGGCGCGGGTGGTGCGGGAGGGCATGCGGTTCTCTTTCTGTCGCTTCCGGCGAGAGACGCCGTCCTCCCGGTCATCGTCAGCCGGGGCCCGGGTCTTGACCTCGGGCGGCCGCGACCGCGGCTCGCAGGAGCGGCAGCTCGCGCGGGGAGACCTGGGTCGCCAGGGCGATGACGGTCGAGGTCCGCACGATGCCGGGGGCCGCCACGAGCCGGTCGATGACTCGCTGCAGGTCGGCGTTGGACCGGGCGACCACCCTGGCGATCAGGTCGCCGGAGCCGGTGATCGTGTGCGCCTCCAGCACCTCCGGGATGGAGGCGAGGTGTCTCGCGACGGCGTCGTGGCCCTCACCCTGGCTGATCTCCAGCGTGGCGAACGCCGTCACGCCGTACCCGATCGCGGCCGGGTCGAGCTGGGGGCCCCAGCCGCGGATCACACCCTCACGGCCCATCCGGTCGAGCCGGGCCTGCACGGTGCCACGGGCCACGCCGAGCCGGCGCGAGCACTCCAGGACACCGACGCGCGGCTCGGCGGCGAAGACCTCGATGATCCGGGCGTCGAGGTCGTCGACGGCAATGGTCATGTTGCTCACCTCGTCCAGGCAGGTGGGTTAGGGACTGTACAACCTGCGCACCCACCGGTGGTCATGTTGCGCACGTTGTCCGGATCCGCTTGCATCGATCCACACGTCGACAGGAAACGGAGACCGCATGACCGCCGACGCCACGACCCCCCCGGCCCTCACCCCGCAGGAGCGGGCCGCCGAGCTGGACCTCGACCAGCTCAAGCAGCTCGTCGGCCTGGTGGAGTACGACGCGAGCGCCGACCCCTTCCCGGTGACGGGCTGGGACGCGGTGGTATTCGTGGTCGGCAACGCCACCCAGACCGCCCACTACTACGAGTCGGCGTTCGGCATGGAGATCGTCGCCTACTCCGGCCCGGAGACCGGCAACCGCGACCACAAGGCGTTCGTCCTCAAGAGCGGCTCGTGCCGCTTCGTCATCAAGGGCGGGGTCGACCCTGCCAGCCCGCTGCTCGACCATCACCGCGCACACGGTGACGGCGTCGCGGACATCTCCCTCGAGGTGCCCGATGTCGACAAGTGTGTCGAGCATGCCCGCGGCCAGGGCGCGGTGGTCCTGGAGGAGCCGCACGACGTCTCCGACGAGCACGGCACCGTGCGGATGGCGGCCCTCGCGGCGTACGGCGACACCCGGCACTCCCTGGTCGACCGGTCGCGTTACGACGGGCCCTACCTGCCGGGCTACGTGGCCCGCACCTCGTCGTACGTCAAGCGTCCGGGTGCGCCCAAGCGGCTCTTCCAGGCCCTCGACCACGTCGTCGGCAACGTCGAGCTCGGTCGCATGGACGAGTGGGTCGGCTTCTACAACAAGGTCATGGGCTTCGTGAACATGGCGGAGTTCATCGGTGACGACATCGCCACCGACTACTCCGCGCTGATGTCGAAGGTCGTCGCGAACGGCAACCACCGGGTCAAGTTCCCGCTCAACGAGCCGGCCATCGCCAAGAAGAAGTCGCAGATCGACGAGTTCCTCGAGTTCTACCGGGGCCCGGGGGCGCAGCACCTCGCGCTCGCCACGGGCGACATCCTTCGCACCGTCGACTGCATGCGCGAGGAGGGCGTCGAGTTCCTGTCGACGCCTGACAGCTACTACGAGGATCCCGAGCTGCGCGCCCGGATCGGCGAGGTGCGCGTGCCGATCGAGGAGCTGCAGAAGCGCGGCATCCTCGTCGACCGCGACGAGGACGGCTACCTGCTGCAGATCTTCACCCGGCCGATCGGCGACCGGCCGACCGTGTTCTTCGAGCTGATCGAGCGGCACGGCTCACTGGGCTTCGGCAAGGGCAACTTCAAGGCGCTCTTCGAGGCGATCGAGCGCGAGCAGGAGCGCCGCGGCAACCTCTGACAAGGCCCACCCACCGCCTGTCGTTCGACCACGCGTGGCAGGCGGAGCGGTGCCGCAGCAGGCGTAGACACCTGTTGTCGCACCGCTCCGCCTGCTGCCGAACAGCCCTCAGCACACGGGATCAGGCCCCGACCGTCGACGTGGACGGCCAGTCCATCCACGTGATGCCCACGATCAGGGCGCCGTTGACGGCGAGGATGAACAGGTACCACGGGTTGAAGTAGAGAAGCAGTAGCGCTGTCGAGACAGTCAGTCCGACCACCGCGGTCGGCCGCCACCAGCTGCCGTGAATCCCCAAGGCGAGGCCAGCCAGGACGAGAACCACCGCCGCAGAGAACGCGAGGATCTGCGCGAGCCTCCGTCGGTCACCGATCAGCCACGAGTGGGACGCGTCGAAAGCCGCCGTCTCCGGGTCGTACTTCGGCGCCCAGAGAGCGACGTGAACCAACCCGTGTGCGATGAGAAAGCCGACCAGCAAGACCCGAAACATTCGGCCCCCATCGACCCCCGCGGGATCTGGCAACACGATCGCAGCTCAGCGGGAGCTTGTCGCGCAGAAGCAGCCCGAGCGACGCGCCGCCGCCACCGTCACGAGCAACGGAACGAGGGGCAACCCGGCGTCCCTGGCGCTAGGGGGACCTTGGTCGGTGGCGGCCAGGCAGCAACGGTCGTGGCAACCGCCTGGTCCGATGGTCCGAGAGGCCCGTCGGGATGCCTGGTGTCGGCGAGGACGGCGCCGGCTCGCTGCGCCAGGCGTCCCGCAACCGCAGGGTGGGTCCGGTGTGGAGGATCGCGTTGGTGTACACCCGCCCGGCGAGCACGACCAGGCCGGCGATGGCGGCCAGCGTGAGGACGACCGCGAGCAGCGGCTCCCACCACGCCGCGGCGCCGAGCGCGATGCGTCCGGGCATCGCGAGCGGCGCGGTCGCAGGGAAGTACGAGAGCAGCCGGGACCAGAGGCCGTCGGGGTCCTCGCTGACCGCGATGAACGAGGTCCAGTACGCGGCGATCAGCACATAGCCGACCGGCCCCGCGACGCTCTGCGCGTCTTCGGTCCTCGATGCGAGGGAGCCGAGCGCGCCGTACGCCATGGCGTAGAGGGCGTAGCCGAGCACGAACCACACGACCACCCAGGCGAGCACGCCGCCGCTGACGGCCGGGAGATCGACGGAGTCGACCACAAGGGTGGCGACCAGCGCCGCCAGCGCGGTCACGACGAACTGGGCGAACCCGAGCAGCCCGATGCCGGCGACCTTGCCGGCGAGCAGGTTGCGGGCCGGCATGCGGGCCAGCAGCACCTCGACGACCCGGCTGGCCTTCTCCTCCACCACCCCGGTCAGCACCAGGTTCCCGTAGGTGATGATGGCAATGAACAGCAGGGCGGTCATCACGATGGCGGCCGTGCTGTCGTCTGGCCCGCGGCCGGCGGTCAGCCCGATCTCAACGTTCTCGACCGGCACCGGGGCGACGAGCGCGAGGACCTCATCGGGATTGACGCCGGCGGCCGCCGCCCGCTGGTGGACGGCGACCAGCTGGACGGCGCCGGTGACGATGGCCTGGAGCTGCTCGTCGGTCCTGCCCTGCCACTCAAGCCGTCTGGTGTCGACCAGGAGAACGTCGACG
>DASVBJ010000284.1:0-30862 GCA_036375895.1 Actinomycetes bacterium | reverse complement strand
CCGAGATCCTCGGCGCGCACCTCTCCGACAAGTTCATCGGCGCCGCGGACCTGACGACGCAGATCGTCACCGTCGTGCTGATCGTCCTCATGTCGGCCACGACGTTCATCACGCAGCGGCAGCTGATGACGAAGAACATGCCGGCCTCGGCGATGGACAACCCGTTCGCCCAGCAGCAGAAGATCCTGCTGTACGTCTTCCCGATCGTCTTCGCGGTGAGTGGCGTCAACTTCCCGATCGGTGTCCTCCTGTACTGGTTGACCACCAACCTGTGGTCCATGGGCCAGCAGCTGTACGTCATCCGCCGGATGCCTGCCCCGGGGTCGGCGGCCGCCGAGCACCTCGAGCAGCGACGCGCCGCGAGGGCCGCGAAGCATGCCGGTGACCAGCCGGCCACGGGTGCCGGCGGCACCGCCGCCGGCACGACCACCGCCGAGCCTCCCGCCCCGCGGCAGCGCCAGCAGCCCAAGCGGGCCCCCAAGCGCAAGCGCTGACCCGCACCCCGCCTCGTCCCGCGCACCGCCCCGAAGGAGCACATCTCGTGACCGAGCCCGGCAGCACCAACCCCGCCGAGGAGACCACGACCGCTGAGGAGGTCACCGGGGGGCCCAGCACCACCCAGGCCGCCCTCGAGCGGGAGAGCGAGATCGCCGCCGACTACCTCGAGGAGCTGCTGGACATCGCCGACCTCGACGGCGACATCGACATGGACGTCGAGCGGGACCGCGCCCTGGTGTCCATCGTCGGTGGTGACCTCAGCCACCTCGTCGGGCGCGACGGTGTCGTGCTCGACGCGCTGCAGGAGCTGACCCGGCTGGCGGTGCACGCCCAGACAGGCGCCCGGAGCCGGCTGATGCTGGACATCGCCGGTTACCGCGCCGGTCGCCGGGCCGTGCTCACCGAGCTCGGCCAGCAGACCGCGGCGACGGTCAAGGAGTCCGGTGAAGCGGCCCGGCTGGAGCCGATGACGCCGTTCGAGCGCAAGATCGTCCACGACGCCGTGGCCGCTGCCGGTCTGCGCAGCGAGTCCGAGGGCGAGGAGCCCCACAGGTACGTCGTGGTGCTGCCCGGGTGAGCTGGCACCGAGGCGGTGCTCGGTGACGGAGCCGGTTTCACGTGAAACATTGGCACTCGCCCGGTCGCTCGCCGGTCCCGCCCTCCCCGGTCTGGCCCGGTTCGCAGACATCCTCACCACGACGGGTGTCGAGCGGGGCCTGATCGGGCCGCGGGAGGCGGGCCGGATCTGGGAGCGGCACCTGCTCAACTGTGCCGTCGTCGCCGAGCTGGTGCCGCCGGGTGCTCGGCTCGCTGACGTCGGCTCCGGCGCCGGCCTGCCCGGCCTGGTGCTGGCGCTGGTCCGGCCCGATGTCACCGTGCATTGCGTCGAGTCGCTCCAACGTCGAGCGGACTTTCTCCGGGAGACTGTCCAGGTGCTCGACCTCTCCAACGTCGACGTGATCCGGGACCGCGCGGAGTCGCTGCACGGTCGGCTGCTCGTCGACGTCGTGACGGCGCGCGCGGTCGCGCCGCTGGACCGGCTCGCCGGCTGGTGCCTGCCGCTGCTGCGTCCGGGCGGCGAGCTGCTCGCCCTGAAGGGTGCGCGCGCGCCCGAGGAGGTCATCGCGGCGGAGCCGGTGCTGCGGCGACTGGGGGCCACGTCCTGGTCGGTCGCGCGGCTGGGCGTCGATGTCCTGCCGGAGCCCACCACGGTGGTCCGCGTCGTCGCGGGTCGCGGGGCGGAGCCGCGACGATCGACGGCCGAGCGCCCGGCCGAACGAGACCGCCGACGCCACCAGCGTCGCGCACGGAAGGGATCCTGATGACAACGGGCACGACGACACGACGTACGGCACCGGGGCTCGGCTGGCCCGAGCCGGTCACCGCTGGCGCCGGCGAGGTCGGGGAGGCCGAGGAGGTCAGGGAGGCCGAGGAGGTCAGGGAGGCCGGGGAGGCCGGCCCGGTGACGACGAGCCTCGGCTGGCCGGAGACGACGCGGACGGTCGCGACGACCGCCCCTCCGTCGGGCCCGAGCATCGAGCCGGTCCCGGGGGCGGCAGCCCAGCGTTCCGTCGGCCACCCGGTGCCGGAGCCGACCCGGTCGGCCACGCAGGCAGCGGCGGGTGCCGCGGTCGCCGGCCAGGGGCCGGATGTCGGGCCGACGGCCGAGGCCGGGCCGACGGTCGAGGTTGCGGCGCCCGGCGCCGGCGCGGAGACCGCCGGCGAGCTCGTCGACCAGCCCAGCCCCGGGCCACCCGGTGCGGCCGGGATCCCAGACGTTTCACGTGAAACACCGCTCCTGGCCACCCCCGGGACGCCGACCGCGGAGGAGTACTCGGTGACCGACCTGGTTTCACGTGAAACGGACGACACCCCGATCGCCCGCGCGGCGGAAACGGCCGTGCGGGTGCTGGCCGGGCGGCTGGGGGAGACGCTTCCGCCGCCGGCCGAGACACGGGTGCTGACCGTGGCCAACCAGAAGGGCGGCGTGGGCAAGACCACCACCACGGTCAACCTGGCCGCCGCGCTCGCGTTGCACGGCGCCCAGGTGCTCGTCATCGACCTGGACCCCCAGGGCAACGCTTCCACCGCCCTCGGCATCGACCACCACGCGGACGTGCCGTCGATCTACGACGTCCTCGTTGAAGGCGACCCGCTGCACGAGGTGATCGCGCCGGTCGAAGGCCTGGATGGGCTCTGGTGCGCGCCGGCGACCATCGACCTGGCCGGCGCCGAGATCGAGCTGGTGTCGCTCGTGGCCCGGGAGTCGAGGCTGCAGAAGGCGTTGGCTGCCTACGAGTCGTGGTGCGAGCAGCAGGACTCGCCGCGCCTCGACTACGTCTTCATCGACTGCCCGCCGAGCCTCGGCCTGCTGACGGTGAACGCGCTCGTGGCAGCCCCGGAGGTGCTCATCCCGATCCAGTGCGAGTACTACGCCCTGGAGGGGGTCGGCCAGCTGCTGCGCAACATCGAGCTGGTGAAGGCCCACCTGAACCCACAGCTGCACGTCTCCACGGTGCTGCTCACCATGTACGACGCGCGCACCCGGCTGGCCGCCCAGGTCGCCGACGAGGTGCGGACGCACTTCACGGACACCGTGCTGCGGACGACCATCCCGAGGTCCGTCCGGATCTCCGAGGCACCGAGCTACGGGCAGACCGTGATGACCTACGATCCGGGTTCGACCGGCGCCCTGTCCTACCTCGAGGCAGCGCGGGAGATGGCTCTGCGCGGCGACCGCCGCGAAGGAACGAAGGAGGCGCAGTGAGCGATCGGCGGCGGGGACTCGGCCGAGGTCTGGGAGCACTCATCCCGGCGGCGCCGGCCAAGAGCGAGGGCGCGGGCACCGGTGCCGGACCGTCACCGGTCGACGTGCTCATCCCGGAGCGAAAGGTCGGTCCCGGCGACGGCACCGAGCCGGCCACGGGCGACGGTCCCGGGGTGGGCGGGCCCGTTGCCGCCGCGCCCGCGCCGGTCGACGGCGCGCACTTCGCGGAGATCCCCCTCGACGCGATCACGCCGAACCCGCGGCAGCCCCGCCAGGTCTTCGACGAGGAGGCCATGGGGGAACTGGTCCACTCGGTCCGTGAGATCGGTCTGCTGCAACCGGTCGTCGTCAGGCCGCTGGGGGACGACCGCTACGAGCTCATCATGGGAGAGCGGCGCTGGCGGGCAGCGCGGCAGGCCGGGCTCGAGGTGCTCCCGGCCATCGTCCGCTCGACCGAGGACGACGTCATGCTGCGCGACGCGCTCCTCGAGAACCTGCACCGGGCCCAGCTGAACCCCCTCGAGGAGGCGGCGGCCTACGACCAGCTGCTGCAGGACTTCGGGTGCACGCACGACCAGCTGGCCGGCCGGATCGGCCGATCCCGTCCGCAGATCTCCAACACGCTTCGACTGCTGAAGCTGCCACCGTTGGTGCAGCGCCGGGTGGCTGCGGGAGTGCTCTCCGCCGGGCACGCCAGAGCCCTGCTGGGCCTGGACGACGCCGCGGCGCAGGAGCGACTGGCCCAGCGAGTGGTCGCCGAGGGGTTGTCGGTCCGGACGGTGGAGGAGATCGTCGCGCTCGGCGGCGAGCCCGCCAAGGAGCGTCGCCAGCCCCGGGCCAACAAGCCGGTGGCCCCCAAGCTGGAGATCCTGGCGACCCGCCTGAGCGATCGCTTCGAGACCCGCGTCAAGGTCGACCTGGGCAAGTCCAAGGGCCGCATCGTGGTGGAGTTCGCCTCGCTGGACGACCTCGAGCGCATCGTGACGCTGATGGCGCCGGGGAACGGCGAGGCCGAGGACAGCGTCTCGGAGGTCGCCGCCGACGGCTGAGCCGCCACCGCCGGCACGGGAAGGCGATTTGTCGACAAATCGCTGAGTCGGCACGGCATGTCGGCCGGGGGCTGGTGGGCCGGCGGCCGCGACACTACGATGCGGCCGAGGCCGGGGCCCGGCGGGGGCGCGGTCACGGGCGCGGTCGTGGATCGTGCCCCTTGCGGTCCGTGCTGGAGGCAGGCGTGTCGCGACGGCTCGCGAACCTCACCCTGGACAACCTCGACGACCTTCCCCGGCGGTGCCGGCGCTGCGTCTTCTGGGAGCTCGACCCGATCGGGGGGCAGGCCGCGGTCGAGTCGGGCGATCCCGGCCTCGA
Organism: Actinomycetes bacterium; assembly: GCA_036375895.1. GTDB lineage: Bacteria > Actinomycetota > Actinomycetes > JACCUZ01 > JACCUZ01 > DASVBJ01. The sequence continues at coordinate 26,229 of DASVBJ010000284.1, read as the reverse complement.
GAAGGAGGCCTGGCTGTCCGCCACGCTCCTCGACTGGGGGTCGTGCGGAAAGATCGCCTACGTGGACTCGTTGCCGGCCGGCTTCGTCCTCTACGCGCCTCCCGTCTACGTCCCTCGCAGTCTCGCCTTCCCCACCTCCCCGGTGTCCGCCGACGCCGTCCTGCTGATGACTGCGAACGTGCTGCCGGAGTTCGCCGGCGCCGGGCTGGGGCGGATGCTCGTGCAGGGCGCGGCCAAGGACCTCTCCCGTCGTGGCGTCAAAGCGATCGAGGCGTTCGGTGACGCGACGACGCCACCCGAGGGGGAGCCGCTGCGGGCCAACCACTCGTGCGTCGTCCCGGCCGACTACCTGCTGGCGGTCGGCTTCAAGACGGTACGTCCCCATCACCGCTTCCCCCGGCTGCGCCTGGACCTGAAGAACGCGATCTCCTGGCGCGAGGACGTCGAGGTGGCCCTCGAGCGGCTGCTCGGCTCCATGAACCCGGAGCCGGTGTTCCGACCGGTGTGAGGGTCGACTGACCCCGCCGGAGCGGCAGGGCGGGTGACCCGGGGCGGTAGGCCTACCCCCGCAGCGCGGGGATGCGAAGGCTGCCGGTCTCGGCGTCCTCGTCCGGCGGCAGGTACAGCCGCTGGACGGCTGCCACCAGCGCCTCGGCCAGCACGTCTCGGAACTCGGGGTCGGCCAGCCGGCTGGCGTCCCCCGGGTTGGTCAGGTACCCGACCTCGATCCGCACGGCCGGCATCCGGGTGCGCCGCAGCAGGTCCCAGGTCTTGGCGTGGGCGTGGCAGTCCACCAGGTCGGTGCGGGCGCAGATCTCCTTCTGCACGAGGTCCGCGAAGCGCTCACCGACGGCGGAGTGGTGGCCGTAGCGGTCGTTGCCGTAGTAGTAGGTCGCGCAGCCGGACGCCTCCGGGTTGTCGTGGGCGTCGACGTGCAACGAGATGACGAGGTCGGCACCGGCCGCGTTCGCGAAGTTCGCCCGCTCCACCTCGTCCATGCCGCCGTCCGGCCCACGGGTCAGGAAAGCGGTGCTGCCGGTGGCAGCCAGCCGACCCTCCACCCGGGAGGCCAGGTCGTAGACCAGACTCGCCTCGTCAAGCCCGTTGCCGTCGACGCCCCGCTCGCCGCCCCCGTGGCCCGGGTCGACGATCACGAGCTTCCCGGACAGCGTCGGCCCGGCCCGGTTGATGGCCTCGGACTCGCGCATGGCCTGCGGTCGTCCGCCGACCACGGTGCGCGCCAGCTGGTTGAGGGCCTTGAAGGTGGCCGGTCCGCAGGTGCCGTCGGGAACGACTCCCACGTTGCGCTGGAAGTCACGCAGTGCCTGCTCGGTCTCGGCGCCGAACAACCCGTCGACCCGGCCGCAGTCGAAGCCCATGTCGAGCAGCCGCTGCTGCAGCCCGGCCACGTCGTCCCCGGCGATCAGGCGGGCCGGGACGTAGGACAGGATGCGGTCGCCGAGCCGCCACCGTGCCTCGTCGAGCGCGTGGTAGGTCTGCTCGCCGACGATCCCGTCAACGGTGATGCCACGCTCCTGCTGGAACTCGCGGACCGCCTTGTCGGTGGCGTCGTCGAACACCACCGTGTCCGCCTCGGCGAGCGTTGCGTCGCTGTCGTCCGGGAGGAGGTGGAGGACCGAGAGCTTGGCCCGGATCTCCGCCACGACTGGTCCGGCGTCGCCGCGGCGGTAGCTGCGCTCGAAGGACATGAGCTGGGGCGCTCCTCGCTGGTCGGGACGGGCTGGGAGCGGGCCGGAGCCCTGCCGGGACAAGCATCGTAACGACTCGTCCCCGGCCGGCAACCACGGCAAACCGGGGCGGCCCCTGACGGGACCGCCCCGGTCGCGGTGAGCGCGCGCGTGGAACTAGATGAAAGCCTCGAGGTCCTTGAGCAGCAGGGCCTTCGGCTTGGCCCCGACGATGGTCTTCACGACCTGACCACCCTGGTACACGTTCATGGTCGGGATCGACGTGATGCCGTAGTGCGCGGCGGTCTGCGGGTTCTCGTCGACGTTCAGCTTGACCACGCTGATCTTGTCCGAGTGCTCACCCGCGATCTCCTCCAGGATCGGCGCCACCTGACGGCACGGCCCGCACCACTCGGCCCAGAAGTCCACGATGACGGGCTTGTCGTTCTGCAGCACGTCGGCGGTGAAGGTCTCGTCGGTGACGGTCTTGGTGCTGGCGCCCACGATGGGGTCCTTTCTCTGGCGGGTGGGTCGGTGCGGAGGGGTGGGGTCAGGCGTTCACGTTGACGGCCTGCGCGGCCTGGGCCGGGGCGTTCAGGAGCGCGGCGTCGTCGAGCGAGGCAAGGTAGCGCTCGGCATCGAGGGCGGCGGCGCAGCCGGTGCCGGCGGCGGTGACCGCCTGGCGGTACACGTGGTCCACGACGTCGCCGCAGGCGAACACCCCGACGAGATTGGTGCGGGTGGATGGCGCGTCGACCAGGATGTAGCCGTCGTCGTCGCGACGCAGCTGGCCCTCGAACAGCTCGCTGCGGGGATCGTGGCCGATCGCGACGAACAGCCCGGTGACGTCCAGGGTCTCCTCCTCGCCGGAGTGGACGTTGCGGACGCGGACGCCGGTCACCTTGTCCTCGCCGAGCACGTCGGTCACCACGGAGTCCCAGCGGAACCGGATCTTCTCGTTCGCGAAGGCACGGTCCTGCATGATCTTCGAGGCGCGCAGCTCGTCGCGGCGGTGGACAATCGTCACGGACCGGGCGAACCGGGTCAGGAAGGTCGCCTCCTCGACGGCGGTGTCACCGCCACCCACGACCACGATGTCCTGGTCGCGGAAGAAGAACCCGTCACAGGTGGCGCACCAGGAGACCCCACGACCGGACAGCCGCTTCTCGTTGGGCAGGCCCAGCTCGCGGTACCCGGAGCCGGTCGCGATGATCACCGCACGCGCCCGGTGCTCGCCGCCGGAGCCGTCGGTGACGAGCTTGATCTCGCCGGTGAGCTCGACCGCGGTCACGTCGTCGGTGACCAGCTCGGCCCCGAAGCGCTCGGCCTGCTTGCGCAGGTGGTCCATCAGGTCGGGGCCCATGACACCGTCGGGGAAGCCCGGGAAGTTCTCCACGTCCGTGGTGTTCATCAGCGCGCCGCCCGCGGTCACCGAGCCCTCGAAGACGAGCGGGTGCAGGTTCGCCCGCGCCGCGTAGATGGCAGCCGTGTAGCCGGCGGGGCCTGACCCGATGATGATCACGTTGCGCACGTCGTCGCTCACGGCGAACCTTCCTGCTGGGCAAGTCGGAGGGATCAACCGATCCTAGGTGGAGGTCATTCCCCGGCCGGTGCAGGGCGCGCGACGCGTGTGAAGAAGCGGAACTGGTCATCACCCTGGCGGCAGCCCGGGCCCACCACCCAGACGTCGACCATGGCCGGGTCGTCGAGGCCGGGCAGGACGATCACGGCGGCCGGCTTGCCCTCGTAGCGGGCCAGGTCGACCGCGAGCGGGACGGCCGGTGCGTCGGCCAAGGCGGTGACGCAGTCGGCGAGCGCCGCGCCGGCCGCGAGCCGGCCGGTGTCGTCCGGCGCGACGGCACCCTCGGCCGGCGGCGAGGCCGTCGTCGGGCCGGCGTCACCGTCGCGTGCCGCCGAGAAGGGCCGGCCCTCGCCGGCGACGAGCCGGGGCACCGCCCCGGCCAGGGAGCTCGCGCTGTAGTCGGCGCCGGTAGCGAGCAGGGCGTACGTGGCCTTGCCGCCCGGCCCGTTCGCGTATGCGCCGCTGCTGCCGCCCGACGAGGCGTCGTCGCCGCCACCGGACATCAGGACCGAGGCGCCGACGCCGACCACGGCGAGGACGAGGACGACGACGGCTGCGGCCTGGAGCAGGCGCGACCCCACCGGAGCCCGCCGGGTACGGCTCCCGAGCGGCGTCACGGTCATGGCCGCAGCGCTCTCCGAGGGCACCCGGTCGCGACCGGCCCGGGACAACGCGTCGTCGACGCGGGCGACGACGTCCGCGGGCATCGCACCCGCCTCGGCGGCGGCGGCGAGTGAGGCCGGCACGGCACGCAGCGACGCCTCGACGGCTCGGCACTCGGCGCAGCGTTCGAGGTGGGCGCGGGCGTCCGCGGCCCGATCCGCTGCCAGGAGACCCTCGTGCAGGTCGGCGAGGGCGTCGGCGTCGAGATGGGTCACGGGACCAGGTCACCTCCCTCGTCGGCGGGCTGCCCGGCGGGCGCAGGGTACGCCGGGGATGGGACGCGGGCTGCGCCCTCCGGGTTCCCGCCGGCCGGTCGCAGCAGCGGCAGCAGTCGGGCCCGGCCGCGGGCGCACCTGCTCTTCACCGTTCCGGGGGCGCAGTCCAGGGCGCGCGCTGCCTCGTCGACGGACCAGCCGTACATGTCGACGAGCACCAGCGCCGAACGCTGCTCGACCGGCAGGTGGGCCAGGGCCGCGGTGACGTCGAGTGCCACCTCGCGCGATGCGACGGCGTCGGGGCCGGCGGTGGCCGGCTCGGTCACGGGCAGCGGCTCGGTCGGATGAGCCGCGCGCCGGCGGGCGCGGTCGATGCAGGCGTTGACCACGATGCGGTGAAGCCACGTCGTGACGGCCGCCTCGCCGCGGAAGGCGGCCGAGGTCGAGCCCGCCCGGAAGGCGGAGACGAGGGCGTCCTGCACCGCGTCAGCGGCCTCCTCGCGGTCTCCGAGGGTTCGCAGGGCCACCGCCCACAGCCGGTCCCGGTGGCGACGCACGATCTCACCGAAGGCGTCCGGGTCCCCGGCTGCGTGCGCGGCCAGCAAGGCCGCGTCGGTGGGAGCGTCGGTCCCGGACTGCTCGTCCACCCCAGCGCCTCCGCAGGCTCTCCGACCGCCCCGGGCGGGCGGCGCACCCACCCTAGGTCGGCAGGTCGGTCCCCGGGCTCAAGCGCGCCGGGACTCGCCCTACGCCATCACCGTCAGCCGCGGACGCCGATCTCGGAGATGGCGCCGCGGTAGTCGGCTCCGTCCTGCGGCAGCTTCGTGAGCCAGACCAGGAGATAGCGCGTGGAGACCGGCTGGTCCGGCCGCAGCTCGACCAGCCCGGACTTGCCGGTGGCCTGCGCCACGACCGAGTAGTCGGTGGCCCGGTCGCCGCGGTCGTCAGCAGCCCGCAGCTCGACGTCGGTGCCCTGGCCCTCGAGGGCGACCGCGACCGACGTCACCGACCGTTTCTCCCCGAGGTCCAGCAGCAGGCCGACGCCCTCCTTGAGACCGCCCGGCCCGAACTGGTCGAAGTAGGTCTTGGTGGTCCAGACGGTGCCCGTGTCGCCGTCGAGCACCCGGGCCGCCCGGTCGGAGTTCTCCTCGCCGTCCCCCTGCGGGTCGAACCCGGTGACGTCGATGACCTTGACCGGCCGGCTGCCGTTCGTCGTGGAGGTGCCGCCCGTGCCCTTCGGCCGGGCGTTCCCCTTGGGGTCGTCCAGCGCCGCCATCAGCAGCTGCCACCCGGCGAGCCCCACCCCGAAGACGAGCACCAGGACGACGAGGGCCCACGCCGCCCGGGTGGCGACGCCGCGGCCCCGCCGGCTCTCGTCGTCGTAGGCGGCGAGGTAGGGCGTCGGGTAGGACGGGTCGGCGGGCGCGCTCACGGGGACCGGGTCCTCGACCACCGGGATCCGCGCCGTGACGTGGGCCGCAGCCAGCGACGCAGCGAGGGCCGAGGGCGAGTCGAACGGCGCGTGGTCGCGCACGCCGAGCGAGCGGCAGGTCACGTCGTCGAGGTCGTCGGGGATGCCGGCCCGCACCTGGCGTGGGGTGCAGAGCTCGCCGTTGTCCCGCGGCGCCGCCGCCAGCCGGGTCGTCTCCTCACCCGGCCAGCGGGCGGTGAGCGCGGCGTACAGAAGTGCCCCGCAGCCCCGTGCGTCGCGGCGCGCGGCCTCCTCGGGGCTGTCTGCGCGGACCCCGCGCACCGCCGCGTCGACGGCCAACCCGGCCACCTTGACCTGACCGTGGGGGGTGCGCAGCACGTGCTCGGGCTGCAGACAGAGGTGGGCGAGCCCCTGGCGATGGGCCGCGGCCAGCGCGTCGGCGATCTCGGCCGTCATGCTCCGCGCCTCGGCCGGCGGCAGCGGTCCGTCGGCCAGGAGGTCGGCCAGGCTGCTCGCCGTGATCCACTCCGTGACGACGTAGACCACCCCGTCGATCTGGCTGGCGTCGAGGACCCGCAGGAAGCGGGCGTCCGACAGCCCGGCCGCCCGCCGCGCGGCGCTGAGGATGTCGCCGGCCCCGTCCGCGTCGTCACGCAGGAGGCACAGACCGACCGGGCGGTCGAGCAGCTCGTCGTGGGCCCGCCAGTACGACGTGCCGCCGGCCTCCCCGAGGGGCTCCTCGAGGCGGTAGCGGTCGACGAGCCGGGTCCCGGGCTCGACGGCGTTCGGCGACACAGGGCTCCTCGCATGACGGGTCGGCCCGGTCAGGGTTCCGGGCCAGGGTCCAGAGCCGGGGCGAGCCCGGCCTGGAGGACCATGCTAGGTGGCCTACCCGCCTTCCGGGGGTTCAGTCCTGGCCCGGTGCGGGGCTCAGACGGCTCGGCCCGACCCGTCGCCCTCGACGTCGGCCCAGTGCCGCAGCGGCCCGACGCGGTAGAGCACCAGCGTGGTCGCGGTGCGCCGCACGCGCAGGTGGACCCTGCCGTCCGGGTCGATCCGGAACGACTTCGGGTCGACGGTGTTCCCGTCGTCGGACTTCGTCGCGGCCGCGACCGCGGACTCGTACGCCTTCTGCGGGCTCTTCGTGCTGTCCCACGTCTCGGACGCCTCGCGGGCGGCATTGGCCGCCTGGTCGGACACGTTCACGTAGGTCGTCCCGACCGAGATCGCGTCGAACAGGGCCACACCGGCCACGGCGAAGACCACCACGATCCTGGTGATCCAGCCCAGCACGATGTCGCCGCGGTCGCAGCGCGGGTCCACGTCGCCCAGGGAGAGACGGGACGGGATCAGGCGACAGTCCATGCAGTCTGGTCGGCGGGCGGAGGGGCGTCCTTGAGCCTCAGCCGGGCACGCGTCCGCGGACCAGCCCCAGGAGGGCGCTCAGCTCGCGGACGTGCAGCGCCCGGGCCAGCAGCAGGTACCCCGCGAGCAGCACCAGCCCGCCGCCGGTGAGCGAGACGAGTGATCCGGCGAGGCCCCGGCCGAGGGCGCTCTCGAGCAGTCGCGCGACCCCGAAGGCCGCCAGTGCCGACGGCACGGCGGCGACGACCAGCCGGGCATAGGTGCGCACCACGCGGCGGCCGTCGACCCCGCCGATCCGCCGGCGCAGGACGGCCGTGCTGGCCACCAGCCCCACCGCATAGGTGACCGCATACGCCCCGGCCATCCCGACGATGCGCCAGCGCAGCGGAAGCACGGCGTACGCCGCGGCGGCGAGCACCACGTTGATGGTCGCGATCCCCACCTGCAGGAGGAACGGCGTGCGCGTGTCCTCCATCGCGTAGAACCCGCGCAGGGCGAGGTACTGCGCCGAGAACGCCGGCAGGCCGACGGCGAACGCGGCGAGGACGAGGCCGATGTAGTGCGCCCCATCGGGCCCGGTGCCTGCGTACAGCACACCCGCCAGCGGTGCGCCCAGGGCGACGAAGCCCGCGGCGGCGAGCACGACGCCGACCGCGGTCAGCCGCCACCCTGTCGACAGGTCGTCGCGCAGGTCGTCGAACCGCCGGTCCGCGACGGCCGCGCTCATGCGCGGCAGCAGGGCCGTGACCACGGACACCGTGATGATCGAGTGCGGCAGGATGAAGACGAGGTAGGCGTAGGAGTACGCCGTGAACCCGACGCCGTACGAGATGACTCCCTGGGCGGCCTTGTCCGCGGCCGTCGCCAGGTTGACGATCACCACGTAGGCGAGCTGGTTGACCAGGACGAACAGCAGTGTCCACTTGGCGAGGTCACCCGCCTTGCCGAGACCGGCACCGCGGAAGTCCTTGCGCGCCCGGAACCGGAAGCCCGTCCGCCGCAGGACCGGCAGCAGCACCAGGGCCTGCAGGGCGACCCCGAGGGTGGTCCCCGCACCGAGGAAGGCGATCGCGGCGCTCGACAGCGAGTCGGGCACCGCCTCGTCCACGGTGAAGAGCGCGATGAACCCGAGGCCGGTGGCGATCGCGACCACGTTGTTGACGACCGGTGCCCACATCATCGGACCGAAGCTGCCGCGTGCGTTCAGCACCTGTCCGAGCATCGTGTAGAGCCCGTAGAAGAAGATCTGCGGCAGGCACCAGAACGCGAAGGCGGTCGCGACCGCGACGTCGTCGTCGCCCCACTTCCCGGGCGTGTAGATGGAGATGACGAGCGGTGCGGCCAGGGTGGCGACGACGGTCAGCGCCAGCAGCACCACCCCGGCGAGGGTCAGCAGCCGGTCGGTGTAGCCCTGCCCTCCGTCCGGCTCCTTCATCGCCCGGACGAGCTGGGGGACGAACACCGCGTTGAGCACCCCGCCGGCGAGCAGGATGTAAATGATGTTGGGCACCGTGTTGGCCACGTTGAACGTCGTCGCGGTCAGGCCGGTCCCGATGGCGGCGGCGAGGACCGCGTTGCGGCCGAAGCCGAGGATGCGGGAGAAGACCGTGCCGACGGCCATGACGGTGCTGGACTTGATGAGCCCGTTCGAGCCCGCCTCGGGTGCCTCGCTCATGGCTGGTCCGTACCTCGCTCGCGCCGACGTCTCGTCCCCCGCCGGAACAGCCTGAGGATGCCTGTGAGGAACAGGACCCCGGCCGCGGCGAGGGTGATGTACAGAGCCACCGTGCCGTACTGGGTGACCCGGATCCGCAGCTGGACCGGCTGGCTGTAGGCGGCCCCGTTGGGTGTGCGCAGGCTGGTGTCGACGATCACCACGCCGTTGGCGACCGCCCGGGCCGGCACCTCGACCTGACGCTTGCGCTCGGGCCCGATCCGCACCGGGGCGACGTCACCGATCTCGAGACGCGGCGTGCGCGGGGTGAGCCGGACGTCCACGATCACCTCCTGCGGCAGGCCGTTGGAGATGGTGAGCGGGATGGTGCCGCTCTTGCTGCCGAAGGTGTAGCTGCCCGGCAGCACCCGCACCTGCGCCTGCTTCGCCGTCAATGCCGACCGCTCGGCCACCAGACGGTTGGTCCGGTCCTGCCGGCCCCGCCAGAAGGACGACTCGAGGCGGAACACCGCGTCGTCGAACGGCGGCACGAGCGCTTCCGGGTCGGTCAGCACGGAGGAAAAGGTGGCGATGCGGGTGTGCAGGTCGCGCAGGGCGGCGAGGTACGACGGCGGGAGCTCGGCCCGTCTGGCACGGGAGGGGTAGGCCACGGGGCCCCGATCGATCTCGGGGGGCGCGGCGGCGCGCAGCCCGGACAGGGACACCGGGCCGAGCCACGGGGCGCCGAGCATGCCGTCGACGAGGTGGTCGACCTGGGCCTGGCCGGGCGCCCACCGTCGCGGCGGGGCGACCACGATGACCCGTTCGGTGCCGACGCTCGGCAGCTCGGCGGTGATCATGGCGGTCTCGGCGAGGAAGCGCTGTGCGCCGAGGACGGGGTCGCCGCGCGCGGCCAGGATCGCGGTGAGACCGGGGTCGGTGAGCAGGCCGGTCATGATGCCCTGGCCGGTGCTCAGGTCGGCGCGGCCGCTGGGCGTGTACGGCAGATCGAGCTCGGGGGGCACCCCGTTGGCGTCGAGGATCGCCGCCCCCACGTCCATGCCGCGTAGCGCGGACAGCGTCCTCGCGTCGACCAAGCCGTCGGCGGGCCAGGCGATGTCGTCGACGACCGGGTGGCCCAGGAGGTCCGCGGCCACCTTCGCGGCCCTGTCCCGCGAGGCGACCAGGTCCGCGGTCATGCCGCCGCGGGCGAGGGCCACGAGGTCCGGGTCGCCGTACGGCAGGGTGACCACGGTCCCCTGGGCGGTGGCGGACCGCACCTGCGCGAGCCACTGGGCGGCGACGGCTTGGCCCCGACCCTCGACACGTCGGCCCGCCCGGTCGACGGCGGCGTACCCCCCGCTCATGTCGCGGGCGCTCTCGAGCAGCTCGGGGTCGACCACCCAGGTGAGCGGCAGCCGTTGGCTCAGCCGCGCGCCCGCGCTGACGAGTCGGCCCAGCCGGCCGGTGGGTGCCAGCTGCCGGGCCAGGGACTCGTCGGCGTAGGAGCCGTCCGCCAGTCGGCTGGGGCCCGCCACGAGCGGCCACAGCACCGAGAACCCGGTGGGCTTCACATCGGTCTGCTTGGGCACCCACGGCAGGAACGTGCGGACGATCGCCACCCGGCCGTAGCCGTCGCGGTGCCCCGCGACCACCTCGACGTTCAGCACGTACACCCCGAAGTCGCCGAGGGTGGGCACGGTGGCGGGGTCCAGGGAGAGGTCGAACGGCGCGGTCTGGCCCGGCATCAGGTCGGCCGGGAGGCGTTCGCGCACGACGGTGACGCCGTCGCGGCTCGGCGCCCGTCCGGCCGCCACGGCGGCGAGCTCGGCCCGGCTGTTGACCCGGGTCCGGGACAGGCGCAGCCGCACCTCGACGTCGCGCAGCCGCTCCTCGCCGGTGGCGGCGACGCTGCCGGCTGCCCGGATCGTGGTGCCGGTCGTGCCGATGGCCGGGGTGAGCGTGCTGAGCCGAACGGTCGCGACCGGGGTGGCGGCGCTCGCGCGTGGTCCCGGGGTGACCGAGGCGCAGACGACGAGTGGGGCGAGCAGAGCGAGGATGAGCAGCAGCCGCCGGAGCCGCCGGACGATGGGGGTGGCCGGCACGGCAGCCGTCACGCGGAGTCCGTGAGGAGGTCCGCCACGGTCTCGGCCAGCCGTCGCTCGCCCGCGTAGGCGAGCCGGCCGGGCAGCTCGTCGAGCGGCACCCAGGCCACCTGGTCGACCTCGACGTCGTCGTCGGACAGCTCGCCGCCGGCAGCCTCGAGCAGGTAGTGGTGCACGGTCTTGTGGATGCGGCGGTCCTCGGCCACGAACCAGTAGTCGATGCTGCCGAGCGAGGCGAGCACCCGGCCCCGGATGCCGGTCTCCTCCTCGACCTCGCGGACGGCGGCGTCCTCGGCGCTCTCCCCCTCCTCGAGGTGGCCTTTCGGCAGCGACCAGAGCAGGCGTCCGCGCCGGTCCCGGCGGCCGATGAGGGCCACCCGGAGGCAGCCCCCTCGTCGGTCGACGACGAGCCCACCCGCCGAGGTCTCCTCCACCTTGCGCAGCGCCCGACGGGGTCGCGGGCGGCGGGGAGTGGACGGACGCGGCACCTGTGGATGGTAACCAGCAGGGGGGTGGCCGGTACCCGACCGGGCACCTGCCCCGCCGTACCCTTGCATCCCGTGCCCGACGACCCTTCCTCCGCCCTGTCCGCCGCCCAGCGCCGGGCGGTCGGCGAGCTGCTGCGCGTCGCACCGGTGGTCGACGAGCTGGCCGGGCGCTTCACGTCGGCGGGCCACCAGCTGGCGCTCGTCGGCGGCTCGGTGCGGGACGCGCTGCTCGGGCGGCTGGGCCAGGACCTCGACCTCACGACCGACGCCCGCCCCGAGCAGGTGCTCGACCTGGTGCGCGGCTGGGCTGACGCGCACTGGGAGGTGGGCATCGCGTTCGGCACGGTGGGTGCACGCAAGGGCGACTACCTCATCGAGATCACGACCTACCGCAGCGAGGTCTACCGCGACGACTCGCGCAAGCCCGCCGTCAGCTACGGCGAGACCCTGCCGGACGACCTGGTGCGCCGCGACTTCACCGTCAACGCCATGGCCGTCACGCTGCCGGACAAGGCGTTCGTCGATCCGCACGGCGGGCTGCGCGACCTCGCCGACCGGGTGCTGCGTACGCCGGGCCGCCCCGAGGACTCGTTCAGCGACGACCCGCTGCGGATGATGCGGGCGGCCCGGTTCGCGGCACAGCTCGGGTTCACGGTGGCCCCCGATGTGGTCGACGCGATGACGGACATGGCCGAGCGCATCACGATCGTGTCGGCCGAGCGGGTCCGCGACGAGCTGGTCAAGCTGGTCTGCGCGCCGAGACCGCGCGCCGGGCTGGCCCTGCTCGTGCAGACCGGACTGGCCGAGCACGTGCTGCCCGAGCTGCCCCGGCTCGCGCTGGAGATCGACGAGCACCACCGGCACAAGGACGTCTACGAGCACACGCTCACCGTCCTGGAGCAGGCGATCGAGCTGGAGGAGCCCGGGGACGAGCCGGACTTCGTGCTGCGCTTCGCCGCGCTCATGCACGACGTGGGCAAGCCGAAGACCCGTCGGTTCGAGCCCGGCGGCGGGGTCTCCTTCCACCACCACGAGGTGGTCGGCGCGAAGATGACCGCCGCCCGGATGCGGGCGCTGCGCTTCCCGAAGGACGTCATCGAGGACGTCGCCCGGCTGGTCGAGCTGCACCTGCGGTTCCACGGCTACGGCACCGGCGAGTGGACCGACTCCGCGGTGCGCCGCTACGTCACCGACGCCGGGCCGCTGCTCGACCGGCTGCACAAGCTGACCCGCTCGGACTGCACCACCCGCAACCGACGCAAGGCCGAGACGTTGCGCCGCGCCTATGACCACCTCGAGGCGCGGATCGCCCGGCTGCGTGCGCAGGAGGAGCTCGACCGGATCCGCCCGGACCTCGACGGGAACGCGATCATGGAGATCCTCGGGGTCCCGCCGGGGCCGGTCGTCGGCCGGGCGTGGCAGTTCCTCAAGGAGCTGCGCCTCGACCGGGGACCGCTCGACCACGACGAGGCCGTCGCCGAGCTGCGCCGCTGGTGGGCCGCTCAGTCCTGACGCCCCCCCGCACGTCGCCTGCTGCGGCGTTCAAGTTGCGGGGGTGTCGCGCCTACGCCTGCTGCGCCGTGGGCCGGGGCGTCGCTGCGTCCCTGGGCGTCAGCCGCCGGGTGGCGTGGCCGTACCCGAGGGCTGTCACCGCATAGCCGACCGCGACGAGGCCGAAGACGGCGGCCGACGCGCCGTCCGCCGGCAACGCCGCCGCGCCGAACGCGGCCGCCGAGACGAACGCCACGTTGAACAGCACGTCGTAGAAGGAGAAGACGCGGCCGCGGAACGCGTCGTCGACGCTCTCCTGGACGATCGTGTCGACGCAGATCTTCGACCCCTGCGCCGCGATGCCGACGACGAAGGCGCCGGCGACGAGCAGCGCCTCCTCGAGCCACACGACGTAGACGGTCTGCGCCGCCGCGGCGAACCCGAAGCAGATGACGATCCACGTCGACTTCCGCACGCGGTGGGTCACCTCCGGCGTCACGACCGCGGCGACGAAGAAGCCGAGCCCCGACGCGGCGAAGACGGACGCGAGCCCCGCGAGCCCGGCGTCCACGTCGTCCGCGTCGTTGAAGTAGTTGCGGTAGAGCAGGATCGCCGAGATCGTCGAGACGCCGTAGAAGAAGCGCTGGGCGGCGATGGCGGCCAGCGCGTGGCCGGCGCGCCGGTGGTGCCAGACGTGGCGGGCGCCGTCGGCCATGCCCCGCGCCACGTGGCGAACGGCCTCGCGGGTGCGCGGCGACTCGTCCGCGAGGTCCGGACCGAGCAGGTCGCGATCCATGCGCGCGGCGAGCGCCGCCGCCAGGACGTAGACCGCGGCCGACGCGACGATGAGTCGCGCGTCGGTGGACGCGCCCTCTCCGAGCAGGCGTCTGAGGCCGTAGCCCGCGCCGGCCCCGAGCAGCGCGGCGATGGTGCCGCTGGTCGTCGACACCGAGTTGGCCATCACCAGCTCGTCCCGGATGACCACGTGCGGGAGCGCTGCCGACAGTCCGGCCAGGAAGAACCGGTTGATGCTGAGACAGGCCAGCACCACGACGTACAGCGCCGGACCGGTGACGCCGGCCAGCACCAGCACCGCGACCGCCACCACGAGCACCGAGCGGATCAGGTTGGCCCAGACCAGGATCTGCCGCCGCCGCCAGCGGTCGAGCAGGACACCCGCGAACGGACCGACGATCGAGTACGGGAGCAGCAGCGTCGCGAACGCCGCGGCGACGCTCGCCGCCGAGGTCTGCCGCTCCGGCGAGAAGAAGAAGAGGCTGGCGAGCCCGACCTGGAAGGCGCCGTCCGCGGCCTGCGAGGTCAGCCGCGTGACGAAGAGCCGCCGGAAGTCGCGGTGACGCACCACCGCGCGCAGGTCGGAGGCGAAGGACACCCGGCCAGCCTACGGGCGGGCAAACGGGCGGGCTCCTGGTGAGCCGCCCGCCGAGACGACGCGAGGGCCCGGCGCTCCTGACGGAGCACCGGGCCCTCACGAACTCGCCGGGCCGTACCGGCCGGCACACAACAGGGCCGGTTCACGGCACCTGGGGAGCCGTTCGGGCCGCTTACGTGTGCCGGTCGGTACAGAGGGCGCGTTGGCAGGTAAGGCGCGGCGCGGGCGGCGCGAGCCTCAGCGCTCGACCTCGCCATCCGGTGCGGCGAGGTCGGGCCTCGTTCGCTGCGCGGGCGGCTCGTCCCTCGCCGACCACTCCGCGAGCCTCAGCGCTCGACCTCGCCGCGGATGAACTGCTCGACCTTGTTCCTCGCGGTCTCGTCGTCGTACTGCTCCGGCGGGCTCTTCATGAAGTAGGACGACGCGGACAGGATCGGGCCGCCGATGCCGCGGTCCTTGGCGATCTTGGCGCAGCGGATCGCGTCGATGATGACGCCGGCGGAGTTCGGGGAGTCCCAGACCTCCAGCTTGTACTCGAGGTTCAGCGGCACGTCGCCGAAGTTGCGGCCCTCGAGCCGGACGTAGGCCCACTTGCGGTCGTCGAGCCACTGCACGTAGTCGGACGGGCCGATGTGCACGTTGCGGGCGGACAGCTTGTTCTCGATGTTGCTGGTGACGGCCTGGGTCTTCGAGATCTTCTTCGACTCGAGCCGCTCGCGCTCGAGCATGTTCTTGAAGTCCATGTTGCCGCCGACGTTGAGCTGGTAGGTGCGGTCCAGGATCACGCCGCGGTCCTCGAACAGCTTGGCCAGCACGCGGTGCGTGATGGTCGCCCCGACCTGCGACTTGATGTCGTCACCCACGATCGGGACGCCGGCGTCCTCGAACTTCTTGGCCCACTCGGGGGTGCCGGCGATGAACACCGGAAGCGCGTTCACGAAGGCGACGCCGGCGTCGATGGCGCACTGGGCGTAGAACTTCGCGGCCGCCTCGGAGCCGACCGGGAGGTAGCACACCAGCACGTCCGCCTCGGCGGCCTTGAGCGCCTTGACGATGTCGACCGGCTTCTCGTCGGACTCGGTGATCGTCTCGCGGTAGTAGCGACCCAGCCCGTCGAGGGTGTGCCCGCGCTGCACCACGACGCCGGTTGGCGGCACGTCGCAGATCTTGATGGTGTTGTTCTCGCTCGCCACGATCGCGTCGGCGAGGTCCTGACCGACCTTCTTCGCGTCGACGTCGAACGCCGCCACGAACCTCACGTCGCGCACGTGGTACGGCCCGAACTGCACGTGCATGAGACCGGGGACCCGGCTCGTGGGGTCGGCGTCCTTGTAGTACTCGACGCCCTGGACCAGCGACGCGGCGCAGTTGCCGACGCCGACGATGGCCACACGTACGGAACCCATCCGATGCTCCTCGTTGCTCAGACTGCTGTTGGTGAGACTGCTCATGTCGTGCTTCTGTCGTTGCGCTTCTCAGGTGCGGGGTGCTCCGCGGGATCGTCGGGCTGCTCGACCCGTCGCTCGGAGGCGATCAGCTCGTTCAGCCAGCGCACCTCCCTCTCGACCGACTCGAGGCCGTGGCGCTGCAGCTCCAGGGTGTAGCTGTCCACCCGCTCCCGGGTCCGGGTCAACGCGGCCCGGAAGCCCTCCACCCGCTCCTCGAGCCGGCTTCGCCGGCCCTCGAGGATCCGCAGCCGGGTGTCGGCGTCGGTGCGCCCGAAGAAGGCGAAGTGCACGCCGAAGTTCTCGTCCTCCCACGCCGAGGGCCCGCTCTCGCCCAGCATCTCCTGGAAGCGTTCCTTGCCGTCGGCCGTCAGCCGGTAGACGATCTTCGACCGCTTGCCGGTGAGGCTCGACGAGACGGACTCCGAGCTGTCCTCGGCGATCCAGCCGGCCTTCAACAGCTGCTTCAGGCACGGGTAGAGCGAGCCGTACGAGAACGCTCGGAAGGACCCGAGCACGTTGTTCAGCCGTTTGCGCAGCTCGTAGCCGTGCATCGGGCTCTCGTGCAGCAGGCCGAGGACGGCGAACTCCAGCACGCCGCTCCGCTTGCTCACGACGTCCCCTCCCTGTCCGCTCGCCTATCGGCGAGATGTATCGGTGCGATACATCGGCACGATAGGCACTCAGGTGCCCGCCCGGCAAGTACGGAAGGACCCCATGCCTGTGCGCCGAGCGGGCTCGGCCGGCGCCCGGCGCCGTCGGACACCGCGGCGGCACCCGTCGTACGCTCTTGGGAATGTGGTCCCAGCGGTCGGTGATCGACTACTCGCTCGCCCGGCGCGCCACACTGACCGACCTGTTCGGCGGGGGCGCGACGAGCGCGAGTGACGCCTGCGACGCGCACCCGTACCTGCTGCGCGCGGCCAAGCACCACGGCGAGCCGACCGATCGGGACTGCCCGGTCTGCCGCCGGCACCGGCTCACGCACGTGACCTACGTGTACGGCGATGAGCTGGGCCAGTTCTCCGGCCGGGTCCGGGCCACCGCCGAGCTCGAGGCGATGGCCCGCGAGCACGGCGAGTTCCGGGTCTACGTCGTGGAGGTCTGCCAGGGCTGCTCCTGGAACCACCTCCGGCTGTCCTACCTGCTCGGCGACGGCACCCCGCGGCGTGCCCCGCGCCGTCGGCACACGGTCGAGGACGACGACTGACGCCGACCGACGTCGACTGACGACGACTGAGGCCGGTCGCGCGAGACCGGCGTGCATGCGAGCCGCCGGAACGGGTAGACCTCACCCGTCGTTAGGGTGGGTGGCCGTTGCGCCCGCCCTAGGCGGCTGTGCTGACCGTGTCCCCTGCCGATGGACGAGGATCGTTGAGAGTCGACTACCCGCGCGAGGACTACGACGGCGTCCGTCGCTACGTCCCATCCTTCCGGCAGCTGCTCGGTGTGTGCGGCCTCGGGTTCCTCCTGCTGACGGCCGCCGTGGGGGTGGCGTACGCCAAGACCGACATCCCGACCCCCAACGAGCTGTCGAGCGCCCAGACGTCCGTCGTCTACTACTCCGACGGCAAGAGCGAGGTCGGCCGCTTCGGCGACCAGAACCGCATCAACGTCACGCTGGACCAGGTGCCCGACCACGTGCAGAAGGCCGTGCTCGCCGCCGAGGACCGCACGTTCTACAGCAACCGCGGCATCTCGCCGACCGGCATCGCCCGGGCGTTCTGGAACAACGTGAAGGGCGGGTCGACCCAGGGCGGTTCGACCATCACCCAGCAGTACGCCAAGAACGCCTACCTGAGCCAGGAGCGCACCTACACGCGCAAGCTCAAGGAGTTCTTCATCGCGGTCAAGCTCGACCAGCGCGACGACAAGGACAAGATCCTCCAGGACTACCTGAACACCATCTACTTCGGTCGTGGCGCGCTCGGCATCCAGACCGCGTCGCAGGCCTACTTCGGTCGGGACGTCAGCAAGCTCACCGTCGCCCAGGGCGCCGTGCTGGCGGCGATCATCCGCTCCCCGGCCGGCTACGACCCGGTCAACCACCCCGAAGCCCTGGAGGCACGGTTCAACTACGTCCTCGACGGCATGGTCAAGGCGGGCTGGCTGTCGGCCGACGAGCGCGCCTCACAGGTGCTGCCCAAGGTCGCCAAGCGGAAGTCCCGCAACGCCGCCGGCGGAACGACCTACTACCTGCTGGAGACGGTGCGTCGTGAGCTGAAGGCCAACGGCTTCACCGACCAGGAGATCGACTTCGGTGGGCTGAAGGTCATCAGCACGTTCGGGAAGAAGGCGCAGGCGGCGGCTGTGCAGGCCGTCAAGGACGAGCGTCCCACCGAGAACGCCAAGGGCGTCCACATCGGGCTGTCGGCGGTCGATCCCCAGACCGGCGCTGTCGTCGCGATGTACGGCGGGGACAAGGCCGGCGGGCGCAACGAGGTGACGCAGGCGAGGGTGCAGCCCGGCTCCGCCTTCAAGCCGTTCGCCTTGACCGCGATGCTCGAGGACGGCATCGGCCTGAAGAGCCGGTACCAGGGTGACTCGCCGCTGAAGATGCCCGGCACCGACAAGCCGGTCAACAACGAGTTCGACAAGGACTACGGCGACAAGGTCGACATGATCAAGGCGACGACCGAGTCGATCAACACGGCGTTCGTCGACATGACCCTCGACGTCGGTGCCCGCAAGGTCATGGACGCCGCGGTGAGGGCCGGCATCCCGGAGAAGACACCCGGCCTCGACGCCAACGCGCGCATCACGCTCGGCACCTCCTCCGTGCGCAACATCGACATGGCCAACGCCTATGCGACCTTCGCGGCCCAGGGCGAGGCGTCCCAGCCGTACACCGTCAAGGAGGTCAAGGGGTCCAACGGGGCGACGCGCTACAAGGCCAAGGTGAAGCACCGCCGGGTCTTCGAGAAGGACGTCATGGCTGACGTGAGCTACGCCCTCCAGCAGGTCGTGGAGGCGCCCGGCGGCACCGGGCGGGCGGCCCGCGAGCTCGGCCGACCCGCGGCCGGCAAGACCGGCACCGCCGAGGACAGGTCGGCCTGGTTCGTCGGCTACACGCCACAGCTCTCGGCGGCGGTCGACTTCTACAAGGGCGACGGCACCGAGTCCCTCGACGGGGTCGGTGGTCTGTCCACGTTCTTCGGCGCGCGCTACCCGGCCCAGGTGTGGACGGCGTTCATGAGGGGTGCGCTGCAGGGCGAGGAGGTCCTCGAGTTCCCGAAGCCGGAGTACGTCGGCAAGACCGTGAACCCCAAGCCGTCGCCGACCCCGACGCCGACGACCACGTCGCCGACGGCCACGCCGACGCTGACGACGAAGACCCCCGGGCCACCGAGCAGCCCGCCCGGCCAGACGAAGGGCCCGAAGCCGAGCATCACCATCCTGCCGACGGGCTCGCCGAGCCCGACGACCACCTCCCCCGGACCAGGTGGTGGTGGAGGCGGCGGAGGCGGCGGGTAGCCGAACCCGGTCTGACACCATGCCGCTCATGGCGATCGGGACAAACGGCCGGCGCGGCACCGTAGGGGCGGGGCGGGCCGACCGCTCCGACGAGGTCGTGGCGCCGAGCCGCGAGGACCCCGTCGTACGCGCCGCCAGCGAGGTCGTCGGGGGCCCGCTCGGCCGGCACGCGGCGATCGGCGGCCCGGGGTGGTGGACGCCCGTCCGGGTCCTGCTGGTCATGGTGTTCGTCGTGTCCGGCCTCGGGCTGGTGCAGAAGGACCACTGCCGCGAGCAGGGCTTCTCCTCGCCGGGGCAGTTCGTGCACGCCTGCTACAGCGACATCGGCCCGCTGTTCTTCGCCCGCGGGCTGGCCGACGGTGAGGTGCCCTACATCGACCAGGAGGGCGACCGGCAGGTCGAGTACCCGGTCCTCACCGGGCTGACCATGTGGCTCACCGCCAAGCTCGTCCCGGACGACGGGTCGCCCAACGACCGCGCCCGGTGGTACTTCGACATCAACGCGCTGGGCATCGCCCTCGCCGCGGCCGTGGTGGTGGTCGCCACGGCGCGCACCTCCCGACGCCGGCCGTGGGACGCGGCGCTGGTGGCGCTCGCGCCGACGCTGGCCCTGGCCGGGACGATCAACTGGGACATGTACGCCGTGGCGCTGCTCGCGCTCGCGATGCTGGCCTGGTCCCGGGGCAGCCCCGGCTGGGCCGGCCTGCTCATCGGGCTCGGCGCCGCCGCGAAGTTCTACCCGCTCTTCGCGCTGGGGCCGCTGTTCGTGCTGTGCCTGCGGGCCGGCCGCCTGTGGGCGTTCCGGCGGACGCTCGCCGCGGCCGTGGCCGCGTGGGTGGCCGTCAACCTGCCGGTGATGCTGGCCGACTTCGACGGCTGGAAGCGGTTCTACGTCCTGAGCCGGGAGCGCGGCGCGGGCTTCAGCTCGGTGTGGTTCGTGCTGAGTCAGCAGGGGCACGCGGTGCCGCAGGAGGCGCTGAACACCCTCGCCGGGGGGCTGTTCGCCGCGGCCTGCCTGGCCATCGGGCTGGTGGCCCTCTCCGCGCAGCGCCGCCCGCGGCTGCCGCAGCTCGTCTTCCTGGTCGTGGCGGCCTTCCTGCTGACCAACAAGGTCTACTCGCCGCAGTACGTGCTCTGGCTGCTACCGCTGGCGGCGCTGGCCCGACCGCGCTGGCGCGACGTCCTCGTGTGGCAGGCCGGGGAGATCATCCACTTCTTCGGCATCTGGATGCTGCTCGCCGGCTACCCGCCGGGCGACGCCAACCGGGCGCTGGGCAGCGACGGCTACGGCGTCACCGTCCTCGCGCACGTGGCCGGCACGCTCTGGCTGTGCGCGATGGTGCTGCGCGACATCTACCGCCCGCAGCACGACCCGGTGCGCGCCGACGGCTCGGACGACCCGGCCGGCGGTGTGCTCGACGGCGCCGAGGACCGGTGGGTGCTCCGCCCGCGGCCGGCACCCGCACCGCTGCCCAGGTAGTCGCCGAAGGGCACCGGGCCCGGGGGGTGCGGTCAGACGTCGACGACCCGGTCGGGGTGCGTGGTGGTGAGGCGCACCTCGCAGTCCAGCTCGTCGCCGATCGCCGGCGGGTCGACGCCGTGGGGCACGAACACCAGGGAGACCTGCATGTGCGGCGGCTCGATGAACCATCGCTGCCGCCCCGCCCACGAGAAGGGCGACAGGTTGCGGCCGGCCGCCTCGAGACTGCCCAGGGCGAGCACCTTCGCCCGCTGCACCGGCCCGCGCACCGGCTTGGGTGCCTCCAGCGCGACGCCGTGCGCGGTGCCGCCGCTGACGACGACGAGGTGCCCGGCCGACGGCGCCCGGTGCTGGCGGTAGCCGCTGCGCTCGCCGCGGGCGAGCGGTTCGACGTCGAGCACGGTGCCGCGCGCCTGCAGTGCGCCGCGGTCGCCCAGCCACAGCCGGGTGCCGACGCGGGGCCGGAACGCGACGCCGGGGTGCCGTGCCCGCAGGTCGGCCAGCTCGGCGGCCGACAGGTGGCTGACCCACAGCGTGGAGGTGGGCAGCCCGGCGGCCGCGAGGCGGTCCACCCACGCCGCGGTCTCCGCCGCCGGGTCGACCCCGCCCGGTCGGTCGAGGGGCAGGTGCAGGGCGAACCCCTCCAGCCGCGCGCCACCGATTGCGTCCGTCACCGCCGGCAGCTCGTCCGGGCGGATGCCGTGCCGGTTCATCGAGGTGCGGCACTCGACGACGACCCGGGCGCCGGCAGGTGCGCACCGCAGCGCCTCGAGGTGGGCGACGGTGCGGATGACCCGCGGGTGCACGTCGTACGCCGTGCCCGGCAGGACCGGCGTGAGGACGAGCACGTCGCCGCCGAACGCGTCGAGCACACCGGCGAGCTCCTCCTCGATGCCGACCGCCATCGCGTCGACCCCGAGCAGAGTGCACTCCTCGGCGAGACGCAGGTCGCCGAGGCCGTAGCCGTTGCCCTTCGCGACCGGCACCAGGCCCGGCAGATCGGCGAGCACCTGCTTCTGGTGCGCGCGCCAGCGGTCGACGTCGACGTAGAGGGTGAAGGTCACCGCCGGCTCACCGCCGGCTCATGTAGACGTCGAACGCCTTGAAGAGCAGGCGGTTGAGGGGCAGGTCCCACTCGCCGAGGTACTCCACCGCCTCACCGCCCGTGCCGAGCTTGAACTGGATCAGCCCGAAGTGCGGGTCGCTCTCGTCCAGCGTGTCGGTGATGCCGCGCAGGTCGTAGACGGTCGCTCCGGCCGCGCGCGCGTCCCGCAGCATCTGCCACTGGACGGCGTTGGAGCCCCGCACCTCGCGCTTGGCGGTCGACGAGGCGCCGTAGGAGTACCAGGCGTGCGTGCCGACCCGGACCATCGTGGTCGCCGCGACCAGGTCGCCCTCGTGCCGGGCCAGGTAGAGCCGGATCCGGTCGGGGTCCTCTCCGGACATCGCCGACCACATCTGCTGGAAGTAGGAGAGCGGCCGGCCGGTGAACCCGTCACGCTGCGCGGTCTCGAGGTAGAGCGCATGGAACTCCGGCAGGTCCTCGGCGCCGCCGCGGACCACCTCGACACCGGCCTTGGCGGCCTTCTTGATGTTGCGGCGCCACAGCTGGTTGAAGCGCTTGAGCAGCTCGTCCTCGTCGCACCCGGCGAGGGGCACCTGGAAGACGTACTGCGGCTGACCGGCGCTGAAGCCGCCCTCGGCCGCCGGCTCCCGCCAGCCCAGCCGGCGCAGCGTGTCGGCCACCCGGTCGCCCAGCGGGTCGGCACCGTCCGGCGGGACGTCCGCGAGCCGCTTGGCGCTGTTCTCGGCGATCGCCGCCTTGACCGTGGCGGCCTGCCAGCGGCGCCGGACGACGGGCGGGCCCATCCGGATCCCGAACGCGCCCTGTGCCTGCAGGTAGGCGGTCATCGGCGCCAGCCAGGCCTGGAGGTCGTCGGCGGCCCACTGGATGACCGGGCCCTCGGGCAGGTAGGCGAGGGAGCGCTTCACCTTCGGCACCTGGCGGTACAGCACCAGGCCGGCGCCGACCAGGGCACCCTGCTCGTCGTACCAGCCGATGCTCTCGTGGCGCCAGTCGCGCTTGACCTCGCCCCACGAGGGGCACTGCAGGAAGCTCGCGGACGGCTGGGCCACGATGAACCCGAGGTGCTCCTCCCGGCTGATCGGGCGGACGGTCAGGGGCATGGGTCTCCTCGGGGCGCCAGGGGTACGTCTGGTCGAGGCTACCCAGGTGGCGGCATGGCGACGCCCCGGGCGCAGGGGCTCCCGGGGCGTCGTACGAGCGGTCAGGCCTGGCGGACCGCCTGCGCCTCGATCTCGATCTTGATCTTGCGCGAGACGAGGACGCCGCCGGTCTCGAGGGCGACGTTCCAGGTGATGCCGAAGTCCTCGCGGTCGATCTCGGTGGTGGCCGTGAGGGCGAGCTTCTCGTTGCCCCACGGGTCGGTGGCGATGCCGTCGACCTCGACCTCGAGCTCCACCTCGCGCGTCACGCCCTTGATCGTGAGGTCGCCGTAGGCCTGGAAGGTCGCGCCGTCATGGCCCTTCACGCGGGTGATCGCGAAGCTCAGCGTCGGGTGCTTGTCCACCTCGAGGAAGTCGCCGGAGCGCAGGTGCGCATCGCGGTCGGCCGCCCCGGTGGTGATGCTGGCCGCCTGGATCGTGGCCTGCGCGGTCGACTGCAGCGGGTCCTCGCCGATCGTCACCGTGCCCTCGACCTCGGCGAAGTGGCCGCGGACCTTGGTGACCATGAGGTGCCGGGCGACGAAGCCGACGCGCGAGTGGGCCGGGTCCAGCACGAAGGTGCCGGCGGCGGGCAGCTCCACGCCCTCGACGATGCGGCTGGTGCTGGTGGTGGGCTGGGTGGTGGTCATGGGAGGGGCCTCCGGTCTAGTTGCGGGTTCAATGACTGACTAAGCAAAGATTGAACCTTAAACATTCCCGCTGTCAAGTAGCTCGGCTACAGTGGTCCGCATGCCGAGCCGACCGACCACCGCGGAGGAGCGGTTGACGACCCTGGGCCTGCTGGCCGAGGTCTGGTCGGCGCTGGAGTCGCGAGCCGCCGGCACGCTGGCCTGCCACGGAGTGAGCGGCGTCGAGTTCGGGGTGCTGCTGCGGCTGTCGCGCACCCCCGACCACCGGCTGCGGATGACCGACCTCACCGCCCAGACCGCCCTCACCACCAGCGGCACCACGCGGGTCATCGACCGGCTCAGCGCGGCCGGCCTCGTCGTGCGCCAGGCCTGCCCGACCGATCGCCGGAGCATCTACGCGGTGCTCACCCCGGCCGGGGCGGAGAAGGTCGCCGCTGCGCTGCCCGAGCATGACGCGCTGATCGAGCAGGCGCTCGTGGGCCCGCTCGGGGCCGCCGGCTTCCGGGACCTCGCCGGACACCTGCGCGCCCTGCGCGACGCGCTGCACCCGCGGGCCACAGCCGGCGTCGAGTCCCCGCAGACGCCCGTCCCTGCCTGAGCGCGGCCCGCGTCAGGCCGGCAGGCGCTCCCGCAGGAAGGCGATGTCGTCGCGCTGCCCGGCGGCCCCGCCCGGCGTCTCCACCACGACGGGTGCCCCGGCGGCTGCGATGACCGCGAGGATCTCGGCCGGGTCGATGGTGCCGGAGCCCAGGTTGGCGTGCCGGTCGGCGCCCGAGTCGAACGCGTCGCGGGAGTTGTTGGCGTGCACCAGGTCGATCCGGCCCGTCACCGCCTTGACGCGGTCGACCAGCCCGGCGAGCTGCTCGCCGCCGGCATGGGCGTGGCAGGTGTCGAGGCAGAACCCGATCTGCTCGACGTCACAGCGGCCGGCCAGGGCGTCCCAGAGCCGGGCGATGCGGTCGAGCCGACGGGCCATCGCGTTGCCGCCGCCCGCGGTGTTCTCGATCAGGATCGGCAGCGGTGCGGCCATGCGCTCGAAGGTCTTGCACCAGTTGTCCAGGCCGACCTGCGGGTCGTCGTCCTTGAGGACGTGCCCGCCGTGCACGATCAGTCCCTTGGCGCCGATCTCGGCGGCAGCCCGGGCGTGCTGCTCCAGCAGCTTGCGGCTCGGGATGCGGATGCGGTTGTTGGAGGTCGCCACGTTGATGACGTAGGGGGCGTGCACGTAGAGGTCGACCCCGGCGGCCTGCGCGGCAGCGCGCAACGCTTCGCCGCCCTCGGCGTACTCGCCCTAGGTCCCCTTCCAGCCCTGCGGGTCGCCGAGGAAGAACTGGGCGAGGTCAGCGCCCCGCTCGACGGCCTCGGCGACCGGGTCGGCCTGGTCGACATGGGCTCCGATGCGCAGTGCGGTCACCCGCCCGAGCCTAGGTGCCGCCGGTGACAGGCGCCGCCGGTGGAGGTCAGTAGAGGCCGCCGTGGGCCAGGCCCATGGCCAGTCCAACTGCCGAGACGCCCCAGCCGATGACGATGACGAACCGCTCCGCGGTGGTGGCCGAGCGGTACTGCGCATAGATGCCCGTCAACACGCCGAGGAGACCGGCCCACGACCCGACGATGTGGGTCTCGGGGAAGAAGGCGCTGATCGCGGCGACGGTCGCGAACGCCGCCACGGCGAAGGTCAGCGTGTTCTCGACGGGATGGGCCCGGCCGTCGGTGTTCAGGGTGAGGTGCCGGTGGTGCTCCGCGTGCGCCATGTGGTCCTCCTTGCGCCGCCGGTGCCGTGCTGGTGCCGCCTGGGGAGAATGTGCCCCTGTCCCGGACGGGGTGGCAAGGGTCCCTGGTCCTGTGGACGGATTTCCGGACGTACGCCGGGCGCCTGTACCCTGGTCCGCGGCGTCCCCGGCGTCGCTGGCCGACCAGCGCCCCGCCGAGGCCGCACCGCACGACGCACTAGCCCTCCTGCCACGGAGAGACCGTGGCCGCCGAGTCCAGAGGAGGTGGGTTGCCCGCATGCGTCACTACGAACTGATGGTCATCCTCGATCCCGACATCGAAGAGCGCACCGTCGCCCCCGCACTCGACCAGTTCCTGTCGGTCGTCAAGACCGACGGCGGCAACATCGAGAAGGTCGACATCTGGGGCCGTCGCCGGCTCAGCTTCGAGATCGCCAAGAAGAGCGAGGGCATCTACGCCGTCGTCGACATCCAGGCCGAGCCTGCCACGGTCAAGGAGCTCGACCGCCAGCTGAACCTCAACGAGGCCGTGCTGCGCACCAAGCTCATCCGTCCCGACCAGCGCTAAGGACTGTCTCCATGGCTGCAGGCGACACCGTCATCACCATCGTCGGCAACCTTGTCGACGACCCCGAGCTGCGCTTCACCCCGAGCGGTGCGGCCGTGGCGAAGTTCCGCATCGCGTCGACGCCGCGCTTCCTCGACAAGCAGACCAACGAGTGGAAGGACGGCGAGAGCCTCTTCCTCACGTGCAACGTCTGGCGGCAGGCCGCGGAGAACGTGGCCGAGTCGCTGCAGCGCGGGATGCGCGTCATCGTGCAGGGCCGGCTGAAGCAGCGGTCCTACGAGACGAAGGAAGGCGAGAAGCGCACCGTCTTCGAGGTCGAGGTCGACGAGGTCGGCCCGTCGCTGCGCAACGCGACCGCCAAGATCAACCGCGGCCAGCGCAGTGGTGGCGGCGGTGGCGGCGGCGGGTTCGGTGGTGGCGCGGGCTCCGGTTCGAGTGCCGCCGACGACCCGTGGGCCAGCCCCGCGCCGGGCGGCATGTCCGACGAGCCGCCGTTCTGACCCGAGCTTTCTCTCTCACTGCTCTCGACGCAGTCTGACCCACCTGGAGTACGACGACCATGGCCAAGCCTCCGGCA
>DASVBJ010000275.1:0-4473 GCA_036375895.1 Actinomycetes bacterium | reverse complement strand
GGGGCTCGGCGTCCTCGTCGGCGCGTTCGCCGTGGGGCTGCTCGGGCTCGGTCTGCTTCTGGGCCTGTTCTTCGCGGTTGAGCGGACCTGGCGCTGGCTCGGCCGGGTGTCGGTCGCCTCTCGAGGTGCGCTTGGCCGGTCCGCGCCCTGGCGTGGGTCGGCTCGGCGTGCCGAGGCGATGCGACCGTCTGAGCGGGTGGCCGGCACCGCCGGAGAGGCGGCGATCGCGGCCCGGCTCGCCGAGGAGATCGCCCGGACCACCCGCCTGCGCCTGGACGAGGCGGACCGGACGATCGCCAGCCTGGCCGACCGGCTCGCGGCCGCGGAGCGCGCCGCCGCGCTCGGTCGGGGGCGGGAGCTGGCTCCGGGCGGACCGGGCACGAGCCCGCAGCAGCCGCAACAACCGCGGACCCCGGTGCCGCAGCAGCAGCCGCGGAGCCCGGTCGAGCCGATGCCGTCGACGGCAGCCGCGCCGAGCTCGCAGGTGTCCGGGCCCCG
Organism: Actinomycetes bacterium; assembly: GCA_036375895.1. Lineage (GTDB taxonomy): Bacteria > Actinomycetota > Actinomycetes > JACCUZ01 > JACCUZ01 > DASVBJ01. Next base: position 3,975 of record DASVBJ010000275.1, on the reverse strand, counting down.
ACCCGACGTCGACACCCGCCTGACCCCGGGGCCGGCCCGGCCGATGGGCAAGGCTGCGCGCAAGGCGGAGGCATCACGCCATGCGGCCGCACTGCGCAAGGCGGAGGCGGCGCAGAGGGTGGAGGCGGCGCGGAGGGCGGAGGCCGAAGCCGCCACCCGAAGGGCCGAAACCACGCGCCCGACTCCGGCCGCCGAGCCGAACGGGCGGGTTGGCGCGGGGCCGCGGGCCGTGAACGGGGTCTCTCGGTTGGACGGGTCGCCGACGCCGCGGGTGACCGCGCGGGCGCCCGAGTCGTCCCTCGGGCCCGTCTCTGCCCACATGGCTTGGGGCGCGGACCTCGTGCGCGCCAGCGTCCGCGAACAGAGCTGTGCCGTCACCGTCGCGGCCACGGCGACCCGCCTCGCTCACCTGCGCGCCGAGGCCACCAGGCGCGAGTGGCGGTCGACGAGGGAGGGCACGGTCGCCCGGTGGTGCCTGCTCGCCCAGGTGCCGGCGGTCCTCATCCTGCGCTGCGTGATCGACCCGGGCTGGCTGGGAGACGCCCTCGGGTCCGCGTCCGGGGTGGCAGGCCTGGCCGCGATGGGGATCCTGACGGTGGTCGGGGCGCGCTGGGTGTGGCGCGTGACCGAGCCGCCGTTCCGGCTGCGGCGCGGGTCGGCGCCCGAACCCGCCCTGGAGGCGATGCGCAGCGTGGTCGCCACCGAGGAGCTCGCGCTCCGCCTAGCTGCGCGCGAGGCTCCCGACGAGGCATGGCACAGGGTCGCGACGAGCTGGCGGGTGCCTGTCGAGGCTGCGGCCGCGCCGCCCGCCACGCCGGGCACGGCGATCGCGCTGACGGCCGGTCTCTGGCGCGACCTGACCCGTCGCCGCGTCGGCGAGGAGGGCGTCGTCGCGCGGGTGACCGTCGCGCCGTACCTCCTCTGCCTGCTGCCCGCCCTCGCTCTGGCCCTTCTCCTCTAGGCGCGCGCAGCTAACGAAGCAGGCCGGGCCCGTCGGTTCGGCCCGGCTACCTGCCCGGACGGGCGTTGAACGCCGCATACGCCGACTGCACGACGCGGTCGCGGGTGCCACGGTGTGTACTCCAGACGGCAGGGACGAACCCTGCGTCCGTCTCGCTGATCCCTTGCCCGGTCGAATGCAGGCAACCGACCGCACAGCGTGCGAACCAGGGCTCGTCGGCGTCGATGACGCCGCGGAGGCCTCCGACCCCCCCGGGGAGGCCTCCGCCCCGCACCTGCGGCGGCTGTCACCGCCGGCTCACGTACGCTGAGAAGGCACCCCGACCGCGCGCGGATCGGGGCTGGCGTGTTGTCCCAGCCTTCCCCCAGGAGCTCCCGTGAGCCTGACCGGCATCCTCGACGTCGTCGTCGCGGACCCCGCCGTCGCGTCGGCGGTCGAGGCCGCGGCCGGTCGCGCCGCCATCGGCGAGCTGGAGCTGACCGCGCCGGAGGGGGTGCGCCCGTTCGTCGTCGCGGCACTGGCCGCTCGGGCCGGCAGACCGGTCCTGCTCGTGACGGCGACCGGGCGGGAGTCCGAGGACCTGTCGACGGCCCTGCGCAGCCTGCTGCCCGAGGACGCCGTCGCGGAGTTCCCGGCCTGGGAGACCCTGCCGCACGAACGGCTCAGCCCGCGCAGCGACACCGTCGGGCGCCGCCTCGCGGTGCTCCGCCGGCTCAGGCACCCGAGCAGCACCGACCCGGCCCACGGACCGCTGCAGGTCGTCGTCGCGCCGGTCCGCAGCCTGCTCCAGCCCCTCGTCGCGGGACTGGGAGATCTCGAGCCGGTGGCCCTGCAGGCCGGGGACGAGGCCGAGCTGGACGACGTCGTGCGGGGCCTGGCCGACGCCGCGTACAACCGGGTCGACCTGGTCGAGAGGCGCGGCGACTTCGCGGTGCGTGGCGGGCTGCTCGACGTCTTCCCGCCCACGGAGGAGCATCCGCTGCGCGTGGAGTTCTGGGGCGACACCGTCGAGGAGATCCGCTACTTCAAGGTGGCCGACCAGCGCAGCCTCGAGATCGCCGAGGACGGTCTGTGGGCGCCTCCGTGCCGTGAGCTGCTGCTCACGGACCAGGTCCGCGCCCGGGCCAAGGCACTGGTGCAGGAGCACCCGAGCCTCGCGGAGGTGCTCGACAAGGTCGCCAACGGCATCGCGGTCGAGGGCATGGAGTCGCTCGCACCGGTGCTCGTCGACGACATGGTCCTCCTGCTCGACGAGATGCCCCCGGGCACCCACGTCGTCCTGAGCGACCCCGAGCGGGTCCGCACCCGGGCCCACGACCTGTTCGCCACCAGCCAGGAGTTTCTCGCCGCGTCCTGGGCCAACGCGGCGGCCGGGGCGGAGACCCCCGTCGACCTCGGCGCCGCGGCGTACAGGAGTCTCGCCGACGTGCGCGGGCACGCACTCGGGCGCGGCGTGCCGTGGTGGTCGCTCACCCCCTTCACCGCCGACCTGCAGCCCGAGGACGAAAGCGGAGCGGCCGTCGTCGCAGCGCGGGCGCCGGAGGGCTACCGCGGCGACACCGCGCGGGCGCTCGGCGACATCAAGGGCTGGCTCGGTGACGGCTGGCGCGTCGTGCTGGTGACCGAGGGCCACGGCCCGGCCGAGCGGTTCGTCGAGGTCCTGCGGGGCGCGGACGTGCCGGCGCGGCTCGACCCGACCCTCGACGCCGCACCCGACCCCGACGTGGTGCACGTGACCTGCGGCTGCCTCGGACGCGGCTTCGTCAGCGAGGCGCTGAGGGTCGCGGTTCTCACCGAGACGGACCTCCTCGGCCAGGCGGGACCGTCGACCCGCGACGCCCGGCGCATGCCGAGCCGTCGGCGCAACATGGTCGACCCGCTGCAGCTCAAGGCCGGCGACCTCGTCGTGCACGAGCAGCACGGCGTCGGGCGCTACGTCGAGATGGTGCAGCGCACCGTGCAGGGCGCGACCCGCGAGTACCTCGTGGTGGAGTACGCCCCCAGCAAGCGGGGTCAGCCCGGCGACCGGCTCTACGTGCCGACCGACCAGCTCGACCAGGTCACGCGGTACGTCGGCGGCGAGCAGCCGTCGCTGCACCGGCTCGGCGGGGCCGACTGGCAGAAGGCCAAGGGCCGGGCCCGCAAGGCCGTGCGGGAGATCGCGGCCGAGCTGATCCGGCTGTACGCGGCCCGCACCTCCGCACCCGGCCACGCCTTCGGCCCGGACACGCCCTGGCAGCGCGAGCTCGAGGACGCCTTCCCCTACATCGAGACGCCCGACCAGCTCGAGGCCATCGACGAGGTCAAGCGGGACATGGAGCAGACGGTGCCCATGGACCGGCTGATCTGCGGTGACGTCGGCTACGGCAAGACCGAGATCGCCGTGCGCGCCGCGTTCAAGGCGGTGCAGGACGGCAAGCAGGTCGCGGTGCTCGTGCCCACCACGCTGCTGGTCAACCAGCACCTGTCGACGTTCACCGAGCGCTACGCCAGCTTCCCCGTCAACGTGGCCGCGTTGTCGCGCTTCCAGACCGACAAGGAGGCGACCGAGGTCAAGCAGGGCCTCGCCGACGGCACGGTCGACGTCGTGATCGGCACGCACCGCATCCTCTCCGGCGAGGTGGGGTTCAAGGACCTGGGCCTGGTCGTCGTCGACGAGGAGCAGCGGTTCGGCGTCGAGCACAAGGAGCAGCTCAAGCAACTGCGTACCGCGGTCGACGTGCTGACCATGTCGGCGACGCCGATCCCGCGAACGCTGGAGATGGCGATCACCGGCATCCGCGAGATGTCGACGATCGCGACCCCGCCGGAGGAGCGGCACCCGGTGCTGACCTACGTGGGTGCCTACGAGGACCGGCAGGTGGTCGCCGCGATCCGCCGCGAGCTCCTGCGCGAGGGTCAGGTCTTCTTCATCCACAACCGCGTGCAGTCGATCGAGAAGGCCGCCGCCCGCATCCGCGAGCTCGTCCCGGAGGCGCGGGTGGCGACCGCCCACGGCCAGATGGGCGAGCACC
>DASVBJ010000163.1:0-14085 GCA_036375895.1 Actinomycetes bacterium | reverse complement strand
GGGAAGATCGTGCTCACCACGATGCCGCTGCCGAGCACGTCGGCCCGGATGCCCTCGGCCAGCGCCGCCACCGCGGCCTTCGACGCGGCGTACGTGGTGAGGTTGCGTGGCTGCCCGCGCAGCGCGCTCACCGACGAGATGACGACCAGGTGACCCTGTCCCTGGTCGCGGAAGGCCTCCATCGCCGCCTCGCACTGCGCGAGCGCCGCCACGAAGTTCGTCTCCGCGGTCTGCCGGTTGGCCCGGAAGTAGCCGGTGCCGAGCGGCTGTCCCTTCCCGAGGCCGGCGTTGACGACCACCCGGTCGAGCGAGCCGAGCTCCTCGCGGAAGGCGGCGAAGACCTCGAAGACGGCGTCGTGGTCGTTGACGTCCAGGGCGCGTGTCGCGACGCGGATGCCGGGGTACGCCGTGGTGAGCTCGGTCGCGAGCTCCGCGAGCCGGTCGGCGCGCCGGGCGCACAGGGCCAGGTCGCGACCCCGCGCGGCGAACTCTCGCGCCATGCCGCGGCCGAGGCCAGAGCTCGCCCCGGTGATGAGGATGGTTCGCCGCAGCGGGCGGCGGGCCTTGGTGGGCAAGCGGCTGGGCGTCATCCCGTGACGATAGGACCCCCGGCCGGACCGGCGTCGTCGAGGTCCGCGCGAGCGACGGCGGCCGTGCGGCTGGTCACGTCGAGCCGGGCGAAGACGTTCTCCAGGTGCTTGCGCACGGTGCCGGGGGAGACCCCCAGCCGCCGGCCGATCTGGTCATTGGTGAGGCCGGCAGCGACGTACTGCAGGATCTCCCGCTGCCGAGCCGTCAGCGGTGCCCGGCCGAGCCGGCGCCGCTCCGCGGTGACGTAGGCGGCCTGCAGGTGCGGACGCAGCAGCGTGAGCAGCGCCCGGTCCCGCTCGGTGAAGTCGGGCCCGAGCCCGCGGGAGAAGAGCAGCCGGAGGGTGCGGCCCGGCCCGGACGGCAGGACCACCATCAGCTCGCGCTCGACGCCGAAGGGCCCGAGGTAGTCGACGTACATGCCGGTGTCGTGCAGCGCTCGCAGCGAGTAGAAGTCGCTTGCCATGGTCACCGAGACGAGGTCGCCCGTGCGGTCGGGGTAGGAGCAGGGCAGGCTCTCCCAGTAGTGCGCCCAGAACAGCTCCTCCGGCGGCGCATCGGAGGGGAGCTGGCCGTCGGCGAGCAGCTGGCCGGCGAAGGTCGTCCGTCGCGGCGTGTCCTGGCCGGAAACCGCCAGGTGGTCGCAGGCGATGAGGTCTCGCAGGTCGTGCAGCAGCTGCACTGGCAGCACCTCGTCGTCGCCTGCGTCGTCGCCGTGCCGGGCCGTGACGCGCAGCATCGCCTGGACGTCGCGGTCGCTGAGGTCGAGTCCACCCATGTCTGCCTCCCGGAGAGCCCCGCGGCTCGACGGTAGGCGCCCGGCCGCGTCGCGGACATACGCGCAACGACGAATGGCGGGCGCGGCCGGCGACCCGCAGCGTGGAGCGACCACCGAGAGGCGGTGGCGAGACGGAAGGAACGAGCACCATGACGAAGATCCGTGCACTGCTGGGGGCGGCCGCGACGGCCGTGTCCGTGACGTTGCTGCTGCTGGTCGGGGGAACCGCCGCATGGGCCATGCCGGAGCCGGAGCCGGGGGCACCAGGCACCGGGGCCGGGACCGGGGCCGGTGCGGGTTTCGTGCCCGCGGGCGACCCGGGGCCGGCATCGACCGGGGGGACCTCTGTGTGGGAGATCGTCCTCCCCGCGGCGGGTGCGGCCCTGCTCGCGGTCGGGGTCACCCTGCTCGTGACACACCTCGTGGCGGCGCGCCGGGCCGCTACGCGACGGCCCGCGACGACGTGAGCGTCAGAGGGCGTGGCGCGGGTCGCGCAGGGCGGCCTGCGCCGCCGCCAGGTCGTCGGCGGCGAGCACCAGCCGGGTTCCCGTCGCGAGGTAGGCCAGGGTGATGTTGACACCCGCGGAGCCGAGCTGGGTGGACACCTCGCCCAGCACGCCGGGCCGGTCCTCCACGGGCACGATCGCGACCTCCTGCTCGAACGCGACCGTGATGCCGGCGGCGGCCAGGGCGGTGAAGGCGGCCGTGATGTCCTCCACGAGGACGTGCACCTCCGCCGCCCCGCCGCCGCTGGTCACGGCGCAGAGGCCCTCGATGTTCACGCCGGCCCGGCCGAGCAGCCGGCCGAGCCGGCCCAGCTCGCCGGGCTGGTCGTCGAGGTAGAGCGTGAGGTCCGTCGCCATCTGCCGCCTCCGCGTCTCGCGACCCTCAGGACAGCGCCAGCAGGGCGCCGAGGGCGAAGCCCGTCGCAGCCAGCCAGATCACCGTCGGCAGTGCACGCCTCCAGCGCATCGCAGTCTCCTTCAGGCCGTGAGCACGGCGCCGTCGCGGACGACGACCGGCGTCTCGGGCAGGGGTCGGGTGGCGGGACCCGCGATGGGCGCCCCGGTCCGGGCGTCGAACCGGCTGCCGTGACACGGACAGAGGATCGCGCCGTCCCGGACCGCGTTGACGGTGCAGCCCTGGTGCGTGCAGGTCGCCGAGAACGCGTGCACCTCGCCGCTGGCGTCCCGGGTCAGCACCACCCCGGCGGCGCTCTCGACCACGCCGCCGCCGACCGGTACGTCGGCCAGCGCGGCGAGCCGGCGACCGCCTGGGGCGGGGGCGGGCCCGTACCCGTTGGCCGCCGTCGTGATGCGCTTCGCCTTCGCGGCATCGCTGTCCCGCGCGACGAGGTATCCCGCGACACCGGAGGCGGCGACGACGAGGAGACCCCGGACGGCCGACCGCCGCGACAGGACCGGGACGGACAACGTGACCTCCTAGGTGAGCGGTAGACCGGAGCGGGTGAAGAACCACACCGCCGACGTGAGCCAGACGAGCACGACGGACGCGAGCAGGACCCCGCCCGTCACCGGCACCATCCGTGCCGGCAGTCCGCGCACGCGCAGGCCGAGCATCTTGGTGGCGTAGGCGCCGTAGAACAGGCAGCCGGCCAGGCTGTGGACCAGGACCCGGGTGCTGCTGGTGCCGAAGCCGAGCGACCAGATGCAGTGGAAGGCCACCGGCAGCGTCAGGACGAACGCGGCGCTCCCGCTCCACCGGTGCAGGACGGCGACCCCCGCCGGTGCGGGTCCGACTGCCGGCAGCCGTCCCCACATCCACAGCGCGGTGACCGCCTGCACCACGAGCAGCAGCATCACCCCGCTCGTCAGCCAGGCCTTCATCGGCAGCACGCCCGAGAAGCCGAGCGTGAAGAGCGGGCGGCCGGCCGGGTCGTGAGCCCGGGCGTAGACACCCGTCGAGACCGCGACCGCGGCACCGGCGAGGAGCAGGCCGGCGACCGCCTTCCGCCCCGCTGCGGCGGACCCGCCGGACGCCGTGGTCATCGACTGCCCTCCACCTCAGGCCCTGCGCCCACTGTCGGGCCGCGGCGGTGGCCGCGCAAGCCCGCGGGCGCCGGCGGGGGCCGGCTCAGCCGTCGCGGGTCGCCGCCCGGGCCTCGCGCAGGAGCTCCCGGAGCCGGTCGACCTCCCGCTCCGCCGAGGCGAGGGCCTCCTGTGCCCGCGCGGCGGCGGCCGCGGCCGCGACCCGGTCGCGGTCGGCGCCCGCGAGGGCCTTCTCGGCCGCCTTGACGCGGCGGCGCGCCTCGAGCCGCTGCTCCGCCTTGCGTCGTTCCTCGGCCCGGCGTTGCTCTGCCGCGCGCCGCTGCTCGGCCCGACGCCGGGCCGCCTCCGCGCGACGGTCCTCGGCCGCGCCGGCTCGGGTGCCGGCGGTCGCCGTCGTACGCCGGGTCCGCCCGGACTCCGGAGGAGCTGCCGCCGCCCCGCCCTGGGCGGGCGGCGGCCCGAAGCCGGTGACGTCCGCGGCCCGGAGCAGTCGGCCGGAGAGCACCTGCCGAGCCACCTCGGGGTCGGCGAGCGCCGCCCGGAGGCTGGACTCCACCTCGGCGAGGACGCCCTCCTGGACCCGGGCCGCGCCCGAGAGCGCTCGGGCCCGGCCCACCAGACCGGCGACCAGCTCGTGTCGCTGCCGCCCGAGCGCCCGCAGCTCGTCACCGGCGAGCTGCTCCTGTGCCGTCCGCAGCGCGGCGGCAAGCTCGGCCAGCCGATCGGCCAGCTCGGGGTCGTCGGCGACCAGCAGGTTGACCAGCCAGGCCGACACCGTGGGCTTGCGCAGGCGGCCCACGGCGGTGGCCGCGGCGGCGCGACCCTGCCCGCGCAGCGCACGGACCCGGGCGTCGCGGGCCGCGACGAACTCGCGCGGATGGGTTCGGTACAGCAGGTCTGCCGACTCCGCGACGTCGCGATCGTCGTCGGCGCCGGCCTGGTCAGCCGTACGGCGGGTAGGGCTCACGAGTCCGGCATACCGCGGCGGGACCGCCGCCGCCGCGAGGCGCGCCGCCCAGGGTGCGAGGATCGGTGCCGTGGAGGAGCACCGACCGCGCCGCCCGGCCCTGCTGGGGCCGGCCGCGCTCGCGACGTTCGGCGGCGCGCCCGACCCGGCGCAGCTCGCCGAGGCGGCGCACGCCACGGCGAGCGCCCTGGTCGAGACCGGCCGGCGGGGCGGCGACCCGGAGGTGAGCGCCCGGCTGGTGCGGTTGATGGACGACCTGGGCCTGGACACCGTCGCGGAGCTGTGGGCGGACCGGCCGGCCCGCTCGCTGCCCGGCGCCCTGTGGCGGCTCTACGCGTTGCGCGAGTGGGTGCGGGTGGACGCCCCCGCCGCGGCCCGTGACTTCGCTGCCGGTCAGCTGGTGGCGGAGGTCCCGCGGGTCGTTTCCGGGGCAGCGGAGCCGCCGACACCGGAGGCTCTGCGGGACCTGCTCGACGAGATCCTCGGTGGGGTCTTCAGTGGCGACCTCGCGGTGGCGCTGGAGCGGGCGGGCGCGTTCTGCCGAGTGGTCGCGACGGGTCGCGCGCACCGGGCCGACGACGCCGAGGAGAGCGACCCGGCCGCCGCGTCGGTGCTCACGCGGCGCTCGGCGTCCCTCCAGCGCACCGCCGAGGACCTGGAGGCGGCCGCCGGGCTGTGGCGCACCCACGACCTCGTGTGAGGACGACCCGCGACACGCGGAACATGACAATCGCGGCCAGGGTTGCCACACTCGTGGACGGCCCCTCAGGGGGCCGTCCCGGGCGTCGGGCCGCGGTAGCCCCGGGTCCCATTTGAAGCCGCTTCGAGCGGCCTTGCGCCGTGAGGCGCTCCCGGCCCGACGCCCACTCTCTCGGCGCTGCCACCCGACCGAGTGCGCGCAGGCCCGGCGAGTCGGCCGTCAGCCCTCGGGTGAGTCGCCGCGGGCCTGCTCGGCCAGGAAGCGCTCCAGCTCGGCGCCGAGCTCGTCGGCCGTCGGGAAGCCCCCGGCGCCGGACAGCAGGTCGGAGCGGCCGCGGGCGCCGAGGTAGGCGTCGTACTGCTGCTCCAGCGCCGTCACGACGGCGGCGACCTCGCTGGATGCGGCCACCTGCTCGTCGACCGCCTCGCGGGTCGTCCGGGCCGCGGCCTGGAGCTCGTCCGTGGGCAGGTCGAGGCCCGTGGCGTGGGAGAGCGAGGTGAGCAGCACCTCGGCGGCCTCGGGGTAGGCGGTCTGCGCCAGGTAGTGCGGCACGTGCACGGCGAAGCCCATCGCGTCGTACCCGGCCTCACCGAGGCGCAGCTCGAGGAGGTTCATGACGCTGCCGGGCACCTGCACCTTGGCGATCCACGGCTCGTGCCCGCTGACCAGCTCCGGGCGGGTGGCGTGCGCGGTCACGCCGACCGGGCGGGTGTGCGGCACCCCCATGGGGATGCCGTGCAGGCCGACGGTGAGGCGTACGCCGAGCCGCTCGACCAGCAGTCGCACGGCCGCGATGAACCGTTCCCACTGCACGTCCGGCTCGGCCCCGTCGAGCAGCAGGAACGAGGTGCCGGCCTGGTCGCGGAGCAGGTGCAGCGCGAGCGTCGGCTCGTCGTAGGACTCCCAGTGGTCGGCGTCGAAGACCATCGGTGGGCGGCGCGACCGGTAGTCGAGCAGGAGGTCGACGTCGAAGCGGGCCAGCACCTCGTGCTCCAGGGTGGAGAGCAGCTGGTCGCGCGCGAGCTCGGCAGCCGAGCCGGAGTCGACGAAGCCGCTGAGCGTGTGCACCAGCACGGGACGGTCGAGCCCGGCCAGGCTCACGCTCTCGTCGACCTCGAACAGCTCGCTGGGGTCCAGCACCGCGCGCCACGCCTCCTCGGGTTGTCTGCCGGGTTGTCTGCTGCCATTGTCCGTCACCGTCCGAACACCGGGGCAACCGTCCTCGCCACCTGAACGGACGATCAGGCTGCCCGGACCTCGTGCCGATCCTCTGTCCGTGACGAACGCACACCCGGTGATGACCGCGTTGGCGCGGCACGTGCCTCTCACCCTGCTCGCCGACCTGTACGACGAGTCCGGCCCCGACTCGCGGGCCATCCACGCGCGCGAGCTGGGCGACCTGTCCTGGCTGCGCGACCTCGCCTACCCGACGCCCCCGGCGCAGGACGCCCCGCAGAGCGCGCCGGCAGCCGGCTGACCGTCAACCGAGGGCGGCCAGGCCCTCGGCCACCCCGACCGGGGGTGACCCGCCACCTGGCGGACGGTGTCGCTCACGACGTCCATCTCGCCGGTGGCGATCGCGGCGTAGGACGTGACCCAGCCTTCGACGGCGAAGTCCGGCGCGCCGTGGTGGGCGCGGGAGGCCCAAGCCTGCTCGATCGTCTCGTCGTGGAAGGTGACCGGGCGGCCGGTGGCCCGTGCCAGCGCGGCCGCCAGCTCCGTCATCGTCAGCGCCTCGGCGCCGGTCACGTCGTACGTCCGGCCGTCGTGCCCCTCGCCGGTCAGCACGGCAGCGGCCACGTCGGCGACGTCGTCGCGGGCGACCATCGCGATGCGGCCGTCGCCGGCCGGCCCGCGGATGACGTCGTCCGCGCCGACCATGACCGGCAGGAAGTCGAGGTACATGCTGTTGCGCAGGAACGTGTGGCGCACGCCGGCCGCGCGGATCGCCTCCTCCGTGTGGAAGTGGTCCCGGGCGAACGTGAAGGTCGCGTCGGGGGCCGCGGCGAGGTACGACGTGTAGACGATCCGCGTCACGCCGGCGTCGACGGCGGCCCGTACCGCGGTCAGGTGCTGCTCGACCCGCCCCGGCGTCTCCTGGGCGGACACGAGGAACACCGTGTGCACTCCGGACAGAGCCCGACGCATCCCGTCGCCGTCCGCGTAGCCGCCGGCTGCGGCGACCACCTGCGCGCCGGCCAGGGCCGGGGCCCGGGAGGGGTCGCGGACCACGAGGCGCTGCGCGACGCCGAGCGCCGCGAGGCGGGCGGCCACCCGCCCTCCGACCTCGCCGGTGGAGCCGGTCACGGCCAGGACGGGGAGCGCGGTCACACCGGAGTGAGGTCCCGTCCGGCCCGACGTATTCCGGGCGCACTCAGATGCCCCAGATTTCTTCGCCAAGTCTCTTGCGCGCCGGGTCGCCGCGACTGTAGAAATCTCCCCACGCCACCAGCAGGCGGCGGTCGGGCAAGGGGAGACCCTGGCCGGACCACCCCGGTCGGTGACGGGCCGGAAGGGCGACCGATGCTCCCGAGCCGGCGGGGCGACCCGCAGGCACCGCGGATGACGACGCGGAGGAGCGCACGAGCCTCACGGCCAGACCGTGCGGGCCGGACGTCATGCCGGCGCCATCGCGGGCCGGGCAACCGGGAGCGACGGTGGTGCGGTCGCGACAAGGCCCCTCGAACTCATACTTCGAGGGGCCTTGTTGTCGTTTCTAGCGGAGTCTTCCCCGCCGACCGGGCTGCGACACGCCGTACGCGGTCAGCTCAGGAGCCGTCGCTGCCGAGCGTCACCGCGGTGGTGCGGGTCGACCCGTCGCGCACCACCGTGAGCGTGACCTTCGCCCCCGGCGGCTGCGACCGGACCGCCGCGATCAGCGCGTCCGCGCTGTCGACGGCGCGGTCGCCGACCCGGGTGACCACGTCGCCCGCCCGCAGCCCGGCCTTCGCGGCGGCGCTGCCGGGCTGGACCGCGGCGATGCCGGCGCCGGTCTCCCCGCTGCTGCTCGACGCGTCGCTCACGCTCACCCCGAGCTGCGCGTGCACCGCCTGCCCGGTCTTGGTGAGCTGGTCGGCGATGCGGCGGGCCTGGTTCGCGGGGATGGCGAAGCCCAGGCCGATCGAGCCGGACTGGCCGCCCAGGCCGCTGCCCAGGCTCGCGATCGCGCTGTTGATGCCGACGACCCGGCCCTGCATGTCGACCAGGGGGCCACCGGAGTTGCCGGGGTTGATCGCCGCGTCGGTCTGGATGGCGTCGATCACCGTGCTGCGGTCCTCGCCCGAGGCGTCGCCGCCGCCGGTGCGCACCGGCCGGTCGAGGGCGCTGACGATGCCGCTGGTGACCGTGCCCTGCAGGCCCAGCGGGGAGCCGATGGCGACCACGGCCTGTCCCGGGTCGAGGGTCGACGAGTCGCCGAGCGTGGCCGGACGGAGGCCGCTTGCCCCCTGCGCGCGGATGACCGCGAGGTCGGTGACCGGGTCGCGGCCCACGATGGTGGCCGCCTTGCTCGTGCCGTCGTTGAACGTCACCCGCAGGGTGCCGCCCTGGGCCGCGGCGGCGACGACGTGGTTGTTGGTGAGGATGAGCCCGTCCGAGCTGAGGATCACGCCGGTGCCCTCGCCGCCGCCGCCCGCGGTGCGGACCTCGATCGACACGACGCTCGGCAGCACGGCGGCCGCGACCCGCTCGACCGAGCCGGTGGGCGCGTCGGCACCGGACGGCTTGGCGTCGAGCGCGTTGACCACGGCCGGCTTGTCCTCCGTCGCGGCAGTGAGCGCCGCGCCGGCCCCGCCGCCGACGAGGCCGGCTCCGAGCGCGACCGCGACGAGCAGGGCCACCCCGCGGCGCGGCCCCCGTCGCGGGGGAGCGGGTGGCTGCGGGGGCGGCGGCTGCTGCGGGGGAGACCACGGGTCGTGCGGCGCGCCGCCGCCGACGTGGCTGTCGAGGGGCTGGTACGGCGGGAGGGGGCTGGTCGTCTCGGTCATGACCTCAGGATGTGTGAGGCACCTGAGACCGGCCTGAGAGCCGCCCAAGAGTTGGCCAAGACCCCGGGCGCAGGTGATCAGTCCGGGGGGAGGGTGCCTGAGGTCGGGCCGGCGGGTGGGAAGCAGGCGGTCATGACCGTCCCGCCGTCGGGTGCCCGGGCCGCGGTCACCGTGCCGCCGTGCCGCTCGACGGCATGCCGCACGATGGCGAGCCCGAGACCGGAGCCGGGCAGCGCGCGCGCCTCCGGTGACCGGTAGAAGCGGTCGAAGACGTGCGGCAGGTCGGCGTCGGCGATGCCCGGCCCCTCGTCGCGCACCTGCAGCACCCCGTCGTGCAGGGTGGTGGTGACCGTGGCTCCGGGTGGGCTCCACTTGGCGGCGTTGTCCAGCAGGTTGGTCACCGCCCGTTCCAGGGCCTGCGCGTCGCCGGGCAGCACCCAGGACGCGGTGCGGGTCTCGAACCGCACGGCGGGTGCCCGGCGGGTCACCCGCTCGACCGCGCGGGCCACGACGTCGGCCAGGTCGACCGGCTCCGCACCCCGGGCGGCCGGCTCGTCCCGGGCGAGCTCGACCAGGTCGCCGACCAGGTCGCTCAGCTCGGCGACCTGCGCCTGCACGTCGGCGAGCAGCTCGGCCCGGTCCTGGTCGGTCAGGCCCGCGCGCCCCTCGCTCTGCGCCAGCAGGTCGAGGTTCGTCCGCAGGCTGGTGAGCGGGGTGCGCAGCTCGTGGCCGGCGTCGGCCACCAGCGCCCGTTGCCGGTCGCGGGAGGCCGACAGCGCCGCCAGCATCTCGTTGAAGGCGCGCGACAGGCGGGCGATCTCGTCGCTGCCGTGCACCTCGATCGGGTCGAGCCGGTCGGTGGCCGCCACGCGCTCGGCAGCGAGCGTCAGCCGCTCGACGGGCCGCAGGCCGGTGCGGGCGATGACCAGTCCGGCGTAGGCCGCGAGGGCGACCCCCGCGCCGCCCACGACGAGCAGCACCAGCCCCAGCCGGTCGAGGGTCTGCTCGATCTCGGCCGTCGACTGCGCGAGCACCAGCGCATAGCCCGGCCCGCCGGGCGAGGCGGGCACGGGGACGGCCACGACCCGGAAGTCGGTGCCGCCGACCGGCGCGGTGCGCACCGACTGCTCGAGGCCGCCGCGGGCCACCGCCAGCTCGGGTGCGCCGAGCGGCGGGGCGCCCAGCCGGCCCAGGGCCGTGAAGGCGGTGCGGTCGTCACGCAGCAACGCGATGCGCAGGTCGGCGGCCCCCAGCGCGGCGGCCGGCACGCGGACCAGCAGCGACGGGTCGGCAAGCGGCGTGGACAGGGCGGCGTTGGCGCGGGCCACCAGGCCGTCGTCGCGCCGCTCCCGCAGCTGCTGGCTGACGGTGACGTAGGCGGCGGCTGAGGTGAGCGCCACCGCGAGGCCGACACCGAGCGCGGCCAGCACGCTCACCCGGGTGCGCAACGCGAGCCGCGAGAACGCCGGCCCGGCCCGGCGTACGACGTGGGGCAGGCGCTCCGCGACGCGCGCCGTCACGGGGTCTCGCGCAGGACGTAGCCCACCCCGCGGACGGTGTGCAGCAGCCGTGGCTCGCCCTCCGCCTCGGTCTTGCGGCGCAGGTAGCCGACGTAGACCTCGAGCGAGTTGGCGGTCGTGGGGAAGTCGTAGCCCCACACCTCCTCGAGGATCCGGTCCCGGGTGAGCACCTGGCGCGGGTGGCGGAGGAACAGCTCGAGCAGCGAGTGCTCGGTGCGGGTCAGCCGGATCTCGCGGCCGCCTCGCGTCACCTCGCGGGTGGTCGGGTCGAGGGTCAGGTCGGCGAAGGTCAGCACCTCGGGCCCGGTCGCGCCGGCGGCGGAGCGGCGCAGCAGGGCGCGCAGCCGCGCGAGCAGCTCCTCGAGGGCGAAGGGCTTGACGAGGTAGTCGTCGGCGCCGGCGTCCAGCCCGGCGACCCGGTCGGCGACCGAGTCGCGGGCCGTCAGGACCAGGATCGGCACGTCGTCGCCGTCGGCGCGCAGCCGTCGGCACGCCTCGAGGCCGCCGACCCGCGGCATCATCACGTCGAGGACCACGGCGTCCGGGTGCACGGCGGCCACCCGGGTCAGCGCGTCCGCGCCGTCGGCCGCGAGGTCGACCTCGTAGCCGTTGAACGCCAACGAGCGGCGCAGCGACTCTCGCACCGCCCGGTCGTCGTCCACGACGAGGATCCGCATGCCGCCATCCTGCACCGGCGGCCTGAGGAGAGGCTGAGAGCCGGACTGGGTAGCCTCGGGCGGCATGCGGGCCGTGGTGTTCGACGAGTACGGGCGCGAGCCGGAGCTGCGGGAGGTGCCCGACCCGGCGCCGGCTCCGCACGGCGTGGTGGTGCGGGTCGAGGCGACCGGGCTGTGCCGGAGCGACTGGCACGCCTGGGCCGGGCACGACCCGACGATCCGGCTGCCGCACGTGCCCGGCCACGAGCTGGCCGGGGTCGTCGCGGAGGTCGGCCCCGACGTGACGCGGTGGCGCCCCGGCGACCGGGTGACCGTGCCGTTCGTGTGCGCCTGCGGGACGTGCCCCCGGTGCCTGGCCGGCGACCACCAGATCTGCGACCGGCAGACGCAGCCGGGCTTCACCGGCTGGGGGTCCTTCGCCGACCTCGTTGCGCTGGACCACGCCGACGTCAACCTGGTGGCGCTGCCCGACGGGCTCGACGCGGCGACGGCGGCCGGACTGGGCTGCCGGTTCGCCACGGCGTACCGGGCGGTGCTGGCACAAGGGCGCGTCCGGGCGGGCGAGTGGGTGGCCGTGCACGGCTGCGGTGGCGTGGGCCTGTCGGCGGTGATGATCGCGAGCGCGGCCGGCGCGCACGTGGTCGCGGTCGACGTCAACCCGGCCGCGCTGGACCTGGCCCGGCAGCTGGGCGCGGGCGTGACGGTCGACGCGTCCGCCGGCGACGACGCCGGCCGCGCGGTACGCCGGGCCAGCGGCGGCGGGGTGCACGTGTCGCTCGACGCGCTGGGCAGCCAGGGCACCTGCGCCGCGTCGATCCGCAGCCTGCGCAAGCGCGGACGGCACGTGCAGGTCGGTCTGCTGCCGCCGGCACTCGGCGAGCCGGCGTTGCCCATGTCCCGGGTGATCTTCCACGAGCTGGAGATCGTGGGCAGCCACGGCATGGCCGCCCATGCCTACGACGAGATGCTCGGGCTCGTCGCGTCCGGTCGGCTGCAGCCGGAGCGGCTGGTGACGCGTCGCATCGGGCTGGCCGATGCGGGCCGGGCCCTCGCCGCGATGGGGGAGCCCGGCGGCCCGGCCGGTGTCACGGTCGTCGAGCTCGGAGCGCGGTGACCGTCGCTACGGTGTGACCATGGCCATGGCTCGGTTCAAGAAGGTCTGCGTGGACGCCACCGAGCCGCCGCGGCTCGGGCGGTTCTGGGCGGCGGTGCTCGACCGCAGGTGGGAGCCGTCCGAGCACGGTGAGGGCGGCGTCTTCGGGCCGACGCCGGGCCACACGGTCTGGTTCAACCGGGTGCCCGAGGCAAGGTCGGTGAAGCACCGGGTGCACTTCGACGTCTACGCCGCGAGCATCGCCGCGCTGGAGGCCCTCGGGGCGCGGGTGCTGGTGCCGGAGGGTGACGACCGGCGCTGGACGGTCATGGCCGACCCGGAGGGCGGCGAGTTCTGCGCCTTCCTGCGGGACGACCTGCCGGCCGACCGGCTGCACGGCCTCGGGGTCGACAGCGCCGACCATGCGGCGCAGGCACGCTGGTGGGGCCGGGTCTACGGGGCCGAGGTCGTCGACGACGAGAGGGGCTTCTCCACCGTTCGGGGTGTGCCCGGCATGCCGATCCTCACGATGGACTTCGCCTCGGTCCCGGAGCCCAAGACGGTCAAGAACCGCATCCACTGGGACGTCTCGGTCGACGACGTGCAGCCGCTCGTCGAGGCCGGCGCGTCGGTGCTCCGGCGGCCCGGTGGTGACATCGCCTGGCACGTGCTCGCCGACCCGGAGGGCAACGAGTTCTGTGCCTTCACCGAGGGCTGAGGGCCGGTCGGAGGGCCGGGAACACGGGTGCCTCGGCACGGGGCCGACGCGTCTGCAAAACTTCAGGGGAAGAGTCCACGAGGGAGCGTCGTCCCGCCGCGCGCGGTCGTCACCCGACCGCCTACCCGGCGGAGGCACGAGCGGCGCTCGGCGCCTGATCGGCGTACGGAACGGAAGGAAGACCACTGGCCATGGCCGACTTCGAGCTCAAGCACCCCGGTGGTCAGCTGCCTCTTCCGGTCACGGCCGCGACCGAGGATCCGTCCGGGCTGGACGTCACCAAGCTGCTCAAGGAGACGGGTTACGTCACGCTGGACCCGGGCTTCGTCAACACCGCGTCCTGCACGTCGAAGATCACCTTCATCGACGGTGACGCCGGCATCCTGCGCTACCGCGGCTACCCGATCGACCAGCTCGCCGAGCAGGCCTCGTTCCTCGAGACGTCCTACCTGCTCATCTACGGCGAGCTGCCGACCCCTGCCGAGCTCGAGGACTTCGCCGCCCGGATCCGGGTCCACACGCTGCTGCACGAGGAGCTCAAGCGGTTCTTCGAAGGCTTCCCGCGCGATGCGCACCCGATGGCGGTGCTGTCGTCCGCGGTGAGCGCGCTGTCCACCTTCTACCAGGACAGCCTCGACCCGTTCGACCAGGAGCACGTCGAGATCTCGACCGTGCGGCTACTGGCCAAGCTGCCGACCATCGCCGCCTACGCCTACAAGAAGTCGGTCGGTCAGCCGCTGCTCTACCCCGACAACTCGCTCGGCTACGTCGAGAACTTCCTGCGCATGACGTTCGGCGTGCCGGCAGCGCCGTACGAGGTCGACCCCACCATGGCGCGCGTCCTCGACATGCTGTTCGTGCTGCACGCCGACCACGAGCAGAACTGCTCCACCTCGACGGTGCGCCTGGTCGGCTCGAGCCACGCCAACCTGTTCGCGTCGGTGTCCGCCGGGGTCAACGCGTTGTTCGGCCCGTTGCACGGCGGCGCCAACCAGGCGGTCCTGGAGATGCTCGAGCGGATCCACGCGGACGGCGGCGACGTCGACGCG
>DASVBJ010000151.1:0-6755 GCA_036375895.1 Actinomycetes bacterium | reverse complement strand
CAGGTACGTCGCCATCGGCTCGCCGTTGTGCCACCGGAAGGTCCGCCACCCGTTCGCCGTGGACGTGCTGACCAGGTCACCGTTCGCCACGGCCGTGACCCCGGCGGGCACCGTGACCTCGAAGTCGTAGGTCGCCTTGTCGGTCGGGGTGTCGTTGCAGGGGAACCACGACGGGGAGCCCTGCGGCTCTCCGACGACGAAGGCGCCGTCCTCGGTGGCGACCCAGCCCTCGATGGAGCCGTCCGGGTCGGTGACGGCGCCCGGCGTACCCGCGTAGCGGACCACCACCGTGAACGGCTTGCCCCGGACGACCGGCCGCGCCGGGGTGATCACGAGCTCCTGCCCGAGGTCGGCCGGCTGGTCGAACTGGGCCGCCACCCCGTCGACGAGCACCTCGTCGACCGTGAGCCCACGGCGAAGATCGAGGTCGAAGCCCTGGAGGGTCTCGGTCGCCGTCGCCCCGATCGTGGCGACCCCGGCCAGGTGCCGGCTCGCGGTGTCATAGGTCAGCTGCAGACCGTAGTGCGACACGTCGTAGCCGCCGTTGCCCTGAAGCGGGAAGTAGGGGTCGCCCGCGCCCGGGGAGCCGGTCGCCGCCACCGCCGGCCCGGCCATCAGCCCGAGCATTGCCAGCACGCCGATCGTCACCCCGGCAACGTTCGCGAAGGTCCTGCGCATGTCGGTCCCCTCCCCGGCGAAGACGCTGACGTGCCGAGGCTACTGCGGAATCGGGGCCTCGGGACCCCCGCTGTGACGCTCAGTCCGCGGCGTACGTGCCGGTCAGGACGCCCTTCGCCACCGCGCGCTGGTCGATCGCGGACAACGCCTTGTCCAGCGCGGCGCCGTCGCCGAGGCCGGTGCGGGACCGCAGCGCGTAGACCGTGAACCGGTAGTGGTGGGTGCCGCTCGGCGGGCACGGCCCGTCGTACGCCGGGTGGCCGGCGCTGTTCTCGGCCTGCCGCCCGCGGCCGGGGACCGCACCCTCCGGGACGCCCGTCGCGGACCGGTCGATGTCCAGCACCACCCAGTGGTAGTAGGTGCCGCGCGGCGCGTCGGGGTCGGCGACGACCAGGGCAAGAGCCGCCGCGCCGGCCGGCACGCCCGACCACTCCAGGGCCGGCGAGACGTCTCGGCCCTTGCAGGTGAACCGGGACGGGATGGCGTTGCCGTCGGCGAAGGCGGTGCTGGAGACGGTGAGCGCCGACCGGACCTCGCGACCCGGCTCGTCCGGCCCCCCGCCGCCGCAGCCGGTGGCGGCCAGCGACAGGGCCAGCAGGCCGGCGAGCGTGGCCCGCCGCCACGTCACGACTCCGGCCGCACCTCCGCCGCCGACTTGTCGGGCCGCAGCCCGCGCCACGACGGGTGGCGCAGCCGGCCGTCCCTCGTCCACTCGCTGAACGCTACTTCCCCGACCAGCCTCGGCGTCACCCATCGGGCGTCCCTGGCCTGCGCCCGGGGCACCTCGTCGGTGAACGGCGGGGTCTTGCGGGTCAACGGCCGCAGCCGCGCCTCCAGGTCGTCGAGCATCCGCACGGTGAAGCCGGTGCCGACGTGACCGGCGTAGCGCAGCTCGCCCGACTCCGGGTCGTGCACGCCCAGCAGCAGCGACCCGATGCCGCCCTTGCGGCGCCCCTCCCCCGGCTTCCAGCCGCCGATGACCACCTCCTGGGCCAGGAAGTGCTTGACCTTCACCCAGGAGCGCGAGCGACGTCCCGGCTCGTACGTCGAGTCGCGGCGCTTGGCGAGCACCCCCTCGAGGCCCTGGTCCCGGGAGGCCTTGCTGGCCGCCGCGCCGTCACCTTCGAACGCGGGTGGGGTCACCCACCTCGGTCCGTCCAGCCCGAGGGACTCGAGCGCGGCGCGGCGCTCGTCGTACGTCCTCTTGAGCAGCGACTCGCCGTCGAGGTACATCACGTCGAAGGCCAGGAAGGTGACCGGCACCTGGTCGCGGAGCGACGCCGAAGGCCGCTGCACGTGCATGCGCTGCTGCAGGGTGCCGAAGGACGGCCGGCCGTTCTCGTCGAACGCGACGATCTCGCCGTCGAGCACGGCACGACGCGACCCGAGCGCCTCGGCCAGGCCGCGCAGCTCGGGGTAGGTCGCCACCACCTCACGGTCGTTGCGCGTCATGACCCGCACGGTGCCGCGGTCGACGTACACGACGGCCCGCACGCCGTCCCACTTCATCTCGAAGGCCCACCGGTCCTCCTCCCGGGCGGCGGGCAGGTCACCGGTGGTCGCCAGCATCGGCCTGACGAGGTCGGGCATCGGCTCGGCGTCCACATCGGAAGGCGGGTCCATGCGGTGGATCATCCAGTCGTCGCCGTTCGTGCGGAAGAGCGCGAAGCGGCCCGCGACGCGGCTGCCCTGCAGCACGACCTTGACCTCACGGTCGGTCCACTTCTCGCAGGTGTACGTGCCGCGGTCCCAGACGGTCACCCGGCCGCCGCCGTACTCCCCCTTCGGGATGTCGCCGGCGAACGACGCGTACTCCAGCGGGTGGTCCTCGGTGTGCACGGCCAGGTGGTTTCGGGCCGGGTCGTCGGGCATGCCCTTCGGGACAGCCCACGACACCAGCACCCCGTCGCGCTCGAGCCGGAAGTCCCAGTGCAGGCGGCGCGCGTGGTGCTCCTGGATGACGAACGTGTCGTCGCCGCCGGTGGGCAGCGGGCCCTCGGGCGGGACCGGCTCGGGGGTCCGACGGCGGTCCCGCTTGCCGCGGTACGTGGTCAGCTTGTCCGGCACACCGGCCCCCTACCCGCCCGCGGCCAGGTCCAGCCGCCGGAGCGCACCGACCACGGCATCGTGGTCGGTGGTGAACCAGAACGGGGGCAGCGAGGAGCGCAGGAACCCGGCGTACCGGGCCGTGTGCAGCCGCGAGTCGAGCACCGCCACCACACCTCGGTCGGCGGTGGTGCGGACGAGCCGGCCGGCACCCTGCGCGAGCCGCAGGGCGGCGTACGTCGCCGACACGGCCATGAAGCCGTTGCCGCCGGCGTCGGTCACGGCCTGCGCCCGGGCCGACATGAGCGGGTCGTCCGGCCGCGGGAACGGGATGCGGTCGATCACCACGAGCTGGCAGGCCGGCCCGGGCACGTCCACGCCCTGCCAGAGCGAGAGCGTGCCGAAGAGGCAGGTGGCCGGGTCGGCCGCGAACTGCCGCACCAGCGCCGCCGTCCGGTCCTCGCCCTGGCACAGGACGGGTACGTCGAGGCGCTCGCGCATCGCCTCGGCGGCGGACTGCGCCGCCCGCGTCGAGGAGAAGAGCCCGAGCGTGCGGCCACCGGCGGCCTCGACGAGGGCGGCCAGCTCGTCGAGGGCCTGGGGTGAGGTGCCGTCCCGGCCGGGCGGCGGCAGGCGGCGCGCGACGTAGAGGATGCCCTGCCGGGGGTAGTCGAACGGTGAGCCGACGTCGAGGCCCTGCCACTCGGGGGCGTCCTCGCCGGTGAGGCCGATCTGGCGGGCGACCGCGTCGAAGCTGCCGCCGAGCTCCAGCGTGGCGCTGGTGAGCACGACCGACCGCTCTCCGAACAGCGCCTCCCGCAACAGGCCGTTGACGGTGAGCGGAGCGACCCGAACCACCGGCCGGCTGCGCCCCTGCCGATGGTCCAGGCCGAGCCAGGCGACGTCGTAGGGCGAGTGCGCGGCGATCCGCTCCGCCGTCTCGTGCACGGTGCCGACCGCGGCCTGGGCGACCTTCTTCGCGCCGTCGTCGGCGCCCTTGACCCTGCCGAGGTCGGACTGCACCTGGCGGGCGGCGTCACGCACCAGGGCGACGGCGGTCGCGAGCTGCTCGGGCAGCTCGACCAGCCGCCCCTCCGGCAGCCCGGCCAGCGCAGTCTCCAGCGCGGCCGCCGCGTCGGCCAGGTCCTCCGTGTCGTCGACGAGCCGGCGGGCCCGGGCGGCCGCGCGCTCGACCGCCGCCGGGGTCAGCTCGTCGGTCGCGACCCCGGTCACCCGGTCGACGAGCTCGTGGGCCTCGTCCACGATCACGATGTCGTGCTCGGGCAGCACCGCGAAGCTCTCCAGCGCGTCGATGGCGAGCAGGGCGTGGTTGGTGACCACGACCTCGGCGACCGCCGCACGCTCCCGCGCCTGCTCGGGGAAGCACTCCGCGCCGAACGGGCAGCGGGCCGCGCCGAGGCACTCGCGGGCCGTGACGCTCACCTGCCGCCAGGCCCGGTCGGACACCCCGGGGTCGAGCTCGTCGCGGTCGCCGGTCGGCGTCTCGTCGGCCCACTCCCGCAGCCGCACGACGTCGCGGCCGAGCGCCGTCGTCGGGGCCGGGTCGAACAGGCCGTCCTCCGGATCGTCCGGCATCCCGCCGTACACCTTGTTCTTGCACAGGTAGTTCGAGCGGCCCTTGAGGATGGCGTACGCCGGGCGGCGCCCGAGCAGCGGCTCCACCGCGTCGACGAGCGCGGGCAGGTCACGGTCGACGACCTGGTTCTGCAGCGCGATCGTGGCGGTGGCGACCACCACCGGCCCGTCGTGGAGCAGGGCGGGCACGAGGTAGGCGAGCGACTTGCCGGTGCCGGTGCCGGCCTGCACGAGCAGGTGCGTGCCGTCACGCATCGCGGCCTCGACCGCCTCGGCCATGCGCACCTGGCCGGGTCGCTCCGAGCCGCCCAGGGCCGCGACGGCGGCGGCGAGCAGCTCGCGCACTCCCGGCGTCTCGGCGCGGGTGGTCTCGGCGGCGGGCACGACCCCCGAGGCTATCCCGCGTTGCGGCCGCCGAGCGCCGACGGCTGCACAGCCGGGGCCCGACGACCCTGCGGGCGGGTCAGCGGGCGGCAGTTAGGGTCGGGCGCATGGCTCTTCCCCCGCTGATCCCCCGCTCGGTGCTCTACGGCAACCCGGACCGGATGGCCCCGACCCTGTCACCCGACGGCACCCGGCTGGGCTTCGTGGCGCCGGAGGACGGCGTGCTGAACGTGTGGGTCGGCCCGGCCGACGCCGGCGCCGAGGGGGCGGTGGCGGTCACCCACGACCGGGACCGCGGGGTCCGCGACTACCTGTTCTGCCACGACGACCGGCACCTGGTCTACCTGCAGGACGACCAGGGCAACGAGGACTGGCGGCTCTACGCCCTCGACCTGACCAGCGGCGAGACCCGGCTGCTCACGCCGGCGGAGAAGGTCCACGCGCAGATCCTGGCCCACAACCGCTGGCACCCCGGCACGATCCTGGTCGGGCTCAACGCGGACAACCCGCAGCTGCACGACCTGTACCGCCTCGACATCGCGACCGGTGCGCTGACCAAGGAGCTCGAGAACCCCGGCTTCGTCTCGTGGCTGGTCGACACCGACCTGCAGGCCCGGGGCGGCTTCACCATGCAGGCCGACGGCAGCATGGTCCTCATGCGCCGGGTCGGCGACGACTTCGAGCCGATGCTCGAGATCCCGGCCGAGGACGCCACGACCACCGAGGCCGTCGGGTTCAACCGGGCCGGGGACGCGCTGTACCTGCTCACGTCGCTGGACGCCAACGCCACGCGCCTGGTCCGGCTGGACATGACAGACGAGTCGGCCAGCATCGTCGCCGAGGACGAGCAGTACGACGTGGCCGACGTCTGGCGCCACCCCGAGACCCGCGAGCCGCAGGCTGTCGTCTACGACGAGGCCCGGCTGCGCGTGGTCGCCACCGACCCGGCCATCGAGCCCGACCTCGAGCGCCTGCGTGCGCTCGGCGACGGCGAGCTGTCGGTGGGCCGGCAGGAGCGGTCCGACGCGAGGTGGCTGGTGTCCCTCGCCACGTCCGACGGGCCCACCCGCTACCACCTCTACGACCGTGGGTCCGGCGACACGACGTACCTCTTCGCGCACAAGGACGCGCTCGACGAGTACGAGTTGAGCCCGATGGAGCCGTTCTCGTTCACCGCGCGCGACGGGCTCACCGTGCACGGCTACCTCACCTTCCCGCGGGGCGTCGACCGGTCGGGGCTGCCCGCGGTGCTCGACGTGCACGGCGGCCCGTGGGTGCGCGACCGGTGGGGCTACGGGCCGGACGCGCAGTGGCTGGCCAACCGCGGCTACGTCTGCGTGCAGGTCAACTACCGGGGCTCGACGGGCTACGGCAAGGCGTTCCTGGCCGCGGGCGACAAGCAGTGGGGCCGGGCGATGCACGACGACCTGGTCGACGCGGTCGACCACCTGGTCGGCCAGGGCTGGGTGGACCGCGACCGGGTCGGCATCATGGGCGGCTCGTACGGCGGGTACGCCGCCCTGGCCGGGGCCGCCTTCACGCCCGACGTGTTCCGCTGCGCCATCGACCTGGTGGGGCCGTCGAACCTGCTGACGCTGCTCGCCTCGATCCCCGACTACTGGGCGCCGATGCGGGCGATGCTCTACCAGCGGGTCGGCCACCTCGAGACCGAGCGGGACATGCTCTGGGACCGCTCGCCGCTGGCGCACGTGGACAAGATCCGCATCCCCGTGCTCGTCGCGCAGGGCGCCAACGACCCCCGGGTCAAGCAGGCCGAGGCGGAGCAGATCGTCGCGGCGCTGGCCGAGAAGGGCCTGCCGCACGACTACCTGCTGTTCCCGGACGAGGGGCACGGCCTCGCCAAGCCGGAGAACCGGGAGGTGTTCTACGAGGCCGCCGAACGGTTCCTCGCCGAGCACCTCGGCGGCCGGGTCGAGTAACGCCAACAACCGGGTAACGCCCCCCGTCCCGGCAGCGATCATGCACGTTCCGTCGCGACGGAACGTGCATGATCGCTGACGGGGAAGGGGGGCGGCGCGCGGGGGGCGGGC
>DASVBJ010000120.1:0-2294 GCA_036375895.1 Actinomycetes bacterium | reverse complement strand
CAGGCGGTCGGCGAGCACGGCGAGGGCGATCGAGACCGGGAACAGGGCGCTGAGCGCGAGCGCCGCCAGGCACAGCCAGCGGGCCCGCCGGCGGGGCATCTGCTGCTGCTCGGTGCCGGTGGTCACGACGTCGTCCCGGCGCGGTGGTCGCGGCGCGCGAGGACTGCGCGCCGGTAGAGGTCCCCGGGCCACCGGATCAGCGGCGGCACGAGGAGCAGCGGCGGGATCGAGGCGGTCAGCTGCACATTCGGCCACCGGTTCGGCACGACCCACATCGCTGGCCCGACCCACACGGCGAGCACGGCGAGCAGGACTAGCAGCGCGACAGTCCCGGCGAGACGCTCACGGACGCCGCTCCGTTGGCGCGGTCGTGGTGTGCCGGGCGGGCGGCTATGCCGCGGCGCCAGGTGGTCGGTCATGACCTGGAGTGTGCCAGCGGACCGTGCCCGCGGCGGCGGTCCGGGACCGGCCCGGCCCGGCGCGTGCGCGCGGATAACCATCGTGCGACGGTGCTGTCCGTCGAGTTAGCCCTCGGGTCGATCTCGGCTCTGAGTTGGGTGCTGCTGGCCGCGTTCGGGCGCGACCTGGTGAACCACAGCCGGGTAGGACTCCCGCTCGCGCGACGGGTCGGCGATCGGTCAGTTGAGCAGTGGCAGCTGGTCGAGGGAGTGTCGCCAGGATCGGCCGATCGGCACCTGGTCCGGGTCGATCCAACGTGGCGGCGTGAAGATCGGGAGGCCCTCGGACCCGATGTGGACCCTCCAGCCGTGGTGGTGGACCACCCGGTGATGGTGGCCGCACAGCAGCACAAGATTGGTCAGTGCCGTCGGGCCGCGGTGCGCCCAGTGGATGATGTGGTGCGCGTGGCACCAGGCCGGCGGGCGGTCGCAGCCGGGAAACGCGCAGCCACCGTCGCGGGCGACAAGCGCCCGCCGGATCGCCCGCGGGACCGCCCGTGCCGTGCGGCCGATGTCGAGGATCTCCCCGGCCGTGCCGAGCACTGCAGCCACGATCTTCGCGTCGCAGGCCAGCCGGCGGGCGGCCTCCGCGGACAGCGGGGTGCCGTCCTCGAGCCCTGCTGCCGGCACGCCTGCGCATCCGGCGTCGCACTCGTCGCCGGGAGGGTCACCCGGCGACAGCCGTGACTCGAGGGTCTGCATCGGCACGGTGACAAGCATGGTCACCGGCTCGCCGCCCTGCTCGGGCATGTCCGGGGAGGCCATCGCCTGGCGGACCAGCTCGATCAGCGCCTGGGCGCGGCGCTGACCCGCCGTCCGCAGGTCGGGCAGCCCGCCGTCGGCGGGGCGGGGAGCGGCCAGCGGGTCGATGGCCGCCTCGAGCAGCGCGCCCGACTCGGCGTCGAGGTGCCCGCGCAGGTCGCGTGAGCCGTTGCGCCGACGCAGCAGGGTGAAGGTGGTGGCGTCGACCTCGTCCTGCTCATCCCGGGCCAGTCGCTGGCCGAGCTCCGGGTCGACCGCGTGCAGCAGGTGCCGGCCCATCGTCGCCACCTGGTCCGGCCGGAAGTGGCGGGACTGCTCCAACAGGAAGGCCTCGCCCCGGCGGCGGGTCCCGGCCGGTACCGCGGCGGGCAGCGCGGCCACGGCCCGGGCCACCTCGGCGGCGTGCGCCAGCGACACCTCTCCGGATGCCACCGCGTGCCCGGTCACGGCGAGGTCGCCGTCCAGTGCCTTGGCCAGGGCTACCTCCTCCTTGGCCGCCGCAGGACGCATCCGCAGCGCGCCCTGCAGCCACGCTTGCGTCGAGGACGCTCCGGCGGAAACGGCCGCGCCCCGACCCTCCACCTCCCGGATCGCGGCGAGTCGGGCCGCGTCCAGCTTTGCCGCCACCCGCTGCAACGCCTTCCGGTGCGCCAGCGTCTCGGCCTCGGACATGGACCAGAGGTTCGCCGCCAGCAGGGCGTCGACCGCCTGGTCGATCGCCGTCAGCGCGACGCACGCCGGGTGCGCCGCGGGTGGGTCCAGAACCTCTGCCATGACCCGACCCTAGACGCCACCACCGACAGTTCCCGACGACTCAGACAGACTCGAAAACCCCTGTGGACAAAGGGATCCCGGGCTTTCACCGATCGATCGACGGAACGTGCATGATCGCTGCAAGGAGCGGGGGCTCGGCCGCGACGGAGCTAGGGCTGTTCCTCGAGGCTGATCGACAGCGAGTTGATGCAGTAGCGGTCGCCGGTGGGCGTCTGCGGCGCGTCATCGAAGACGTGCCCGAGGTGCGAGCCGCAGCGCTTGCACCGCACCTCCGTCCGGCGCATGCCGAAGGACCGATCC
>DASVBJ010000196.1:0-6802 GCA_036375895.1 Actinomycetes bacterium | reverse complement strand
AGCTTCTCGCGGTCGTAGTCGGAGTCCGACTTCTCGATCTCGGCGCGGATCTGGTTGACCCGGCCGGCGATCTGGTCGGCGTCACCGGCACCCTCGACGATCGTCGTCTCGTCCTTGGTGACGACGACCTTGCGGGCGCGGCCCAGCAGGTCGAGGCCGGCGTTCTCGAGCTTGAGACCGACCTCCTCGCTGATGACCTGGCCACCGGTCAGGATCGCGATGTCCTGCAGCATGGCCTTGCGGCGGTCACCGAAGCCGGGGGCCTTGACGGCGACCGACTTGAAGGTGCCGCGGATCTTGTTCACGACCAGGGTCGCGAGGGCCTCACCCTCGACGTCCTCGGCGATGATGGCCAGCGGCTTGCCCGACTGCATGACCTTCTCGAGCAGCGGGAGCAGGTCCTTGACGGCCGAGATCTTCGAGTTGAGCACGAGGACGTACGGGTCGTCGAGGACCGTCTCCATGCGCTCGGGGTCGGTCACGAAGTACGGCGAGATGTAGCCCTTGTCGAAGCGCATGCCCTCGGTGAGCTCGAGCTCGAGCCCGAAGGTGTTGCTCTCCTCGACGGTGATGACGCCTTCCTTGCCGACCTTGTCCATCGCCTCGGCGATCATCTCGCCGATCTGCGTGTCGGCCGCGGAGATCGAGGCCGTGGCCGCGATCTGCTCCTTGGTCTCGACCGGCTTGGCCATCTTGGAGAGCTCCTCGCTCACCCGCTCGACGGCCGTCTCGATGCCGCGCTTGAGCGCCATCGGGTTCGCGCCCGCGGCGACGTTGCGCAGGCCCTCCTTGACCAGCGCCTGGGCGAGAACGGTCGCGGTCGTCGTGCCGTCACCGGCGACGTCGTCCGTCTTCTTCGCGACCTCCTTGACCAGCTCGGCGCCGATCTTCTCGTACGGGTCCTCGAGCTCGATCTCCTTGGCGATGGAGACGCCGTCGTTGGTGATCGTGGGGGCGCCCCACTTCTTCTCCAGGACGACGTTGCGGCCCTTGGGGCCGAGCGTCACCTTGACGGCGTCGGCGAGCTGGTTCATGCCCCGCTCGAGGCCGCGCCGGGCCTCCTCGTCGAAAGCGATGATCTTTGCCATGCGGTTCCGGTCCTCCCGATCGGGGTGGAAGACGGATCTGCGCGGCGCCCGCGACGGACGGCCGACCGGTCGCGGCGACCCTCGCCGCTCCCGCGCCGACCTCACCGGTCAGATCCGGGATGTCTCCTTGTCACTCTCACAAGGAGAGTGCTAACGCAATGATTAGCACTCTGCCCCCTCGAGTGCAAGCGCGTCGTCCCCACCGACCGGGACACGCGGGACACGCGACGGCCCGGCCCCCACGCGGGGGGCCGGGCCGTCGCGATGGCGCCTGCCGGGCTCGTCAGACCGCGCGGACAGCGTCCGCCTGCGGACCCTTCTGACCCTGCGAGATCTCGAACTCCACCCGCTGCCCCTCCTCGAGGGAGCGGTAGCCGTCCATCTGGATCGCGCTGTAGTGGACGAACACGTCCGCGCCACCGTCAACCGCGATGAAGCCGTAGCCCTTCTCGCTGTTGAACCACTTGACGGTGCCCTGAGCCATTCCTACTCCTGTTGCCGGGCCGACGATCCCGCACCACACGGGATCGGGTCGTGCTCGACCCGGCCACGATGGGCTGGGGCTCCGCGAACAGCTCTTGGTGCACTCGAAGCTCGACCGAGGCGCAGCGTAACGCCCGATGTCCCCCCTGCACAGGGCAATGCCGCATCTGGGGATGCGGGGTCCGAACGGTTTAGCCCGGACGGGCCAGACCCCGCCGTCACCCGGCCTCAGCCCAGGCCGGCCGCCGAGAAGGCCTCCGCCGACGGCGGGATCGTCGCCGCCGGGCCCACCACCGGCGCCACCGCGTCGAGGGTCTTCAGCCCGTCGCCGGTGTTGAACACGACGGTGTCGGCGTCCGGGTCGAGCCGGCCCGCCTCGACGAGCTTCTTCAGCACGGCGACCGTCACGCCGCCCGCGGTCTCGGCGAAGATCCCCTCGGTCCGGGCCAGCAGCCGGATGCCCTCGACGATCTCCTCGTCGGTGACGTCCTCCACCAGGCCGCCGGTGCTCCGGCAGGCGTCCAGCACGTACGGGCCGTCGGCCGGGTTGCCGATGGCCAGCGACTTGGCGATCGTCGACGGCCGCACCGGCGCGACGACGTCGTGACCCGCCTTGAACGCCGCGGACACCGGCGAGCAGCCCGCCGCCTGGGCCCCGATGATCTTGTACGCCGTGGGGTCGACGAGTCCGAGCGACCCCAGCTCGCGGAACGCCTTGTCCACCTTGGTCAGCTGCGACCCGGACGCCACCGGGATGACAACCTGCTCGGGCAGCCGCCAGCCGAGCTGCTCGGCGACCTCGAAGCCGAGCGTCTTGGAGCCCTCGGCGTAGTAGGGCCGCACGTTGACGTTCACGAACGCCCAGTCGTCGTGCTCGCCGGCCAGCTCCGAGGCGACCCGGTTCACGTCGTCGTAGTTGCCCTCCACGGCGACCAGCGTCCCGCCGTACACCGCCGTCGTCACGATCTTCTGCTGCTCGAGGTCGGAGGGCACGAGGACCACCGACCGGATGCCCGCGCGGGCCGCCGCGGCGGCGACGGCGTTGGCCAGGTTGCCCGTCGACGGGCAGGCGAGGGTCGTGAAGCCCAGCTCGCGCGCCGCGGCGAGCGCGCAGGCGACGACCCGGTCCTTGAAGGAGTGGGTCGGGTTGGCGCTGTCGTCCTTGACCCACAGCGACCGCATGCCCAGCGCGCGTCCGAGGTGGTGGGCGCGCACGAGCGGGGTGCCGCCGGGCTCCAGGTTGGGGGTCTCGGCCACCGAGCGCGGCACCGGCAGCAGGTCGCGGTAGCGCCAGATGCTGCGCGGGCCGGCCTCGATCGACGCGCGGGTGATGTCGCCCGGGCCGCCGAAGTCGTAGGCAACCTCGAGCGGGCCGAAGCACTCCGAGCAGGCGTAGTGCGGGCCGAGGGCCGTGACGGCGCCGCACTCGCGACAGGAGAGCGACGTGGCGCGGCCCAGGTCGGCGGTGGGGACCGCGACGGGCGCGGACAGAGCAGTCATGGCGAGGCCTTTCTCCTCATCTTTCCCATCGGCGGACGCCGTGGGTCGGACTTGGCACCGTGACCGAGCGGGCCTCGCGTGGACGCGGACGAGCGCTCGAGTGCGGTTGCCGGGGCTTCAACGGGCCGTTCCCTCTGCCCCTCTTGATGAGCGGGTGTTCAGTTGTGCGGTCGAGTCTAGGTCCGCGCTGATCGACGGCAGAGAGTCGGTCCGGGGGCTGAGACGGCGCCGGGGTTGCCTGTCCCGGCGCCGCGCGGGAGGGTCAGGTCCATGGATCAACCAGGTCACGCCGACCCCGCCGGAAAGGCCGAGCTGCTCGTCGCGTCCAACCGCGGGCCCCTGTCGTTCTCGGAGGCCGACGACGGCACGCTGCGGGCGAACCGCGGCGGCGGCGGCCTGGTCTCCGCGTTGATGAGCATCGGCGCCGGGCACGAGGCGGTGTGGGTCTGCGCGGCCCTGTCCGACGCGGACCGAGCGGCAGCTGTCCACGCCCCGGGCGGCCGGCTCGACCACGACGGTCACGAGACGGGCGGCACCGCGGTGCGCATGCTCGACATCGACCCGGCGACGTTCCACCGGGCCTACAACGCCGTCGCCAACTCCACGCTGTGGTTCGTGCACCACCTGCTCTACGCGACGCCCACCGCCCCGGCCTTCGACAGCGCGTTCCGGCGGGAGTGGGCGTCGTACGAGGCCTACAACCGGCGCTTCGCCGAGGCGCTCGCCGAGGATGCGGCCCCCGGCGCGAAGGTGCTGATCCAGGACTACCACCTCACCCTGGCCCCCCGGCTGCTGCGCGACCTGCGCCCGGACGTGCGCATCGCCCACTTCTCCCACACCCCGTGGGCGCCCCCGGACTACTTCCGCCTGCTGCCGGACGACGTTGCCGTCGAGACGCTGCGCGGCATGCTGGGAGCCGACCACACCGGGTTCCACTCCCGCCGCTGGGCGAAGGCCTTCGTCGACTGCTGCGCCGACGTGCTGGGGGCCGGCTGCAAGACGGCGGGCGACGGCACCCTCGAGGTGACGTACGACGGGCGCACGACCCGCCTCGGCGTCCACCCGCTCGGGGTCGAGCCCGACAGCCTGCGCGAGCGGGCGGCTCAGGACGACGTGGTGGCCCGCCGGGCCGCTCTCATCGAGCAGCTCGCCGGCCGGAAGTCCATCGTGCGGGTCGACCGCACGGAGCTGTCGAAGAACATCGGCCGCGGCCTGCTCGCCTACCGGGACCTGCTGCGCCGCTACCCGGAGTGGCACGGCCGGGTGGTGCACGTCGCCTCCGCCTATCCGAGCCGGCACGACCTGCCGGAGTACCGCGAGTACACCGGCAGCGTGCAGCGGCTGGCGGGCGAGATCGAGGACGAGTTCGGCACGGCGGACTGGCGCCCGATCATCCTGTACGTGAACGACGACTACGCCCGCTCGCTGGCGCTGTACCGGCTCGGCGACGTGCTCCTCGTCAACCCGGTGCGCGACGGCATGAACCTCGTCGCCAAGGAGGTGCCCCTGCTCTCCGAGCGGGGCTGCGCCGTCGTGCTGTCCACCCAGGCCGGCGCGGCCGACGAGTTCGCCGACGACGCGCTGCTGGTGAACCCGTTCGACGTCTACGGCACCGCGGACGCGCTGCACGCGGCGCTGTGCATGCCCGACGACGAGCGGCTGGCGCGCACCCGACGGCTGGCCGAGCGGGCGTCCCGCCTGCCACCCGTGGCCTGGCTCACCGAGCAGCTCGACTCGCTCGGCTGACCGCCCCCCGGAGCGGACCGGTCGGGGTGCCGGTCGGTCAGCTGTCGGCGGGCTCCCAGCCGCTCCGGAGCAGGGCGTCCATGATCTGGCTCGTCGACTCGGGGGCCTCCCTCGCCTCCGGCAGCGCGACCGGGCCGGCCTTATCGGTCCGGCGCCCCTTGACCGGGCGCGCCGGCGGCACCGCCTTCTGCCGGCCCGGCTTGCGCGCCGGCGGCGCCATGCGGCTGACCGGCACCGTCCCCGCCTCTGCGACCTCCGCCGTCGTCGGCTCCGCCCGGCCGACCGCCGGTGCCCGCTCCGGCGGCTCGGGGCCGGACAGCGGCACGTTGGGACGGAAGACGCAGCGCTCCTCGGCCTGCGCCCGCCCGAGGACGCGCAGCATCACCGAGGTCATCGTGGGCCCGTCGTCGTCGAAGCCACCGTGCGTGGTGGAGTCGGTCCGGCTCACCGCCGGCTGCTCCGAGGGCGCCCAGACGAGATCGCCGCCGACACCGCGCACGGCCTCGGCCAGGGTGGTCCCCCCGACCGCGGTCGCCGCGAACCGCGCCATCCCGACCAGCGGCACCTCGGCCTGTCCCTTCGCGGTCCGCTCGAGCGCCCGGGACACCAGGTAGAGCAGCGACTTCTGGTAGACGTTCACGCCGCCGGCCCCGCACGTGTCGTCGAGCTCGCGGGCGTCGTCGAGCCCGAAGGACGCGAAGCGGGCGACCCGCCGCTCGCGCAGGTGCGGCAGCACCTGGCGCATCCACACGTCGGTGCGGATCGCCGGGGCGAGGTAGGTCAGCGACGCCACCGGGACGCCGAGCTCGGCGAGCCGGTCGAGCACACCGGCCAGGAAGATCGAGCCCGCGCTGTGACCGACCAGGTGCACCTCGACCGGCCGCTCGGCGGGTGCGGCCACGACGTACCTTGCCAGCCGGTCGGCCACCAGCGACGCCCCGGGCAGCTCGGCCATCCGCCGCTGCGCCGCCTCGGTGTCCGGCGGCCAGACCGGCGCCTTTGACCGCGGGATCGGCTTCGCCGCGAGCGCGGCGTTCTCCTTCATCTCGTCCCACATCCAGCGGACGTTCGACCGGGCGAACTTCTCCACGAACCGGTCGAACTGCTCGACCAGGTTGAACCCCAGCCCGCCGGCCGGCAGTCGGCGCCGCACGATGTCGGTGAGCTGGTCGGTCAGCGTCTCCACCGGCCCGGTCTGCCACGCGAAGGTGACCGGGTAGACGCGGTTGTTGAGCCACCAGTTCAGCTGCCGCTGGGCGATGGTGAGGCCGGTGCCCTCGCTGTTGAGGCCACCGTGTGCGTACAGCACCACCCGGCTCGGCTCGGCCGCGCCGTCCGGCTGGCCCGCCCAGTGCGCGTGGTAGTCGGCCATCCGCTCGAAGACCTGGTGGACCTGGTTCGGTGTGCTCACGAACCGGCCGTTCTGCGAGAGCACGCCGTCGTTGCCGAGGTTGACGACGTGCCGCGTCAGCCGGGCGAGATCGGGACCGGGTCCCTCGGCCAGCGCGCCGCCGGAGACCGTGACCGTCTTCGTGTGCTGCCGCGAGGAGACGATGGACGGTACGCCGGGCCGGGCGACCCAGGCGTCGTAGCCCGACTCGAGCCAGTCGTCGTAGGGCAGCGTCGCGAAGCCGCCGCGACCCCACTTGTTGCCCCAGGAGTTCTGCACGAGGAAGCCGATGTCGTTGTAGCCGACGATGGTGAAGGCGTGCCCTCCGAGCACCCGGGCGCCGACCGGCTTCTCGATCACGTGCATGATCTTGCCGTCGCGGCGCACCCGGGTCGGCGCGACCCAACCCTCGTGCACGGACGCGGAGACGACGATCGCCGACAGCTCGTTCACGGCCGACTGCATGTCGTCGAGCCGGAACGCACCGACCCGGTAGAACGCGCCGAGGGGCCGGCGCATCGCGAGAGCGACGAGCCGGTCGTCGTGGTCGATGTCCGGCTCCCGCAGCGCGTCGAGCCTGGGCCACTGCTTGTCG
>DASVBJ010000096.1:0-12828 GCA_036375895.1 Actinomycetes bacterium | reverse complement strand
TGCAGCTCGGCCACAACTACATCGGCACCGAGCACATCCTGCTCGGCCTGATCCGTGAGGGCGAGGGCGTCGCCGCCCAGGTGCTGGTCAAGCTCGGCGCCGACCTGAACCGGGTCCGCCAGCAGGTCATCCAGCTCCTGTCCGGCTACCAGGGCAAGGAGACGGCCGCCGCGGGCGGTCCGGCCGAGGGCGCCCCGTCGACCTCGCTCGTGCTCGACCAGTTCGGTCGCAACCTCACGCAGGCGGCGCGCGAGGGCAAGCTCGACCCGGTCATCGGGCGCGAGAAGGAGATCGAGCGGGTCATGCAGGTGCTGTCCCGCCGTACCAAGAACAACCCCGTCCTCATCGGCGAGCCGGGCGTCGGCAAGACCGCCGTCGTCGAGGGCCTCTCGCAGGCCATCGTCAAGGGCGAGGTGCCCGAGACCCTCAAGGACAAGCAGCTCTACACCCTCGACCTCGGCGCCCTCGTCGCAGGCAGCCGCTACCGCGGTGACTTCGAGGAGCGGCTGAAGAAGGTCCTCAAGGAGATCCGCACCCGCGGCGACATCATCCTGTTCATCGACGAGCTGCACACGCTGGTCGGGGCGGGTGCCGCCGAGGGCGCGATCGACGCCGCGTCGATCCTGAAGCCGATGCTGGCCCGCGGCGAGCTGCAGACCATCGGTGCCACGACCCTCGACGAGTACCGCAAGCACCTCGAGAAGGACGCCGCCCTCGAGCGGCGGTTCCAGCCGATCCAGGTGGCCGAGCCGACGCTGGCCCACACCATCGAGATCCTCAAGGGGCTGCGGGACCGGTACGAGGCCCACCACCGCGTCTCGATCACCGACGGCGCGCTGGTCGCGGCCGCCTCGCTCGCCGACCGGTACATCTCCGACCGGTTCCTGCCGGACAAGGCGATCGACCTCATCGACGAGGCCGGCTCCCGCATGCGCATCCGTCGGATGACCGCGCCGCCGGACCTGCGCGAGTTCGACGAGCGCATCGCCGCCGTCCGGCGCGACAAGGAGTCGGCGATCGACGCTCAGGACTTCGAGAAGGCCGCGTCGCTGCGCGACCGCGAGAAGACCCTGCTGCAGGAGAAGGCCAAGCGGGAGAAGGAGTGGAAGGCCGGCGACATGGACGTCGTCGCCGAGGTCGACGAGGAGCTCATCGCCGAGGTCCTCGCCACCGCCACCGGCATCCCGGTCTTCAAGCTGACCGAGGAGGAGAGCCAGCGACTGCTGCGCATGGAGGACGAGCTGCACAAGCGCGTCATCGGCCAGCAGCAGGCCATCAAGGCCCTCTCGCAGGCGATCCGCCGCACCCGGGCCGGCCTCAAGGACCCGAAGCGTCCCGGTGGCTCGTTCATCTTCGCCGGCCCGTCCGGCGTCGGTAAGACCGAGCTGTCCAAGACGCTCGCGGAGTTCCTGTTCGGCGACGAGGACGCGCTGATCCAGCTCGACATGTCGGAGTTCTCCGAGAAGCACACCGTGTCGCGGCTGTTCGGCTCGCCTCCCGGCTACGTCGGGTACGAGGAGGGTGGCCAGCTCACCGAGAAGGTGCGCCGCAAGCCGTTCTCCGTCGTGCTCTTCGACGAGGTGGAGAAGGCCCACCCGGACATCTTCAACTCGCTGCTGCAGATCCTGGAGGACGGTCGCCTGACCGACTCCCAGGGCCGGGTCGTCGACTTCAAGAACACCGTGATCATCATGACCACGAACCTCGGCACCCGTGACATCTCCAAGGGCTTCAACCTCGGCTTCGCCAGCGAGGAGGTGCAGTCCAGCTACGACCGGATGAAGAACAAGGTCCAGGACGAGCTCAAGCAGCACTTCCGGCCCGAGTTCCTCAACCGCATCGACGACATCGTCGTGTTCCACCAGCTCACCCCGGAAGAGATCATCAAGATCGTCGACCTGATGCTGACCAAGCTCGACGAGCGGCTGCACGACAAGGACATGGGCATCGAGCTCACGCCGGCGGCCAAGGAGCTGCTGGCCAAGAAGGGCTACGACCCGGTGCTGGGCGCCCGTCCGCTGCGCCGCACGATCCAGCGCGAGATCGAGGACGTCCTCTCCGAGAAGATCCTCTTCGGCGAGGTGCGGCCCGGCCAGATCGTGCTGGTCGACGCGGCCGGCGAGGGCGACGAGGCGTCCTTCACCTTCTCGGGTGAGGTCAAGGCCGCGCTGCCCGACGTGGCTCCGGTCGAGACCGCGGGCCAGCAGGAGTAGTCCCGTACGACGAGGAGGGCGGCCCCGGACCACCGTGTCCGGGGCCGCCCTCGTCACGTTCCAAGATCCTTTGGACGCCGACCCACCGCTCGACCGGCGTGTCCGGTGAGCGAGCGTCCAAACGATCTTGGCTAGGGGGGCCCGGCGGGCAGGCGGTAGCTGTCGGGCCCGGCCACCTCGACCAGCCCGTCGGCGAGCAGCCCGGCCAGGGCTCGTCGCCGCTGCTCGTCTTCGCACCAGACCGCGTCCAGCGCAGCCGCCGGCACCGGACCGTCCGCGTGGCGCAGCACCCCCAGCAGCAGGCCGCGCACCTGCCGGTCGGTGCCGGCGAAGGGCTGCCCGCGTCGGGGCGGCCCGTCGTACGCCGGCCTGCCGGCGACCTGCCAGGCGCAGGCGGCGACGACCGGGCAGTCGGCGCAGCGTGGCTCGCGCGCGGTGCAGACGAGGGCGCCCAGCTCCATCACCGCCACCGCCCAGGTCGCGGCGACGTCCGGCTCGTCCGGCACCAGCGACTCGGCCAGCCGCCGCTCGGTCGCGGTCAGGGCCGGCGGCGGGTGCTCCTGGCCGGAGGCGACCCGGGCCAGCACCCGGCGTACGTTCGTGTCGAGCACGGCGTGCCGGCCGCCGAACGCGAACGACGCGACCGCCGCGGCCGTGTAGGCACCGACGCCTGGTAGTGCCAGCAGGTCGTCGTACGACGACGGCACCGTCCCGCCGTGGTCGCGGACGACCACCCCGGCCGCCTCGTGCAGGCGCAGCGCCCGCCGCGGGTAGCCCAGCCGTCCCCATGCGCGGACCGCCTCACCGGGCGGCTCTGCGGCGAGGTCGGCCGGCCGCGGCCAGCGCTGCAGCCACTGCTCGTGCACCGGCAGGACCCGCGACACCGGCGTCTGCTGCAGCATGATCTCGCTGACCAGGACCGACCACGGGGTGGCGTCCGGGCGGCGCCACGGCAGGTCGCGGGCGTTCTCGGCGTACCACCCCAGGACCGGGGCGTGCAGCGGGGAGAAGGCCATGACCTGCCGATCCTCGCACGGCACGGGTGCCGGGACAGCCCGCCTCAGACGCGCTGCCGATTCTCGGGATGCCTCGCCGTGCGCTTATCCTGCTGCCGTGAATAGCCCGGAGAAGTCCCAAGCGCCCGTGCACCGTCGCGAGCCGCGTATCGGCGTCCTCGTGGTCGCCTACAACGCGGTCACCACCCTCGCCAGCGTTCTCGACCGCATCCCGCAGGACTTCCGCAGCCGGATCGCAGAGATCTTCATCTGCGACGACGCGAGCCACGACGCCACCCACCTCGTGGCCCTGGGCTACCAGCAGACCGCGCCGGACCTGCCGATCACCGTCATCCGCCACGAGCGGAACCTCGGCTACGGCGGGAACCAGAAGTCCGGCTACGACCTGGCGATCGCGCACGACCTCGACATCATCGTGCTGCTGCACGGTGACGGGCAGTACGCCCCGGAGCTCCTCGGCTCGATGGTGGAGCCGCTGGTCCGCGGCGAGGCGGACGCCGTCTTCGGGTCCCGGATGATGACCGAGGGTGCCGCGCGCCGCGGGGGCATGCCGCTCTACAAGTACCTCGGGAACAAGATCCTCACCCGGTTCGAGAACGCCGTGGCCGGCGCGAACCTCACCGAGTGGCACTCCGGCTACCGCGCCTACTCCGTGCACGCGTTGAAGTCCATCCCCTTCCACCGCAACTCCGACGGCTTCAACTTCGACACGCAGATCATCATCCAGCTGATCGACCGCGGGAAGCGGATCGTCGAGGTGCCGATCCCGACCTACTACGGCGACGAGGTCTGCTACGTCAACGGTCTCGGCTACGCCAAGGACGTCTCCAAGGACGTGGTCCGGTACCGGCTCGGGAAGATGGGCTTCACCAGCGGCGACTACGGCAGCGTCGACGCCGACTACGGCCTGAAGGAGAGCGAGGGCAGCTCGCACACCCGGATCCTCGAGTTCCTGGCCGACCTGCCGCCCTCCAGGGTCCTCGACCTCGGCTGCTCGAGCGGCCTCCTCTCCGCGCGGATCCGCGAGCTCGGCCACCACGTCACCGGAGTCGACCGGGAGGCGTTCCCGGAGACGCTGGGTCGCGTCGACGAGTTCGTCGTCGGCGACCTCGAGGACGGCATACCTGCGGAGGTGGGCGCCGGTTACGACGTCGTCGTCGCCGCCGACGTCCTCGAGCACCTGCGGCAGCCGGAGCGGATCCTGGACGACATCGCTGCGGTGCTGGCTCCGTCGGGCCGGCTCATCGTGTCGGTCCCCAACTTCGGCCACTGGTATCCCCGTGCGCGCAGCGTCGCGGGGACGTTCGACTACGACCAGCGCGGCATCCTCGACAAGACCCACTACCGGTTCTTCACCAGGAAGAGCCTCGACCGGATGCTCCGCAACGGAGGGTTCGAGGTCCGCCGCCGGAGCGAGGTCGGGCTGCCGTTCGACGTGCTCGCCACCGAGGGCGGGTCACTCGGCACGCGGATCATGCGCAAGCTGGACCGGGTGACCGTCTCGCTGCGGCCGACGCTGTTCGCCTACCAGTTCGTGCTGCACCTGCAGCGCCCGGTGGCACCCGAGGTGGTGACCCGCACGTTCCCAGGGGACGGCGGATCCCGTACGTCAGACGCCTGAGCCGACCTCGGCGGTCGCCGGCCGGCCGCCGGCGGAGCCCTCGACGTGCGGGCGGGCCCAGACGACCTTCCGGTAGGCCACGTACCGCACGACCGTCCCGAGCGCGATGCCCACGAGGTTGGCGGCGTTGAGCCAGATCGGGCCGCCCATGCCGTCGGCCTGCCGCACCAGCCAGAGGGGTCCGAGCCCCGCCACCAGGCTCAGGACGGTCACCGCGGTGAACATCGGGACCTCGTGCCTGAGCCCGCGGCCCCGCCGGTGGCGGAACGTCACCGTCTTGTGGCCGACGAAGGCCATGGCTGCGGTCACGGCCATGGTGATGGCCTTGGCCAGCTCCGGCAGCATCCCCACGCCGAAGGCGAGCACGTTGAACAGCACGATGTCGGTCACGAGGCACAGCCCGCCGACCAGCCCGAACGTCGCGAGCTCGGCGAACAGGCGGTGCTGGAGGAGCCGTCGGGGGTGTGGCATCAGACAAGGATAGCGGCGCCACGCTGCCCGAAAGTCGCACGCGATGCGAGCCGGCCGGTGTGGGCGCATCCCCTCAAGTCGGACCATCCGGGTGACGATGCGGCTTGGAGGAGGGCGGTGGCCGGGGTCCGGCTGCCACCTGAGCCTCACCTGTCACGGTGAGCGCCGAGACGCATGTGAGGTGACGTGTCCACGCCCAGCGAGCAGACCGGCGTGGTCGAGCCCGCTCTCGTGGTCGTGGTGGTCGCGGACAGCCGGGTCCGGGCGAAGGCGCTGCGCGGCCTGCTCTCGGGGCCCGGATTCGTCGTGGCGGCGGAGGTCTGCACGGCCGAGGCCGCGGAGGCCGCCGTGGTACGGCACAGCCCGGGCGCGGTGCTCCTCGACCTCGACCCTGCGGCGGGTGGCATCGAGGCGATCGAGCGCATCATGGGCACCCGGCCCACTCCTATCGTCGTCTGCGGCTCGGCCGCGGAGCACTCCCGTGAGGCGCTGGCCGCGGGCGCAGTCGACGTGGTCGGGGCGCTGGACGCGCTGCCCACCTCCCCGCAGTACGTCACCGCGCTGCGCCGCCACCTGCGGGTGGCCAGCCGGGTCCGGGTGATCACGCACCCGCGCAACCGGCTGCGGGCCAGGGGGCTGAGCAACCCGGGCGGCCGGGCGGCCGCCGCCGCACCGGCTGCCTCCCCTTCGGCCGCTGACGCCGCGCTCCCGCCCGCGGCCGCTGGCGCCGGGTCGCAGCAGGCGGGCCGGTCTGAGCTCGCGGACGAGCCTGCCGTGCGGGTCGTGATCATCGGGGCCTCGACGGGCGGGCCGCCGGCGCTGGCGACGATCCTCTCCGACCTGCCGCCCGACCTGCCCGTGCCGGTCCTGGTCGTCCAGCACATGGCCGATGGGTTCGTGGAGAGCCTCGCCAGCTGGCTCGACGGGCTGTCGCCGCTGCCGGTGGTGATGGCCGAGGACGGTCGCCGGCTCCGACCGGGCACGGTGCACGTCGCGCCCGCCGGCAAGAACACCCTGCTCGGGCACGGCCTGCGGGTCGAGCTGCGAACGCCACCGCCCGGCCAGTTCCATGTGCCCGGGGTCGACGCTGCCTTCTCGAGCGCGGCCGTGACGTGCGGCGACCGGGCGCTCGGGGTGCTGCTCACCGGCATGGGGAGGGACGGGGCGGCCGGGCTGCGCAAGCTGCGCGACACGGGTGCGCTGACGTTCGGGCAGGACGAGCCGACCAGCGTCGTCTGGGGCATGCCGGCCGCGGCCCAGGCCCTCGGCGCGGTGGAGGTCGAGCTGGCGCTGCCGGACATCGCGCCCGCCATCGCCGCCGCCGTGCGCCGTCCCGTGGGGACGGGGGGTCGACGGTGACGCTCACCGACGACGACTTCGCGCTGGTCCGCGCCTACCTCGCCGAGGCGGCCGGACTGGTGTTCGACCACAGCCGCCGCCCCGGCCTCACCGGCGTGCTGGCCGAGCGGCTCGGCTCGACCGGCAGCCCCGACGTCGCGGCGTACGTCGCCCTGCTGCGCAGTCCTGGTGGCGAGGCGGAGCGCCAGCGACTCCTCGACGCGGTGACCGTGCAGGAGACGCACTTCTTCCGCAACCCGCCACAGGTCGAGGCGCTGCGACGGCGGGTGCTGCCCGAGCTGCTGCGCCGTGCCGCCGGCCGGGAGCGCCCGCTGACCATCTGGAGCGCGGGCTGCTCGACGGGCGAGGAGCCGTACACGCTCGCGATGCTGCTGCTCGAGCTCTCGCCGATGCTGGGCGATCGGCCCGGCACCCGCATCCTCGCGACCGACGTCTCCGCCGAGGCGCTGCGCGCGGCACGACGGGCCACCTACTCGGGACGCACCCTCGACACGGCGCCCGCGAACGTGCGCGACCGCTGGTTCGAGCCGAGCCCCGGCGCAGCGCTGCAGGTCCGCGACGAGGTGCGCGGGCTCGTCGACCTCCAGCTGCACAACCTGGTGACGGACCCGCCCCCGTTCGGGCCCGGCGAGGTCGACCTGGTGGTCTGCCGCAACGTCACGATCTACTTCTCCCGGGAGACCACCCGGGCGCTGATCGCCCGCTTCCGGACGGTGCTGGCGGAAGGCGGCTACCTGCTGCTCGGACACTCCGAGACGCTCTGGCAGGTCAGCGACGAGTTCGCGCTCGTGCCGATCGGGGACGCGTTCGTCTACCGGCGCACGCACGATGCCCAGGCGTCGGCGGTGCCCCCGCCCACGGCGCCGGAACCGGGCCGCCCGCGGCCCGCCCGGGTCCCGCCCGGGCGCGGGTCGGCCGGCCTGGTGGCCGGCAGCCGCCGGCCCGCCGCGCCGTCGCCCGCCACTTCGGCTGTGCCGTCGCCCGCCGCCTCGGCTGTGCCGTCGCCCGCGGCCTCGGCTCTGCCGTCGCAGACGCCCGCGCCGGCGTCCGACCCCGCGGCGCTGCTCGAGCTGGCCCGGACGGCACTGGCGGCGGGCGGCTACGCCGAGGCGGCCGACCTCGCCGGCCGGGCGGCGGAGGCGCAGCCGCTGCTCGCCCCGGCGTACGTCGTGCGAGGTCAGGCGCTCGCCACCCTCGGGCTGGACGGCGAGGCGCTGGCGCCGCTGCGAAAGGCCGTCTACCTCGACCCCGGTGCGGGTCACGCGCACTTCCTGCTGGCGGGCGCCCTGGCCCGGCTGGGCCGTCACCGGCCGGCCGCCGCCGCGTACCGGGCCGCCGCCCGCACCCTCCCGGCCGTCGACGCCGGCACGCTCGAGGCCTACCTCGGCGGACGGCGGGTCGACGAGCTGGTTGACCTGTGCCGCCGACTTGCCGACATCTCTGCCAAGGGGGAGGAGCACGTCGCGTCGGGACGGAGAGGGTCGTGAGCGGGTTCGTCACGTTTCGGATGGGTGGTCGCGAGCTCGCCGGCCGGCTCGGCGAGGTGCGCGAGGTCGTGCGCGCGCAAGGGATCGAGCCGCTGCTCGGTGCCCGCGCCCCCGTCACCGGGCTGCTGACCCTTCGGGGCCTGCCGCTGCCGGTCGTCGATCTCCGGGCGGCGCCGGACCCCGGCGACGCGGGGGACGTCCTCGTGCTGGCCCCCGACGGGTCGGGGGTGCTGGGCGTGGCCGTCGACCGGGTGCTCGCCGTGCTCGGCCCGGACGACCTCAGCCCCCTGCGGGAGGACGAGCCGGCGCCGAGCGGCCTGCCCGCCTACGTGCTCGAGGTGCGCCGGGACGCGCTCGGGCACCCGGTGTTCGTCGTGTCCATGCGGGCGATGGCGGGGCTCGTCCCGGCGTAGCCGGCCTTGATCAGCCGCTGACGGCCTGGGCGATGACGGCCGTGAGAAGGCCGACCAGGACCAGGGCGTTGACCACGAGCGCGCCGAGGGCGTCCCGGCCGCCGCCGAGCCGGTAGGACCGGATCGCCAGGACGACGCCCACCGGCAGCGGCAGGAGCATGACCAGGAGGACGGCGACGCCGGCCACGACACCTCCCGTGCCGTGGGAGACGAGCAGGTCGCCCTCCGGGACGTCGAGCAGCGCGATCAGCACCGAGCCCATGACGAACGCGAGGCTGAGGGAGCCGAGCAGCGCGGGCAGCATCACCCAGGACCACCGGGCGAGCGCGACCGCGCGGGTCGCGTCCGTCGGGTGTGGCGACGTCGGCCGGGCAGGGACCGTGCCCGTGGGCATGGCAGACCACCTCCTCGCCGGCTCTCACAGCGAGTGTCCTGCCGGGGGCCGGCCGCGATCAGGGCCCAAGGTCCCCAGGGGCGACCGCGAAAGGGATGTCCCCGGGCGATCGGCGAGGGCAGGCCGGGCGAGCCGGTGGCAGCGTCAGACGTAGCGCTCGAGGATCGACGACTCGGCGAGCCGCGACAGGCCCTCGCGGACGCTGCGGGCCCGCGACTCGCCGACGCCCTCGACCGCCTGCAGGTCGTCGATGCCGGCAGCCAGCAGCTTCTGCAGGCTGCCGAAATGGTCGACCAGGCGGTCGACCACCAGGCCGGGCAGGCGGGGCACCCGGGCCAGCAGCCGGTAGCCGCGCGGGCTCACGGCGGCGTCGAGGTCGTCGCCGCCGTTGTAGCCGAGGGACCGTGCGACCGCCCCGAGGTCGAGCAGCTCGGTGGCCGAGAGCTCGTCGAGCTCGGTGAGCACCGTCTGCACGGTGCGCGGCTTGCGGCCGGTCGGCGGCGGGAGGTAGTCGCGGGCGATCAGCTCGCGGTCGGGCTCGACGCCGGCGATCAGCTCGTCGAGCTGGAGGCTCAGCAGCCGCCCGTCGGTGCCGAGCTCCACGACGTACCCCTCGATCTCCCCGGCGATGCGGCGCACCATCTCGAGCCGCTGGGAGACGGCGCAGACGTCGCGGACCGTGACGAGGTCCTCGATCTCGAGAGCCGAGAGGGTGCCGGACACCTCGTCGAGCCGGAGCTTGTAGCGCTCGAGGGTGGCGAGGGCCTGGTTGGCGCGGGAAAGGATCTGGGTCGAGTCCTCGAGCGCGTAGCGGTGACCGGTGACGTAGATCGCGACGATGCTCATCGACTGGCTGACCGAGATCACCGCGAGACCGGTCTGCTTGTTGACCCGGTCGGCGGTGCGGTGGCGGGTGCCGGACTCGTCGGTCGGGATGGTCGGGTCGGGCACGAGCTGCACGGCCGCCCGGAGGATCTTGGTGCAGTCGCGGTCGACCACGATGGCGCCGTCCATCTTGGCCAGCTCGCGCAGTCGGGTGGAGCTGAACTCGACGTCGAGCACGAAGCCACCGGTGCACATGGTGTCGACGACCTTGTCGTAGCCGAGGACGATCAGCGCGCCGGTGCCGCCGCGGAGGATGCGCTCGAGGCCGTCACGGAGCTGGGTGCCCGGCGCAACGGCCGCGAGGGCAGCGCGCAACGGATCGTCGACGCGCTCGGTGGGTGCCAAAGACCTCTCCCCGGAGTCGGTGGTCAGCGCGCAGTCTAACCGGTGGGGGGCTGGTCACCGCGCGCACCGACCGCGTTCGGGTCGCGATCCGGACGGCGGGAGAAGATCGGCGTGGGACGCCAGAGGTGCTGCAGGGCCGCGCCGATCGTGTCGACCTCGATGACGTGGATGCCGGGCGGGACCTTGCCGGGGTCGCGCGGCACGAGGGCGTGGGTGAAACCCAGCCGGGCAGCCTCTGCGAGCCGGCGCTGGATGCCAGTCACCCGGCGGATCTCGCCGGCCAGCCCGACCTCGCCGACGGCCACCAGGCCGG
This sequence comes from Actinomycetes bacterium, assembly GCA_036375895.1. GTDB lineage: Bacteria > Actinomycetota > Actinomycetes > JACCUZ01 > JACCUZ01 > DASVBJ01. Next base: position 2,311 of record DASVBJ010000096.1, on the reverse strand, counting down.
CCTGAGCCGGGTGGTCGCGCACCGCGCTGGCCACCGCGAGGGCGAGCGCCAGGTCGGTGGCCGGCTCGCTGAGCCGTACGCCGCCGACCGTCGCGGCGTAGACGTCGTTGTCGCGCAGCCGGACACCGCCGCGACGCTCCAGCACCGCGAGCACCATCGCCACGCGGCCGGCCTCCAGCCCGCTGGTCGTGCGGCGCGGGTTGCTCAGGGCGGAGCCCGCGACCAGCGCCTGCACCTCGGCGAGGAGAGCGCGCTTGCCCTCGACGGTGACGGTGACGCAGGTGCCGGCAACGGGGCGCTCGCGTCGGGACAGGAAGAGCCCGCTGGGGTCGGGCAGCCCGGTGATGCCGTCGTCGGACAGGTCGAAGCAGCCCACCTCGTCGGCGGGGCCGTAGCGGTTCTTCACGCCGCGGACCATGCGCAGCCGCGAGTGGCGGTCGCCCTCGAAGTGCAGCACCACGTCGACGAGGTGCTCCAGCACCCGCGGGCCGGCGATCGAGCCCTCCTTGGTGACGTGGCCGACGAGGATGGTGGCGATGCCGCGCTCCTTGGCCACGCGGATGAGGGCAGCCGCCACCTCGCGCACCTGGCTGACGTTGCCCGGCGCACCCTCGACCTCGGCGCTCGCGACGGTCTGCACCGAGTCGACGACGAGCAGGTCGGGCTTGACCTCGTCGACGTGCCCCAGGACGGCGGCCAGATCGGTCTCGGCGGCGAGGAACAGGTCGTCGCGCAGCGCGCCGATGCGCCCGGCGCGCAGCCGCACCTGGGCGGCCGACTCCTCGCCGGTGACGTAGAGCGCCCGCCCGCCGGTCGCGGACCGTGCGGCGACGTCCAGCAGCAGCGTCGACTTGCCGACACCCGGCTCGCCCGCGAGCAGCACGACGGCCCCGGGCACGAGCCCCCCGCCGAGCACCCGGTCGAGCTCGTCGACGCCGGACGGTCGGGCCCGGGCGGCCTCGACGTCTACCTCGGCGATCGGGCGGGCCGGTGTGCCGACCGGCCCGGCCGCCGTCGTACGCACCTTCGGCACGCCGAGCTCCTCGACCGTGCCCCACGCCTGGCACTCGCCGCAGCGCCCGGCCCATTTCGCGGTCTGCCACCCGCACTCGGCGCAGCGGAAGCCGGCGCGGTCCCTGGTCGAGGTCTTGGCCATGGAGGGAGGCTAGGTGCCGGGTCGGACAGACCGGGTGAGGCCGCGCCGTACGACGTGCTCGGTCAGGGCCGGCGGAACGACTCCTCGATCAGCCCCTGGCGGAAGAAGTGCTCGCCCAGGCCGTTGACCAGCGGCTCGACCTGGCTCGTCATCTGCCGGATCGCCCGCAGCTTGGTGTCGAGCAGGTCCCCCTCCAGGCGGGTGTGGATGGCGAGCTCGTCCACCGGCGTGCACGGCGGCTCGGCTCCCATGAAGACGTTGAACCGGTCGAGCTCCTCCCGGAACTGCGCGAGCCACTCCGGGGTGTTCGTGGCATAGCCGAGGACGGCGTGCGTCGGTGCCACCTGCTCGAAGGCTGCGCTCGCCCAGCGGCTCGCGCTCTTGTGGTCGTCGTGGCCGGTCATCCCGTCCGGGCCGAAGGTCAGCACGGTGTCGGGGCTGACGTCGGCCATGATCTCGGCCACCCGGCGTACGGCCTCGTCCTGGTCGACGTCGGCGCATCCGCCGTCGGGGTAGTCGAGCCAGTGGTGCTCGGCGACGCCCAGGACCGTGAGCGCGGCCTCGAGCTCCCTGGTCCGTACGGCGGCGAGCGGCGGGCCGGGAGGCCAGCGGTCCTCGTCCGGGGAGCCCATCTCACCGCGGGTCGCCGTTATGCACACGACGCGGTGGCCGGCTCGGGCTGCGCGGGCCATGAGGCCGCCGCAGAGGTAGGTCTCGTCGTCCGGATGGGCCCAGACGCCGAGGATCGTGCCCAGCTGGTTGTCGTCGCTCATGTCTGATGAATCTAGGACGCCGCTTCTCTGAGCGCCGCCTGAAATCCCTTTGTCCACAAGGGTTTCGGTGGTGTGGTCTCGTCCCGGTTTCTGTCGGTGGCGGGTTCTAGCGTGGTGGTCATGGCAGGGGTGGTGCCCGCGGTGGTGTCCGGGTTCGCGGTGACCGCGGCCGGGCCGGGGGTGTTCGTGCTGGACCCGGCGCCGGGGGACGCGGCGCTGGTGGACCGGGTGCTGGCCGGGGCGCTGGGCCCGGGCACGCTGGCCGAGCTGGTGGCGGTGGACCCGGCCGGGCTGGCCGGCGCGGACCGGGTCGGGCTGATCCAGGCGTTCGAGCGGGTGGCCGGGCTGGTGGCCGGCCACCAGCAGGCCGCGCTGGCCGCGG
>DASVBJ010000087.1:0-11178 GCA_036375895.1 Actinomycetes bacterium | reverse complement strand
CAGGTCGTCGTGGATGCCAAGGTGTCGCTCGCCGCCTACCTGCAGGCGGTGGAGACCAAGGACCCCGACGTGGCGAGCGACCGGATGCACGCTCACGCCCGCCACCTGCGCGACCACGTCGAGGGGCTCAGCGCCAAGGAGTACTGGCGGGCGTTCCAGCCGAGCCCTGAGTTCGTCGTGCTGTTCGTGCCGGGCGACGCGTTCCTCGCGCCGGCGCTCGAGCGCGACCCGTCGCTGCTCGACGACGCGATGCGTCGCCGGGTGCTGATCGCCACGCCGACGACGCTGATGGCGATGCTGCGCACCGTGGCCTACGCCTGGCAGCAGGAGGCGCTGACCGAGCACGCCCGCGCCGTGTTCGAGCTGGGGCAGGAGCTGTACCGGCGGCTCGGCCGGCTCGGCGGGCACGTCGACAAGCTCGGCCGGTCCCTGCGGCGCGCCGTCGACGACTACAACGCGACGGTCGGCTCCCTCGAGCGGACCGTGCTCTCGCAGGCGCGCAAGATGGCCGAGCTCAAGGTCACCGATCTCGACCTGCCCGCCCCCACGCCGATCGAGAGCGTGACCCGCCCGCTGGGCGCGCCCGAGCTGGTCGACGCCGCCGAGGAGGCGCGGGCGCTGCGCTCGGTGTCCGGTGGGTGACCGGCAGCGCTGACCGGCGCTAGCCGGCCACGACGAGACCGCCGACGCGCGGCAGGGCCGCCGCCCACTCGACGAGCCGGGTCAGTGGCCGACCGAGCAGCAGCCAGCCGAGCAGCACGACGGCGGCGCCGAAGGCCAGCCCGGCCAGGACGTCCCAGGGATAGTGCGCGCCGATGTACACGCGCGCGAACGCCATCAGCAGCGCCGCGGCCGCCGCGACCAGCCCGAGCCGCCGCGAGACGAGCCACAGCCCACCGGCGACTGCACCCGCCATCACGGCGTGGTCGCTGGGGAACGAGAAGTCCGCGGTCCGGTGCGCGAGCAGCAGCACGTCCGGCATTGCACGGTACGGCCGGTCCTCCCCCACCCACTGCCCGAGCGGCTGGTTCAGCCCGATGGCGAGCAGCATCCCGGCGCCGGCCCAGCCGGCGGCCGCGACGGTGCGGGCGTCGCGCTGACGGCCGACCAACAGTCCGGCGAGCAGGAGGACCGCGAAGAGCACCACGCCGTACTTCGCGTAGTCCAGCACGGCACCGTGCAGCCAGGCGGTGTCCCGGGCCAGCTCGTTGACCTGCCGGAAGGCGTCGTCGTCCAGGTGATGCAGGGAGCTCACCCCACCACGATGCACGCCCGGAGATGAGACGTCCATGAGCCGCGGCGCAGTGGCCCGGGCGTGTCAGGGGCTGGTGCACGGACCGGCCCGCCTACCGTGGGCCTGTGACTGCCACCACGCGCGGCCAGCCGGTGCCGGTGAGTCGCGAGCCCGCCACCATGGGCGGGGCGGCGCTCCCGCCCGAGCTCTCCCCACGGCGCCCCGGTCGTGTCGTCGACCCGGGCGCGGCCGCACCCCCTGAGACCCGAACGACCACCCAGCCGCCACGCCCGCCGGGGCTCACGGCCCGCGGGGCGCTCGTCGCGGCAACGGCGACCGTGGGCCTCGGGTGTGCGCTCGACCTCGTGATCGCAGGCGAGCTCGGGACCGGCTTCCACGCGATGTTCCTGCTGGCCTGCGTGCTGGTCCCGATCGCCGTCACCCGACGCTCGCTCGCGGCAGCCGTCATCGGCGCGCCGCTCCTCTACGCCGCGGCAAGCATCCTCGGCGCGGTGCTCGCCGGGCAGTCGCACGGCATCCGGCAGGTCGCGCTCGACGTCGCGACGATGCTCGCGCTGTCGGCACCCACGCTGTTCGCAGGCACGACCGTCGCGGCACTGATCGCCGCGACGCGACTGGCGTGGTCGCTGGTCAGGAGGTGACGCCGGCCGCCTTCATGTCGCGCCGCAGCTCGGGCGGCAGCGCGAACAGCAGGCTCTCCTCGGCGGACACGACCTCCTGCACGTCGCCGTAACCACGTTCACCCAGCCAGTCGATGACGCCGCGGACGAGGATCTCCGGGACCGACGCGCCGCTCGTCACGCCGACCGTCGAGACCCCATCGAGCCAGGCCTCGTCGATCTCACTGGCCTTGTCGACCAGCCGGCCGTCCTTGGCGCCGGCCTCCAGCGCGACCTCGACCAGCCGCACGGAGTTGGACGAGTTGGTCGAGCCGACCACGATCATGAGATCCGCCTCGGCAGCGATCTTCTTCACCGCGAGCTGGCGGTTCTGGGTGGCGTAGCAGATGTCGTCGCTGGGCGGGTCGAGCAGCGCCGGGAACCTCTCCCGCAGCAGGCGCACGGTCTCCAGCGTCTCGTCGACGGACAGCGTGGTCTGCGACAGCCAGGCGACCTTCTCGGGGTCACGCACCACGACGTTGTCGACGTCGCCCGGGCCGTCGACGAGGTGGATGTGCTCGGGCGCCTCACCCGTCGTACCGATGACCTCCTCGTGGCCCTCGTGGCCGATCAGGAGGATGTCGAACTCGTCGGCGGCGAAGCGGCGCGCCTCGTGGTGCACCTTGGTGACCAGCGGGCAGGTGGCGTCGATCGTGCGCAGCTGGCGGCGGCCCGCCTCCTCGTGCACCACCGGCGCGACGCCGTGGGCGGAGAAGACGACGGTGGCACCCTCCGGCACCTCCTCGGTCTCCTCCACGAAGATGGCGCCGCGAGCCTCCAGCGTCTCCACGACGTGCTTGTTGTGCACGATCTGCTTGCGGACGTACACCGGCGGCCCATAGGTCTCCAGGGCCTTCTCGACCGTGATGACCGCGCGGTCGACCCCGGCGCAGTATCCGCGCGGGGCGGCGAGCAGGACGCGTCCGGTGCGGGAGGTCATGCGTCCATGGTAAGTGGCGCGCCCGAAAGGCCCCAATGACGCTGGGCACGCGGGGATAGCCTGCCGAGCGTGCCTCTCGAGACCTCCGCCGAGCATCCAGTGCCCGTACGCCGGGTGTCCCAGCTGATGGCCGGCTGGATCAACAGGCTGGGTGCGGTCTGGGTCGAGGGGCAGGTGACGCAGGTCACGCGCCGCCCCGGCGCCCGCACCGTCTTCCTGACGCTGCGCGACCCCAGCGCGGACGTGTCGCTGCCCTTGACCTGCGCTGTCGACCTGCTCGACAGCCTGGACGTCGGCCTGCGCGACGGCGCGCACGTCGTCGTGCACGCGAAGCCCGCCTTCTACGTCGCTCGCGGCACCCTCTCGCTCGCGGCGGACGAGATCAGGCCGGTCGGCGTGGGCGAGCTGCTGGCCCGCCTCGAGCACCTGAAGAAGGTGCTCGCCGCCGAGGGCCTGTTCGCCGCTGAGCGCAAGCGCCCGCTGCCGTTCCTGCCGGGCGTCGTCGGGGTGGTCTGCGGTCGCGCGTCGGCGGCGGAGAAGGACGTGGTCGAGAACGCCCGCCGCCGGTGGCCGGCCGTGCGCTTCCGGATCGAGGAGGTCGCCGTCCAGGGCCCGAACGCGGTCACCGAGGTCAGCGCCGCGGTGGGCCGCCTGGACGCCGACCGGGACGTCGAGGTCATCGTCGTCACCCGCGGCGGCGGGTCGCTCGAGGATCTGTTGCCGTTCTCCAACGAGACTCTCGTCCGGGCGGTGGCGGCGTGCCGGACCCCCGTCGTCAGCGCCATCGGCCACGAGGTCGACACGCCGCTGCTCGACCTGGTGGCCGACGTCCGCGCCAGCACGCCGACCGACGCGGCCAAGCGTGTGGTGCCGGACATGGCCGAGGAGGCGGCCCGGGTGAGCCAGCTGCGCGACCGGGCGCACACCGCCGTACGGACCCTGGTGCAGCGCGAGCTGAACGCCCTGCAGCACGTGCGCAGCCGACCGGTGCTGGCCGAGCCCGGCGTGATGGTCGACGCCCGGCGGGACGACGTGGGCAGGCTGGTCGCCCGGGCCCGGCGGTGCTTCGGCTCCTCGCTCGACCGCGCCGCCGACAACCTCGCCCACACCCGGGCCCGGGTGACGGCGCTGTCCCCGGCGGCCACCCTGGAGCGGGGGTACGCCGTGCTGCAGCGAGGCGACGGCGGGGTCGTACGCCGGCCGGCCGACGTGTCGGCGGGTGACCTGGTGCGGGCGCGACTCGCGGAGGGCGAGCTCAGTCTCGAGGTGCGCCAGACCCTACGCTGACGACCATGGCCGAGACCGCCGGAGAGCGCCCCACCTACGAGCAGGCCCGCGAGGAGCTGGCCGAGGTCGTGCGCCGGCTGGAGACCGGCGGCAGCACGCTGGAGGAGTCGCTGGCCCTGTGGGAGCGCGGCGAGCAGCTGGCCGCGATCTGCCAGGAGTGGCTGGACGGCGCGCGGGCCCGGCTCGACGCGGCGCAGGCAGCGGCAGGGCAGGCGCCCGCCGCGGAGCAGGCGCCTGCTGCGGAGCGGGCACCCGACGCGTGACCACCCCCCTTGGCGCCCGCCTCGGATGTCCATGATCGGAGGTCTTTCGGGTCACCAGGTGACCCGAAAGACCTCCGATGTGGCTGAGGGTGGGGTGACCGGGGCCACCTCGTCGCCCGGCTAGTCGCGGAGCGACGCCGCCAGCTCGTCGAGCTCCCGCCAGCTCGCACCCCCGGACACCACGGTGGTCGCGCCCGCTGCGCTGCTGACCAGCGCGCGCACCTCCGGGTCGCCGCCCTCGAGCCGCTGCCAGCTCCGGCCGTCCAGCTGCGCGGTCCCGGCCGCCCGGCCGCCGGCGGCGAACCGGTCGACGAACCTCTCCCGTGAGCCGTCGGACTGGTCGACGCCCGCGTAGGCGCCCGCCGGCGTGACGTACCCGATGTGCCACTCGACGGCGCCGTCGGCGCGGCTGGTCCGCACACTGGTGGCCCGCCAGCCGCCGCGCAGCCCCTCGGGTGCCAGCACGGCGTACGGCGCTGCCGCCCGGGCCTGCCCGACGGCCGGGGCCACGTCGACGGTCTTCACCGGGTCGGGGTCGTCCCGCAGGTTGAGGGCGACGACCACCGCCACCAGCGCCAGCACCACGGCGAGCGAGCGCACCATGTCGCCGACCTGCTCGGTGCCCCGTCGCTTGCCGCCGCTCGCCATGCCCCCATCGTCGCCGACGGGCGCGAGGCAGGCCGTCCCGGGGTCGGGCGAACACGCAGCTGCCAGGCCCGGATCCGCGCGTATGCCGCATCTGCGGCCTGAAACACGGCTATCGTGACGCAGATGAGCGACTACCCCATCGGCAGGGCGGCGCATCTGCTCGGCGTCAGCCCCGACACCGTGCGGCGGTGGGCCGACGCCGGGCGGCTGCCGACCAGCCGTGACCCGGCGGGGCGCCGGGTGGTGCCCGGGCGCGCACTCGCCGAGTTCGCGGCCTCTCTCGCGAGCCGACCGGACGCGGACCCCGAGGCGCCGCGCAGCTCGGCGCGGAACTCCTTCCCGGGCATCGTCACGCGGATCGTGCTGGGCGACGTCGCGGCGCAGGTAGAGATCCAGGCCGGTCCGCACCGGGTGGTCTCGCTGCTGACCCGGGAGGCCGTCGAGGAGCTCCACCTGGAGGTGGGACAGGAGGCCGTCGCCGCCGTCAAGGCGACCAACGTCACGGTGGAGCGCCGGTGACCACGGCGACACGGCGTCGCCTGGCCCGGCCGGCAACCGCCGCCCTGCTGGCGGCGGTGTCGGCGGCCCTGGCGGTCGGGCTCGGCGGGTGTGGCGGATCGGGCCGGGCCGACAACCGGGTCACTCTCACGGTGCTGGCCGCCTCGTCCCTCACCGACGCGGCCGACGGGCTCACCACCGCCTACGGCCGCACCGAGCCCGGCGTACGGCTCCGGTTCTCTCTCGCCGGGTCCCAGGAGCTCGCCAGTCAGGTACGACAGGGCGCGCCGGCCGACGTCATCGTCACCGCCGACGAGAAGACCATGACCGGCCTGGGAGACGACGTGCGCGACGCGACCGTGGTGGCGCACAACCGGCTGACCGTCGTCGTCGGCAAGGGCAACCCGAAGCACGTCACCGGTCTCGCCGACCTCGCCCGCCCGGACGTGGTGACCGTCCTCGCGGCCCCGCAGGTCCCGGTCGGCCGCTACTCCCGCGCCGCCCTCTCCGCGGCGGGCGTGACACTGACACCCGCGTCGGAGGAGCCCGACGTGCGCGCGGTGCTCACCCGGGTCCGCCTCGGCGAGGCCGACGCCGGGATCGTCTACGTGACCGACGCGCGCTCGGCCGGGTCGGACGTGACGACCGTGCCGATCCCTGCCGCGTTCGACCAGGCCGCGACCTACCCTGCCGCGGTGGTCGCGGCGAGCGAGCACCGCGCGGCGGCTGGGGCGTTCGTCCGCTGGCTCGCGTCGCCGGACGGCACGCAGGTCCTGGCCCGCTCCGGCTTCGAGGGGCCGTGAGAGGCCGAGTCCCGGCCGCCCTCCTGGTGCCCGGGCTGGTCGCCGTGACGTTCCTCGCGCTGCCGTTGGTGGGGCTGCTCGCGCGGGCGCCGTGGGGCGACCTGCGAGGGCTGCTGGCCGACGACCGGGTACGCGAGGCGCTGCGCCTGTCCCTGGTCTGCTCGGCGGGCTCGCTCGCGGTGAGCCTTGTCCTCGGCGTCCCGCTCGCCTGGCTGCTCGCCCGCACCGACTTCCCGGGTCGCTCGCTGGTCCGGGCCCTCGTGCTGCTGCCGCTCGTGCTGCCGCCGGTGGTGGGCGGGGTCGCGCTGCTGCTGGCCTTCGGCCGCCGCGGCGTGCTCGGCCCGGCGCTCGCGGACGTGGGGGTGCGGCTTCCGTTCAGCACGGCGGGGGCGGTGGTCGCGGGTGCGTTCGTCGCGCTGCCGTTCCTCGTGCTGGCGGTCGAGGGCGCCATCGCCGGGCTGGACCGCAGCTACGAGGAGGTCGCCGCGACCCTGGGCTCCTCCCCCTGGCGGGTCTTCACCCGGGTGACGCTGCCCCTCGTCGCCCCGGGGCTCGCGGCCGGGGCGGCGCTTGCCTGGGCCCGGGCGCTGGGCGAGTTCGGCGCCACGATCACCTTCGCCGGCAACGTTCCCGGCCGCACCCAGACCCTGCCGCTCGCCGTCTACCTGCTGCTGCAGGACGACCCCGACGCCGCGACCGCCGTGTCGCTGCTGCTGCTCGCCGTCTCGGTCGTCGTGCTGGTCGGGCTGCGCGGCCGGTGGCTCACGCCGTTCCGCCGTGGGGGCGCCCGGTGACCCTGCGGGTGCGGACCACGGGCTGGCTCGACGTCGACGTGGCCGCCGAGCATGGCACCACGTTGGCCGTGGTCGGCCCCAACGGCGCGGGCAAGACGACGCTGCTGCGCACGGTGGCCGGGCTGCCCTCCCCCGCGACCGCGGAGGTGCGTCTCGACGGCCGCGACCTCACCAGCGTGCCCGCGCACCAGCGCCGGGTCGGCTGGGTGCCGCAGGCGGGGGTGCTCTTCCCGCACCTGTCGGTGCTCGACAACGCGGCCTACGCCCTGCGGGCGGCCGGGCACTCCCGCACGCAGGCGAGGGCCGAGGCCCGCCGGTGGCTCGCCCGCCTCGACGTCGAGGGGTTGGCCGACCGCCGCACCACCACGCTGTCCGGCGGCGAGGCGCAGCGGGTCGCACTGGCCCGCGCCTTCGCCGGGCGGCCCGCCCTGCTGCTGCTCGACGAGCCGCTCGCCGCGCTGGACACGGCGACCCGCGCGGCGGTCCGCACCCTGCTGCGCCGGCATCTCACGACGTACGACGGGGTGTGCCTGTTCGTCACCCACGACCTGGTCGAGGCGGTCGCCCTCGCCGACCGCGTGCTCGTGCTGGAGGGCGGCCGGCTGGTCCAGGACGCGTCACCGGCCGAGGTCACCCGCGCGCCGAGGACCCGCTGGGTCGCCCAGCTGTTCGGCTGGAACGCCCTCAGCGGCACGAGCACCGGTCACGGGCTGCGCACGCCGAGCGGTGTCGAGGTGGTCTCCGCAGAGCCGCTCGACCCGGGACGCCCGGCCCTCGCCTGCGTGGCACCCGGCTCGATCGCGGTGCACACCCGCCGGCCGTCGGGGAGCCCCCGCAACGCCTGGCCGGGACGTGCCACCGAGGTCACGCCGGCGGGCAGCCGGCTGCGGGTGCGGGTCGCCCTGGCCGGCGGCCCGACGGAGCTCGTCGCGGAGGTCACCCCCGAGGCGGTCACCGACCTCGGCCTGGCCGAGGGCCGCGAGGTGTGGGTGAGCGTGAAGGCGACCGAGGTCCAGCTGGCGCTCCTGTGACGGGCAGCACCGCGCCGACTACGATCACGAGACGCCCGGCGTACCGAGGGAGAACGCAGGACATGAGCGAGCACTCCGAGATCCCGCCCGCACTGACGCCGAGGGCCGAGGCGCCCGACCGCAACCTCGCCCTGGAGCTGGTGCGGGTCACCGAGGCCGCGGCGATGGCTGCCGGCCGCTGGGTTGGCCGGGGCGACAAGAACGGCGCGGACGGCGCGGCGGTCAACGCGATGCGCCAGCTCATCCACACCGTGAGCATGACCGGCGTGGTCGTGATCGGCGAGGGCGAGAAGGACGAGGCCCCGATGCTCTTCAACGGGGAGCGCGTGGGCGACGGACGCGGGCCCGAGTGCGATGTGGCGGTCGACCCGATCGACGGCACGCGGCTCACCGCCCTCGGCATGGGCAACGCCGTGTCGGTGATGGCCGTCGCCGAGCGGGGCACGATGTTCGACCCGTCGGCCGTGTTCTACATGGAGAAGCTCGCGACCGGCCCGGAGGCGGCCGAGGTCGTCGACATCCGGCTGCCGGTCGCCGAGAACATTCGCCGGGTGGCCCGCGCCAAGCACATGTCCGCCTCGGACGTCACCGTCGTCATCCTCGACCGCCCGCGGCACGAGAGGCTCGTCGAAGAGGTCCGCTCGACCGGCGCCCGCATCATGTTCATCACCGACGGGGACGTCGCCGGCGCGATCATGGCGGCCCGCGAGGGCACCGGCATCGACCTCATGCTCGGCATCGGCGGCACGCCCGAGGGCATCATCGCGGCCTGCGCACTCAAGACACTGGGCGGCGTGATCCAGGGCCGGCTCTGGCCGAAGGACGACGAGGAGCGGCAGAAGGCGCTCGACGCCGGCCACGACCTCGACCGGGTGCTCGTGACCGACGAGCTGGTGAGCGGCAACGACGTCTTCTTCGTGGCGACCGGTATCACCGACGGCGAGCTGGTCCGCGGCGTGCGCTACGGCGGCGGCATCGTGCGCACCCACTCGATCGTGATGCGCTCACGCAGCGGGACCATCCGCATCGTCGAGAGCGAGCACCGGCTCGACAAGCTGCGCGCCTACTCCTCGATCGACTTCGAGCGCGCCACCTGAGGAGCGCGACCGCCCCGCGCGGGGGTCAGGCGCCGTCGGGCGCCGCCTCGTCGCCGGCTGGCTCGTGCTGCTCGTGCTCGTGCTGCTCGTGCTCGTGCAGCTCGTGCTGGTGGCGGGCGTCGCCGGCGTGCACGGGGTCCTCGAGCGCCTCGGGGTCCTCGTCGAGGTGCCCGGCGTCCGGCTGGTCGTGCGGCTCGCGCCTGCCGTCCGAGCCGGCCTGGGTGGTCATGGGGCCAGCGTACGTCGGTCGTAGGCCCCAGGACCTCCTGCCTGCGCAATCTAGGCTTGACCCTGATCTTCCCTACGACGACCGCGCGAAGGACCCTGCGATGCCCGAGTTCGCTTACTCCGACCTGCTGCCCCTGGGCCCCGACGAGACGGACTACCGGCTCGTCACGGAGGACGGCGTCTCGACGTTCGAGGCCGGCGGCGAGCGCTTCCTCCGCGTCGACCCGGCGGCGCTGACCCGGCTGACCGCCGAGGCGATGCACGACATCGCGCACTACCTGCGCCCCGCCCACCTGGCCCAGCTGCGCCGCATCGTCGACGACCCGGAGAGCTCGCCCAACGACCGCTTCGTCGCGCTCGACCTGCTGAAGAACGCGAACATCTCGGCGGCCGGCGTGCTGCCGATGTGCCAGGACACCGGCACCGCCGTCGTGATGGGCAAGAAGGGCGAGCGGGTGCTGACCGGCGCCGACGACGGCGAGGCCATCGCCCGCGGCGTGTACGACGCGTACACGACCCTGAACCTGCGCTACTCCCAGCTCGCCCCGCTCACCATGTGGGACGAGAAGAACACCGGCTCGAACCTGCCGGCCCAGATCGAGATCTACTCGACGCCGTCGGCGGCCGACCCGGCGTACAAGTTCCTCTTCATGGCCAAGGGCGGAGGCAGCGCGAACAAGTCCTTCCTCTACCAGGAGACCAAGGCGGTCCTGAACCCCGAGCGGATGCTGGCGTTCCTGGACGAGAAGCTGCGCGCGCTCGGCACGGCCGCCTGCCCGCCGTACCACCTGGCCGTCGTGGTCGGCGGCACCAGCGCGGAGTTCGCGCTGAAGACGGCGAAGTACGCGTCCGCGAAGTACCTCGACGCGCTGCCCACCTCGGGGTCGTCGGTCGGGCACGGCTTCCGAGACCTCGAGCTCGAGGCGCAGGTGCTGGAGCTGACCCGGGGCTTCGGCATCGGCGCGCAGTTCGGCGGCAAGTACTTCTGCCACGACGTGCGGGTGGTGCGGCTGCCGCGGCACGGCGCCTCCTGCCCGGTGGCCATCGCGGTGTCCTGCTCGGCCGACCGGCAGGCGCTCGGGAAGATCACCGCGGAGGGCGTGTTCCTCGAGCAGCTCGAGCGCGACCCGGCGCGGTTCCTGCCCGACACGACGGACGAGCATCTCGGCGAGGACACCGAGGTGGTCCGCGTCGACCTCAACCGGCCGATGTCGGAGATCCGCGCCGAGCTCTCCCGCTACCCCGTGAAGACCCGGCTGTCGCTGTCGGGTCCGCTCGTGGTGGCGCGCGACATCGCCCACGCCAAGATCAAGGAGCGGCTGGACGCGGGCGAGGAGATGCCGGCGTACCTGCGCGACCACGCGGTCTACTACGCCGGGCCGGCGAAGACGCCGGAGGGCTACGCGTCAGGCTCGTTCGGGCCGACCACGGCCGGGCGGATGGACTCCTACGTCGCGCAGTTCCAGGCCGCCGGCGGGTCGTTCGTGATGCTGGCCAAGGGCAACCGGTCGGCGCAGGTGACCGAGGCGTGCAAGACCTACGGCGGCTTCTACCTCGGGTCGATCGGCGGCCCGGCCGCGCGGCTCGCGCAGGACTGCATCAAGTCGGTCGAGGTGCTCGAGTACCCCGAGCTCGGCATGGAGGCGGTCTGGAAGATCGAGGTCGAGGACTTCCC
>DASVBJ010000064.1:0-2439 GCA_036375895.1 Actinomycetes bacterium | reverse complement strand
GCCCACGAGCAGTACAAGCTGCGCGGCGCCGCCCCCTTCACGAGCTTCCAGGTGACGCTGCACGTCTACGTGGGCGACCCGACGTGCACGCCGGCGCCCGGTCTGCCGGCCGAGGTGCCCACCGAGGTGCTCACGACCAATACCGCCGGGAACGCCGCCGGCTACCACGTCTTCACCCCCACTGACGCCGCCGGGCTGCCCAAGAACGTGCCGCACGGCATCGTCTGGACGATGGTCGCGGGGCCCGGGGCGGCGTACACCTCCGGGTGCGAGGTTGTGGTGCTGGACTGAGGCCGCCGGGGTCGTCGCGGCGGCCTCCTCGCCGCCGGGGCGGGCGGGGGCCGGTCTGTGCAGCATGTGCTCTGCCACAGGGTTTGTGGCAGAGCAGGCTGGTGGGGACGTGGCGGCGTGGGGGACGTGGGGACGGGGGGCCGGTCGGCGCTGCATGTGCTCTGCCACAGGGTTTGTGGCAGAGCACATGCTCGCGGTGATGGCCTCCTGTCCCTCTGTCGGGCCGCCGGCCGGCACCCGCAGGGGTTTGTGGCAGAGCACATGTTCGCGGTGATGGCCTCCTGTCCCTCTGTCGGGCCGCCGGCCGGCACCCGCAGGGGTGGCGGCACCCTCGTCGCTCTGCGGGCGCCCCGCCGCAACTCCACCGAGTCGGGATGCACCCGTTGGACCGCTCGCACGTGCCCGCCGGCCCCGACCGCCCTTCCCCCGCAGCGGCCGTGCGCGACAGGATGGGCCCGGAGGTGGCGCCATGCCCGCGAGCAACGACCTGTCCTACGCCAGCGGTACGTCGAGCACCGCCCTGCTGGGCGAGACCATCGGGGCCAACCTGGAGCGGGCGGCCGCACGGTTCGGTGACCGTGAGGCGCTGGTCGACTGCGAGAGCGGCCGCCGGTGGACCTACCGCCGGCTCGACGCCGAGGTGGACGTGCTCGCCCGCGGACTGCTCGACCGAGGCATCGCAAAGGGCGACCGGGTCGGCATCTGGGCGCCGAACTGCCCCGAGTGGGTGCTCGTGCAGTACGCCACCGCCAAGATCGGCGCGATCCTCGTCAACATCAACCCCGCCTACCGCTTGCACGAGCTGGCGTACGTGCTCCAGCAGTCGGGGGTGCGTCTGCTCGTCGCGGCGCCGCGCTTCAAGACGAGCGACTACGCCGGCATGGTGCGCGAGGTGCGGCCCGACTGCCCTCGTCTCGAGCACGTCGTGCTCATCGGCGAGGACTCGTGGCGTGATCTCTTCGACCGGGCCGAGGCGGTCTCGGAGAGCGCCCTGCGCGAGCGGTCCGCGCGGCTGTCCTTCGACGACCCGATCAACATCCAGTACACGTCCGGCACGACGGGCTTCCCGAAGGGCGCGACCCTGTCGCACCACAACATCCTCAACAACGGGTACTTCGTCGGGGAGCTGTGCGGCTACACGGAGGCGGACCGCGTCTGCCTGCCCGTGCCCTTCTACCACTGCTTCGGCATGGTGATGGGCAACCTCGGCGCCACCTCCCACGGCGCCTGCATCGTGATCCCCGCGCCGGCCTTCGACCCCGCCGCCACCCTCCGCGCGGTCCAGGACGAGCGGTGCACCTCGCTCTACGGCGTGCCCACGATGTTCATCGCCGAGCTGGCGCTCGCCGACTTCCCGTCGTACGACCTGTCGTCGCTGCGCACGGGCATCATGGCCGGCTCGCCGTGCCCGGTCGAGGTGATGAAGCGCGTGGTCGACGACATGCACTGCACCGAGATGACCATCTGCTACGGCATGACCGAGACCTCGCCGGTGTCGACGCAGACGCGGCGCGACGACGACCTGGAGCGGCGGGTGTCGACGGTCGGCACGGTCCACCCGCACGTCGAGGTGAAGGTGGTCGACCCGACCACCGGGCTGGCCCTGCGCCGTGGCGAGCCGGGTGAGCTGTGCACCCGCGGCTACTCGGTGATGCTCGGCTACTGGGAGGAGCCGGAGAAGACCGCCGACGTGCTGGACGCCGCCGGGTGGATGCACACCGGGGACCTCGCGACCATGGACGACGAGGGCTACCTGAACATCGTCGGCCGCATCAAGGACATGGTGATCCGCGGCGGCGAGAACATCTATCCGCGCGAGATCGAGGAGTTCCTCTACACCCACCCGGACATCGCCGACGTGCAGGTGATCGGCGTGCCCGACGAGAAGTACGGCGAGGAGCTGTGCGCCTGGGTGCGGCTGCGGGAGGGCGCCGAGCCGTTGACGGCCGAGGCCGTGCGCGCCTTCTGCCAGGGCCGGCTCGCGCACTACAAGATCCCGCGCTACGTCCAGGTCGTCGACGAGTTCCCGATGACGGTGACCGGGAAGATCCGCAAGGTGGAGATGCGCGAGCGCTCCGTCGAGGCGCTCGGCCTGGGGGCGGCCGCCGAGGCCCGGCACGCCTGACGACGAGCCACCGGCGGCGCACC
>DASVBJ010000048.1:0-13019 GCA_036375895.1 Actinomycetes bacterium | reverse complement strand
CCGCCCTCACCGAACAGCGGCGTCGACGCGCCGCACCCGTCGCAGACCAGCGTCGACATGTTCTCGACCACCCCGGCGACGGGCATCCGCAGGTCACGGGCCATCCGGCCCACCCGGGCCGCGACCGTCTGCGCCGCCACCTGCGGGGTGGTCACCGCCAGCAGCGCCGCATCGGGCACGAGCTCGAGCAGCGACAGCGTCACGTCACCGGTGCCGGGCGGGAGGTCGATGAGCAGGACGTCGAGCTCGCCCCAGTGGACGTCGCCGAGGAACTGCTCGATCGCCTTGTGCAGCATGGGCCCGCGCCATACGACGGGCTCGTCCCCCGACGTGAAGAAGCCCACCGACATCAGCGCCACGCCGTACGCCTCGACCGGCAGCATCAGTCCTTTGATCGCGACAGGCGCCCGGCGCACCCCGAACAGCTGGGGCACCGACCAGCCCCACACATCGGCGTCGAGGACCCCCACCCGCTGTCCGTCACGGGCCAGCGCGACGGCGAGGTTCGCCGTCACCGACGACTTCCCCACGCCTCCCTTGCCGCTGGCGACGGCGTAGACGCGGGTCGACGAGTCGGGGCCGAAGGGGTGGACGCCGTCCGGCCGACCGCCGCGGAGCTGACCCGCGAGCTGCAGCCTCGCCGACTCGCCCATCGGCTCGAAGGAGACCTCGACACCGCGCACCCCGGCGACCCGGGTGACGGCCGCGGTCACGTCCGCACGCAGCCGATCGGTCATCGGGCACGTCGGGGTGGTGAGCCGGACGGTGACGCGCACGACCCCGCCGCGGCTCGCCTCGACCGGACCGAGCATGCCGAGGACGTCGAGCGGCTGGTGCAGCTCGGGGTCGTCCACCGCCGCCAACGCCGACCGCACCGCCTCGAGGTCCACCGCCGACGGCCGCCCTCGCGTGAGCAGGCTCATCGCTGCTCCTGGTCGCTCGCGCCCGGGGCCCGGAAGGCGCTCCGTCGCGGCTTCACCGGTCGCATCAGGAACTCCGGCCGTCGCAGCCCGGAGCGGCTGGGGCCGGGTCGGGTCAGCCGGAGCCACTCGCGGTAGACCTCGCGGGACCGCTTGGTGTCGACGACCACGTCGCCGTACCGGTCGCCGTCGTGCGCCCGCTCGACCCGCACCTTCTGGTGCCAGCAGTGCATGCCCGACAAGGGATCCGGGTGGACGGCGAAGGTGAGGTTCTGGTGTACGCCGGGGTCCTCCCAGTCGATCCTCGAGCTGTCGGGGTCACCGCTCGCGAACGGCTGCACGCCCTGCTTGTAGCGCAGCCGCCACACGCCGTTCCCGTCGTTGCTCAGGTCGACCAGGCCCATCACCCAGCGCGATCCGGCGTTCTCGCTGGTCCGCCAGCGACCCATGTGGTGGGACAGCGCGATCACGCCGGGACGGATCGCCTCCGTGGCCCACACCCGCGCGACGAAGTGCCCGATCTCGGTGGTGACACGCACCAGCTCGCCGGTCGCGATGCCGAGCCGGACGGCGTCCTTGGCGTTGACCCACAAGGGATGCGTGTTGCTGATCTCGTTGAGGAACTTGGCGTTCCCCGACCTGGTGTGGACGAGTGTGGGCAGCCGGAAGGTCGGCATCAGCACCAGCTCGCCCCGGTCGAGATCGATGTTGCGCCGGCTCACGTGCGACTCGATGTAACCGGGCGCGGCGTGCTCGGCCCAGCCGAAGTCCACCATCGTGTCGCTGAACAGCTCCAGCCGCCGCGACGGCGTGAGCCACCCGAACGTCGCCGTGCCGTCCTCGTGCACGACACCGACCGCACCGGCCTCACCGACCAGCGGCGGCGTGGACTCGAGCGTGACGGGCTTGCGCAGGACACCGTGCTCGTCGGGCTCCGCGCCCTCGGCCTCGGCCTCGGTCAGCGGGCGCTCGTCGACGCGGTAGAGGTCCTTCGCGACCTCGAAGGCACCGTACTTGCGCATGTACTCCAGCGGTGTCAGCTCCTGCTGCTTGGCCGCCTCGGGCAGCCCGGGCACCTGGTTCTCGAACACCCACCGGTAGTACTCGTCGACCGTGACCTTCTCGCCCGGCCGGTACGGCGACTCGAAGTACTTGCGGATGCCGAGCAAGCCGTCGGGGTCGATGCGCCATGACAGCTCGAACCAGAACTCGTTCTCCTCCCACACCTCGCCGGGGTTCGCGTCGCGGGTGTCGGACACCGGCCGGCCGAGCTTCTCCATCGCCACCCGGCGGACCGGCTGCCGGAAGCCCAGCCACTTCCCGGCGTACTGCTCGTAGGAGTGCGTGTCATGGCGCTCGGCGCTGTGACCCATCGGCAGGACGTAGTCGGCGAACGCCGCCGTCTCGGACCAGGTCGGGGTGAGCGCCACGTGGCAGCCGACGAGCGACTCGTCGGTCAGCGCCTCCAGCCAGCTGAACCCGTCCGGGTTGGTCCAGACCGGGTTGTAGACGCGACTGAAGTACACCGACACCTTGCCGCGGCCGTCCTTCAGCAGGTGCGGCAGCAGGATCGACATCTCGTTGGTGGACATCGGGTACTCCGCCGGCCACAGCAGCTCGTTCCAGCGGTCGTGCCCCTGCGGCATGTTCGGCCCGTGCGGGATGAACTTGTCCCAGCCGTTCGGGCTGGTGCCGCCCTTCGTGCCGACGCTCCCGGTGAGCACGTTGAGGAAGAACAGCGCGCGGGACACCTGCCAGCCGCCGAGGTTCCCGGCGGTCGCGGCCCGCCACACGTGCGCACTCAGGCGGCTGCCCGCCGTCGCGACGACGCGCGCGAGCTCGGCGACCTGCTCCTCCGGCACCGCCGCCTCCTCCGCGGCGTAGGCGAACGTGAAGCGGGCGTAGTCGTCGGTCAGCGCGGTGAGGAAGACCTCGAAGTCGTCGGCCGGCAGGTCGGGGTGCAGATGGCGCATGTACGTCGGCCAGTTCACCCAACGCCGCATGAAGGCACGGTCGACCTGTCCGGTGCGCAACAGGTAGGACGCGACGGCCAGCAGGATCGCGGCCTCGCTGCCCGGCCAGGGCGCCAGCCAGAGGTGGGCGTGCGACGCGGTGTTGGACAGCCGGGGGTCGATGACGACGACCTTCGCGCCGCCCTCGACCTTGCCCTCGAGGATGCGCTGCGCGTGCGGGTTGAAGTAGTGACCGGCCTCCAGGTGGCTGGAGATGAGCAGGATCACCTTGGCGTTCGCGTAGTCCGGCGACGGGCGGTCGTACCCGCCCCACAGGGTGTAGCCGAACCGCGCCCCCGCGGAGCAGATGTTGGTGTGGCTGTTGTGCCCGTCGACACCCCAGGCGAGCAGGAACCGCTCGGCGAACCCGTCCTCCCCGGGACGCCCGACGTGGTAGAGCACCTCGTCGCGTCGGTCCTCGACGATGGCGGCCCGGATGCGGGCGGCGATGTCGTCGAGCGCCTCGTCCCACCCGACCCTCTCCCATCGGCCGCTGCCGCGCTCGCCCGCACGCTTCAACGGGTAGAGGATCCGCTCCGGGTCGTCGAGCTGGTTGACGGTCGCGGGACCCTTCGCGCAGTTACGTCCTCGGGATCCGGGGTGGGCGGGGTTGCCCTCGAGCTTCTTGATGGACAGGTCGTCCTTGTCCACGTAGGCCAGCAGGCCGCAGGCCGACTCGCAGTTGAAGCAGGTCGTCGGCACGAGCATGTACTCGTGGGGGACCTTGCGCGGGTGGGCCCGGGAGTCGTACTCCACGTGGTGGTCCCAGGTGTCCGGCGGCGGGAAGTTGCGCAGGTGCTCGTGGGCACGGTCCCCGGGCAGGGCGACGGGCGCCTGCTCGCGCTCCATGTCGGCGGTCATGCCTGTTCCTTCCTCGCGCGGTCCTCGGCGTGAGTGGTGGCAGTGGTCATGACAGCGGGACGTCCTGGCCGGCTCGCACGAACGCCGTCTCGTAGCCCAGCAGCGCAAGCTGCACGAGCAGGCCGGCCAGCACCAGCGCGACCGCAGACCCCGCGCCCTGCCAGCCGCTGGCGGCGACGGCGGCGGCTGCACCGGCCGGCAGCACGCCGGCCCACCAGAACAGGCGGGCGTACCGACCGCGGGTGACCACGTGCGCGGCGATGCTCGCCTGCCGGCTGGCGTGCCGCCCGCCGTACTCGACGGCGAGCATCAGCAGGTGCGTGACGGTGGCCACGACGAAGGTCCGGGCGAGGAACCGCGAGGTGTCCTCGGGCAGGTCGACGAACGCGTCCGCGACGAGCAGGGCTCCGGCCCCCACCATCGCGGCCTGCACGAGGAGGTGCCAGAGGAGCAGCGGCGACTGCCAGAGGTCGCGGCCCTCGGCCTGCCCGAAGAGGAACCCGGTGTACCCGGCTGTGAGCGCACCCGCGGGGATCGCCACCCAGGCCAGCGGGTCCATCGCGCCGGACACGTCGGCGATCGTTGCGAGCAGCCACAGCGCGGCCACGCCCGAGAAGGCCGCCAGCGCGTAGGCCCCCCAGACCAGCCACGAGGTCCAGTTGGACTTCAGGAAGATGAACAGGAAGCGCTCGGGTCGCTTGAGGTCCCACACCAGCAGTACGCCGGTGACCGCCGCGAGCAGGAGAGCGACCACCGGGGCGACGGTGTCGCCGACGGCACCCAGGTCGTAGCCGAGCAGGCGGCCCACGGCCGCCACGGCGAGCGCGCCCGCGGCGACCGCCTTCGTCCACAGGTAGGTGGTCACCCGCCATCCCCACGGGCGCGGGTGGGCGGTGTTCAAGGTGGTGCGCGCGTTGGTAGTGGCGTCCCGGGGGAGGTCACCGGCGGTCTCGAGCCGCTGCGCGTCCGGTCGGGCCCAGATGTAGGTGCCGTCGACCGGCGCGACCAGCGGGTCGATGACGGCCCGGTCGGCGCCGAGGTAGAAGACGTTCGGTCCGGTGTTCTGCTCGGGGGCGCGGACCGTCGTCTCCTGCGTGCTCACGAGGCGGGCGATGCCGCTCGTCGGGTCGTCGAGGTCACCGACCCAGATCGAGTGCGTCGGGCAGACCACCACGCACGCCGGCTCGAGACCGATGTCCACCCGGTGCGAGCAGAGGTGGCACTTCGCGGCGGTGTGGTCGTCGGCGTCGATGTAGATCGCGTCGTAGGGGCAGGCCTGCATGCAGCTCTTGCAGCCGATGCAGCGGTCCCGGTCGAAGTCGACGATGCCGTCGTCGCGCTTGAACAGCGCCTGGGTCGGACAGATCTTCACGCACGGCGCGTCGGTGCAGTGGTTGCACCGCATGACCCCGAACGACCGCGTCGTGTCCGGGAACTCGCCGCTGTCGACGTACTTCACCCAGGTACGGAACTGCCCCACCGGGACGTCGTTCTCGGTCTTGCAGGCGACCGTGCAGGCGTGGCAGCCGATGCACGTTCGCTGGTCGATCGCGAAGCCGTAGCGCACGTCACTTCTTCCGGATGACGTACCGGAACACGCCGCCCTCGCTCGTGGCCTCGATCAGCTCGTTCCCGGTGTCACGGGCCCAGGCCGGGATGTCGCTGCGCGACCCGCCGTCGGTCGCCTCGAGCACCATCACCTGACCAGAGGTGAGCTCCTTGATGCCTCGCGACGCGAGCAGCACGGGCATCGGGCACTTCTGGCCCTTGGCATCGACGACCTTGGTGACCTGAAGGTCCATGAGCAGCTCCTGCTGAGGGGGGCGCGGTCAGATGAAGAGGTTGATCTTGGACTTGGCCATCTCGGAGAGCGCCGTCGCGGCGCCGACCGGCTGGCCCACGCCCTCGATCAGCTGGTCCTGGCGGAGGCCGAGGAGGTCCATGGTCATCTCGCACGGCCACAGCCGGACCCCGAGGTCGAGGCTCATCTCGACCAGCTCTGCGGGGCTCGCGACCTTCTGGTCGCGGGCGAGCTTGCGCATCATCCAGGGGCCCGCTCCGGCCATGTTGAGCTTCGAGAGCTTCATGTGGCCGAGGCCGGGGCGGTTCATGCCGGCGAGCATCTTGGTCATCGCGTTGGTGCCGGTGATGCGCACGTCGTCGCGGACGAGCGCGAACAGCCCCCAGAAGGTGAAGAAGACCGTGGCGTTCATCCCGTAGGCGGCGCCGGTCGAGCTGAGGATCAGCGTCGGCCACATCCGGTCGAGGTCGCCGCTCCAGGCGACGATGGTCATGCTGTCGGGAGCCTCGCTCCCGTCCGCGGTCTCGGTGGGCGAGTCCGCCGGTGCGGTCCCGGCGGCTGGGTCTTCGGCCACCGGAGGTGTGCTGTCGGGCATCCGCCGACCCCTTCTGCGGGCGTCCCGGCACGTCTTGCCGGCTGTGATCTGGGACACTACATTCGCAGTTGCGCATACAGCAAGACTCTGCCGAGAAAACCCGGTCCCGGGCCTTCCGCCGGGGGCATTCACCTATTAGCGTCTGCGCAAGTCGTAATGCACTGTCCCTGGAGGCGCCATGGCGGCGACCATCACCCCGGCCGACCTGTTCGCCGAGATCGAGGCCGGCACGGTCCCCGAGATCCTCGACGTCCGCAACGCGGACGAGTTCGCGGCGAGCCGGGTGGAGGGCTCGCGGCCCGTCCCCAGCCGCAACGTCCCGGTGTGGCGGGTCATGGAGGAGCTCGAGGAGCAGGCCGCCCAGACCCGTCAGGGGGCCGTCGTGGTGTGCGGGCAGGGCAACGGGTCCGAGCTCGTGGCGGAGGAGTTCGAGGCGCTCGGCGTACGCACCCGCTCGCTGGAGGGCGGCACGGACGCCTGGGCCAGGCTGCTGGTGCCGCGCGAGATCCCGGGACTGCCGGGCGCGATCCGCGCGTGGCAGCTGCTCCGGCCCGCGAAGGCATGCCTGTCGTACGTCGTGGGCGTGCCCGGAGCCGCCTGTGTCGTCGTCGACCCGGCCCGGTTCCTCGACCCGTACCGCGCCCTCGCGGCCGAGCACGGCATGACGATCACGCACGTGGTCGACACGCACGTGCACGCCGACCACATCAGCGGCGGGCCGGCGCTCGCGGCTGCGGAGGGCGCCGAGTACCACCTGCCGCCGGAGGACGCCGGGGGCGTCGTGCCTTTCCCCAACCGGCCGCTGCACGACGGCGAGGTGATCGACCTGGGCGAGGCGGTGATCACCACGATGACGATGCACCTGCCCGGCCACACCCCCGGCACCACGGCGTTCCTGGTCAACGACCGCCTGCTGCTCTGCGGCGACACGGTCTTCGTCCGCGGCCTCGGCCGCCCGGACCTGACCGGGCAGGCGGAGCAGCTCGCGCGGGACCTGTTCCGCAGCGTCCACGAGCGCCTGCGCCCGCTGTCGCCCGACACGATCATCGCCCCGGCCCACTGGTCGTTCAGCGAGGAGATCAACGCGGACGGCCTGGTCGTGACCACCCTGGCCGACGTATTCACCTCGACGCTGATGAACGAGTCGGCCATCGAGCGGTTCGTCGAGGAGATCGTGTCGTCACTGCCGTCGGCTCCCGACACCTACGACACGATCCGGGCCGTCAACGCGGGCCGGGTGCTGCCGGAGGACGAGCTGGAGATCCTCGACGTCGGACGGAACCAGTGCGCGGCGTCGACGACCCTCGCCCGGTGACGATCCACCTGGCGGACCTACACTGAGGCCCACCCCGAGCGCGAAGGAGGGGACGTGGATCAGGAGACTGCGGCGCAGCTCCAGGAGCTCCACGCGCGCGTGTGCAAGGCGATCGCCGACCCCAAGCGGCTGTTGATCATCAACGAGCTGCGGGACCGGGAGATGAGCGTCGGGGACCTCTGTGACTCGCTCGGCATCAGCCAGTCCAACGCGAGTCAGCACCTCGCGGTGCTGCGCGACCGTGGGCTGGTCGCCGCCCGACGGGCAGGCAGCAACGTCTTCTACTCCATGCGCAGCCAGAAGATCGTCCAGGCCGTGGACCTGCTCCGGGAGTTCCTGGCCGAGGACCTGGCCGGGCGGGGCGCCCTCGGCGACGTGATCGCCGGGTAGCCACGGGCGGGTCAGGACCCGAGCGGGAGCTCGGCCACCGTCGCCCACGAGCCCGGATCCCGCGAGCCGCAGATGACCTGCGCCGCCGCGATCTCGGCGCGCAGGGGCAGGAGCGGAGCGACGACACGGGCCGCCTCGCGCAGCGCCCGCACGTCGTCGCCGTCACCGATGGTCAGGTGAGGTACGACGTCGGGGTGCGCCCCGCCGTACGGCGGGTAGCCGGGAAACCGGTCGCACACCGCGGAGGTCAGCACGCGAAACCGGTCGACCGGCTCCGGCGCCAGCCAGACGACCTTGTCACCGAACCACTCGATCCTGGAGAACACCGCGGTGAACCGCGGCACCGACCCGACCGCGCCGGTCAGCGCGAGCAGCACCTCGTCGTCGATCCGGTCCGGCGGGACGAACGGCACCAGCAGCGTCACGTGCGCGGGGACACCCCAGCCCGCCGCGGGGTCCACGCCGGCCCGGATCGCGCCGACGACCCGCTCGACCTCGGGCAGCGCCACGATCACCGCGCTCATCGTCGCCGGCATGGCGGCAGTATTCCGCAGGCCGTCGCGCCGGCACGGCGGATAGCGAGACCGACCGCGTGCTCGACATGGGCACCGGCTGCGGCGTCAACGTCATCCTGGCCGCGGGGCCAAGCCGGGCGGCTAACGTGCCCCGAGGGAGCACGCGGGCGCTGGAGGTGCGCATGAGGGGTGCGGGCACCGAGCCGGCCCAGCGGCAGCGCTGGCTCACGCACAACCTCAAGGTCCTGTCCGGTGTCTCGTTCCTCCAGGACGCCGCGAGCGAGCTGATCTACCCGATCCTGCCGATCTTCCTGACCACGGTGCTCGGGGCGCCCGCTGCCGTGGTCGGCGCGGTCGAGGGGCTCGCCGAGGGCGCCGCCGCGACAGCCAAGCTCGCGGCCGGGTTCCTCGGCGACCGCTTCCGCCGCCGGCCGCTCATCGGGATCGGCTACGGCCTCGCCGCGGTCGGCAAGCTGCTCGTCGCCGCGGCCGGCGCATGGCCCGTCGTCCTCGCCGGCCGGGTCGTCGACCGCCTGGGCAAGGGCGTGCGCGGCGCGCCTCGCGACGCCCTCATCGTCGAGGACGTCCCGCGGGAGGCGCGTGGCCGGGCGTTCGGGTTCCACCGCACCGCGGACACCCTCGGCGCCGTCGTCGGCCCCCTCCTCGGCCTGCTGGCGTACGAGCTGCTCGGCCAGCAGATCCGCCCGCTGCTCTGGATCGCGGTCGTGCCCGCCGTACTCAGCGTCCTGCTCGTGCTCGCCGTCCGCGAGCGCCCGCGGACGACCCCGGTGGTGCCGCCCGTCAACCCGGTCCGCGCGGCGCGCGCGCTGCCGGGCGGCTACTGGCGGGTGGTCGCGCTGCTCGTGCTCTTCAGCCTCGCGAACTTCCCGGACGCGCTGCTGCTGCTGCGGCTGGCCGAGATCGGCTTCACCGTGCCGGCACTGATCCTCGCCTACGTCGGCTACAACGCCGTCTACGCGCTCGCCAGCTTCCCCGCCGGGTCGCTCTCCGACCGGCTGCCCAAGCCCAGGGTGTTCGGGATCGGGCTGGTGTTCTTCGCCGTGGGCTACGTCGGGCTCGGCCTCGTCGACGACCACC
Organism: Actinomycetes bacterium; assembly: GCA_036375895.1. Lineage (GTDB taxonomy): Bacteria > Actinomycetota > Actinomycetes > JACCUZ01 > JACCUZ01 > DASVBJ01. The sequence continues at coordinate 3,512 of DASVBJ010000048.1, read as the reverse complement.
GGCTCGCGTGGCTCCTGCTCGGCGCCTACGGCCTGTTCACTGCGTTCACCGACGGCGTCGGAAAGGCCTGGATCTCCTCGTTGGTGCCGGCCGAGCAGCAGTCCGGCGCGCAGGGCGCGTTCCAGGGGCTCAGCGGTCTCGGCATCCTGCTGGCCGGCATCTGGGCGGGTCTCGCGTGGGGCGCCGACGGCCGGCTGCCGCTCGTGCTGTCGGGCACCGTCGGCGCGGCCATCGCGGTCGTGCTGCTCACCGCGCCGACGCCCCGGCGTACCGCGTGACGCGCGCTACCTCCCGGTGCCCTGGATGCCGGCGAGGCGGTGCTCCGGGTCCAGGCGCCCGAAGATGATGCGGCTGATGGTCTCGAGCTGGCGCACCTGGGCGTCGGACAGCCCGTCGAACACGAGCGACCGGACCGTCTCGACGTGGCCCGGCGCGGCTGCGACCACCTTCGCGTAGCCCTCGTCGGTGAGCACCGCGAAGGTGGCCCGGGCGTCCTCGGTCGACCGCTCCCGGCGTACCCATCCGCGTTCCTCGAGCCGGGCGACCAGGTGCGAGAGGCGCGACAACGAGGACCGGGAGGCGGCGGCGAGGTCGCTCATCTGGAGTGACCGAGTGGGCGCCTCGGAGAGCATGGCGAGCACCCAGTAGGCGAAGTGCGTGAGGTCCTGGTCGCGCTGCAGCTGGGCGTCGAGCGCCGCGGGCAGCAGCGTCATCACACCGGCCAGGCCGCGCCAGGCCCGCTGCTGCTCGTCGGTGAGCCACCGGGTCTCGGTCATCTACGCAGTGTAGGCGGAGATAGTTGATGGTTAAACCTCAGTCTCCCGCCTTCCTCCTTCGTTGATCGTGCACGTGTTGCCCCGGCCCCGGGGCACCAGGCGCATGATCAGTGCGTGGGTCCGGGGGTGGGGACCTCGAGCAGACCGAGCAGGCTGCGCGCGTAGGCGGACTCGACGTCGGCGTCCACGGTGCGCCGCTCCTGCCCACCGCCGTCCACCACGACGGCGTAGCCGTCCGGGTCGACCTCGAGCCGCCGGAACCGCTCGGCCAGCAGATCGCGCAGCTGCCCCTCCCGCGGGAGCCAGACGACCTCGTGCTTCTCGATGCTGTCCAGGGCCCACTCGACGGTGCCGTTGAACCCGATCAGCGGGCCGGTGGGGAACTCGTGCACCTCGATGGTCATGTCGCTCAGGACGAACACCTCGTCGTCCATCCCGCGGTGCGGCACGACGAACCGGTCGCCCCTGGCGGGCGTCCACCGCACCCCGGCGTCGCGGAGCCGCAACGCGAGGTCGAGCCGGATCACGGCTCCAGTCTGCACGCCTTCACGTCACGGGCCACCGGATCGCCGACCATCCGCCATCATGCGCAGGTGCGCGCGTTCATGGTCACTCTCCTGTTGGTGCTCGCGTCGGCGGCGTGCGCCCCCTCAGCCTCCAGTGGGGCCGATGACGGGAGCGAGTGGAGGTACGACTTCCAGGTGGCCATCCCGCTGAGCGGCGGTGACTTCGGCACCGAGTCCCAGTTCCAGAGGTACGGCCGCGTCGAAGAGAAGCTGATGAACGCGGTGGATGAGGCCGGGGGCATCCTCGATGGGAACGACATCGGGGACGGCTTCTACACGATCTACGTCCTGTCCGACGACCTGGACGGCACCCTCGATCTCATGCAGCGCGAGCTCGCCCCCGAGGACCTTCCCGCCGGCAGCACCCTCCGGGTCTATGAATGGCAGCCGGGCGGGAGGCAAGGCGAGCCCATCCGCGAGGTGCCGGTCGAGTAGTGCCGCCCTTCCGTACGGCACCTGGCCACCCACGCCGCCACAGGGCGGGCGCTCTGCTACGTGAGCTTCGCCAGACGAAACGCGATGAAGCCCGGCTCGTGGTGCAACTTCTGATGCTCGCGCGGGTAGCGGTCGGCCATCTCGGGGGCCGGCGTCGGTTCGACCAGCCGCTCGATCACGAAGCCCGCCTCGGCGAACTCGGCGCACCACCCCTCGAGAGGCTGACGCCAGTACCGCACCTGCCAGTCCTGCTGCCACGTCTCCTCGATCAGCTCGGTGGCGAAGTAGCTGCCGCCGTGCAGCAGCCAGTCGACCGTGGGGTGACTCGTGGACAGCACCAGGCGACCGCCGGGACGAAGCACCCGGTGCAGCTCGCGCAGCGCCGCCACCCGGTCGTCCAGGTGGTGGAGGACCAGGGCCAGCAGGGCCAGGTCGTGGGACTCGTCGGCGAGCCAGCCGAGCGGCTCGGCCAGTGTTCCCGTGCGGATCTCCGCTCGTGCGCCCAGACGGGCGCGCGCCAGGCGCACCATCTCCGCGCTCTCGTCGAAGCCGGTCACCCGGGCACCACGGCTGACCAGCTCGGCCGCGTAGAGGCCGGGCCCGCAGCCGGCGTCGAGCACCCGCTTGCCGGCCACGTCGCCGAGCAGCTCCAGCAGGGCCGGGCGGTCGTAGTAGGCGTTGTACGCGCTGACCTGGGCGTGGCGCTCGAAGTCGACCGCGAACGCGTCGTACTGGGCGCTATTGGGGGGAAGCTGCACCGCGACATGATCTCGCGTGGCTCAGCCCGGCTGCGAGCCGCGGGGCGCCGGCCGCGGGGCGCCGGCCGCGGGGCGCGGGGCGCGTGGGGTGGGCGCCCTCACCAGCGACCTTGTTGCGCGACACGCCGGCGTGTCGCCGCAACAAGGTCGCTGACGATCTTGGCAGGTGGGCTCAGGGGACCCAGAGGCAGAACGGGTGACCTGCCGGGTCGAGGTAGACGCGGACGTCGTCCTGCGGCTGGAAGTCGGCCAGTCTGGCCCCGAGGGCGACGGCGTGCGCCCCGGCCGACTCGAGATCGTCGACCCGGATGTCCAGGTGCAGCATCTTCTGCTGCTCCCCGGGCCGCTCCGGCCAGGTCGGGGACTTGTAGCCGGTCTCCGCCTGGAACGAGAGGCCGGTGCCCCCGCCGGGAGGTCGGATGAGCACCCAGCCCGGCTCGTCCGCCGCCACACTCCAGCCGAGGAGCTCTCGGTAGAAGTCCGCGAGGACGTGCGCGTCAGGGCAGTCCAGGACCACCGTCGACAGCGACAGCTCCGGTCGTTGCGACACGTCGCCTCCCTCGTCGGCCAGCTGCCCGGCACCCCGGCGATGGCGAGACCACTGACGAGTAGATCGCCACCGCCATGCGGCGTCCCATCTTGGCCACTCGTCCGCTCCGGCGGCCACCGGGCTGAGCAGTCCTGCCCGCACAGGTCCATGATCGTGAGGACTTTCCCGGGCCGTGACCCGGGAAAGTCCTCACGATCATGCGAACCCGACAGCGGACAGTCGGGCGAGGGCGTCGGGCCGGCGGCGGCATCGGCGGCGGCCGGCAGATCAGCCCGACAACACTGGGTACGCAGCCTGCAGTGCCGCTGCGCCGGCTCGGAGTGGCGGCTCCGACAGAGATAGCCGGGGCCGGTGACCGTTGCCCCGCCGGTCACCACCCACCTCGCGTGGTCGGGCTGATCTACCTCCCAGGCTGACGCCGCTGGCC
>DASVBJ010000024.1:0-10295 GCA_036375895.1 Actinomycetes bacterium | reverse complement strand
AGGATCTGCGTGGCGGTCGCCGGGTCCGGCCGCGGGTCGTAGCTGCCCTCGTCGGCGGTGCCGCCGACGACGATGTCGTGGACGCGCGGCACGACGTACGTGAGCGCCGCCTCGTCGGACTGCTCGAGCGTCCACTCCTCGAGCCCCACCTGCCCGAGGAGCACGACCTGGCCGCGCACGGGTCGCACCGTCGGGTCCTCGGCGAGCGCCCGCGCCGCGAGCCCGGCGCAGTTGACCACCACGCCACCTGACGGCAGCGCCTGCAGCCAGGTCCGCGTCACGGTGCCGCCGAGCGACTCGAGCCGTCCGACCAGCCAGCCCAGGTAGATCGACGTGTCAGCGATGGGTGCCTGCAGCCGCCACCCGCCGGCGAAGCCCGTCGGGCCGGCGCTGACCTTCTCGACGCCTGGCACCGCCGAGCGCCACCACGGGTCACCGTCCGCGACGCGGAGCAGCTCGGTGCCCCAGCGGACGTGCACCCCGGACGCCGGTTCCTCGCCGGCCAGCCGAGACAGCACGTCGTACGTCGTGCGCGCCCAGGCGGTCACGCGGCTCTGGGGGAGCGCCCGGTACGGGTACCAGAGCGCGGCGGCGACCGATGACGTCGTCTCCGGGGGCAGGTCGCGTGCCAGGACGTGGGCGTCGAAGCCTGCCTCGCGCAGCCGCACCGCGCAGGTGAGCCCGAGGACACCGGCGCCGATCACGATCACTCGCACGGGCCACAGCCTGCCGGGCACCGTCGGGTTGCGCCAGGGCCCTGCGGCGGGACTCGACGGACGGGCGGTGAGGCGGGCGGAGCCTAGAAGAGGCGGGCGGTCGCGTCGTCCATGCCGCGCAGCGCCTCGTAGTCCAGCGTGACGCAGGTGATGCCCCGGTCGGTGGCGAGGACACGGGCCTGCGGCTTGATCTCCTGCGCCGCGAAGACGCCGCGCACCGGCGCGAGGTGGGGGTCGCGGTTCAGCAGCTCGAGGTATCGCGTGAGCTGCTCGACCCCGTCGATCTCGCCCCGCCGCTTGATCTCGACCGCCACGGTCGATCCGTCGGCGTCACGGCACAGGATGTCCACCGGGCCGATCGCCGTCGGGAACTCCCGTCGCACCAGCCGCCAGCCGGCGCCGAGCGTCTCGATCTGCTCGGCAAGCAGGGCCTGCAGATGCGCCTCGACGCCGTCCTTGACGAGCCCCGGGTCGACGCCCAGCTCGTGCGAGGTGTCGTGCAGCACCTCGTCGACCGTGATGACGAGACGCTCGCCGGCCTTGTTGGTGACCGTCCAGATCTCGCCGTCCACTCTGAGCGCACAGGGCGGGCTCATCCAGTTCAGCGGCTTGTACGCACGGTCGTCGGCGTGCACCGACACCGAGCCGTCGGACTTCACGAGGATCAGCCGTGGGGCACTCGGCAGGTGAGCCGTGAGCCGCCCGATGTAGTCGACGGTGCACCGGGCAATGACGAGTCGCACGGTGCGACACCGTAGCCGACCGTTGTCAGCTCACCTCGGCGGGTTGGAGGTCCTGCAGGTCGAGGACGCGCAGCAGCCGCGTGACACCACGACGGCAGTGCCGCAGCTCGACGGACCCACCGCGCTGCCGGAGCAGCGCACGGGCCAGCAGGATGGGCGAGAGCCCGGACGCGTCGGCGAAGCTGACGCCGCTCATGTCGATGACCAGCCGCTTGCACTGGGGGATCCGGCGGGCGGCGAGCACCTGGTCGACGACGGTCTGCAGGAGTGGCGAGCTGGTGACGTCGAGCTCGCCGTCCACGCGAACGTGCGCGGCGTCCCCTTCCGTACGGACGTCGACGGCAAGGGTGGACTGGGTGCTGCGCAACCCGGTGCCCTCCTGTCGTGTGCCGCCAGATGCCCTTCTTAGACGCCGTCCAGCCGAAAGGCGCAGTCCTTCGTACCCGAAATGCCCCGCTCTACGCCAGTCGGTAGCCGTTTCGGGGCCTGAGACGGGCCATCTCGGCAGCCGGGTGGAGGGCATGCACGGCCACCTGGGAGACTGGACGGCACGTCAGGAAGCGGATTGCGGCGAGCGGAGCACGCGAGATGGCCCGGGAGTTCACGAAGGTTGGCGTCGTCGGTCTGGGCACCATGGGTGCCGGCATCGTCGAGGTGTTCGCCCGCGAGGGCCTGAAGGTCGTCGGCGTCGAGCCCACGGAGGAGGGCCTCGAGCGCGGTCGCGGGCACCTGCGCCACTCGACGGAGCGGGCGGTGAAGCGCGGAAAGCTGTCCGAGCAGGCGCGGGACGAGCTCGAGGGCAGGGTCACCTTCACCACGTCGCTGGAGGACCTGGCCGACTGCGACCTGGTGGTGGAGGCGGTCCCCGAGCATCTCGACCTCAAGCAGGAGGTCTTCTCCACGCTGGACAAGATCTGCTCGCCGGCTGCGATCCTCGCCACCAACACCTCGTCGCTGTCGGTCACGGAGATCTCGGTGGCCACCGGCCGGCCGTCACGGGTCATCGGGATGCACTTCTTCAACCCGGCCCCTGTGCTCAAGCTGGTCGAGGTCGTCCGCACGGTCGTGACCGAGCCGGAGGTCGTCGAGGACGTGCAGGCCCTGGCCGGACGGCTCGGGAAGGTGCCGGTCGTCATCGGCGACAAGGCGGGCTTCATCGCCAACGCGCTGCTCTTCGGCTACCTCAACCACGCGGTCTCGATGTACGAGTCGCGCTACGCGACCCGTGAGGACATCGACGCCGCGATGAGGCTCGGCTGCGGCTACCCGATGGGCCCGCTCGCGCTGCTCGACCTGATCGGGCTCGACACGGCGTACGAGATCCTCGACACGATGTACAAGCAGGGCCGTGACCGCCTGCACGCCCCCGCGCCGATCCTCAAGCAGATGGTCACCGCGGGGCTGCGCGGCCGCAAGACGGGCCGCGGCTTCTACACGTACGAGGCGCCCGACTCCCCGGTGGTCGTCGAGGACGACCTGACGCCGAAGGAAGGGCACCACGCGGGCGCGGCCCGCCCCGTCGAGAAGGTCGGCGTCGTCGGCTCCGGCACGATGGCCACCGGCATCATCGAGGTCCTCGCGAAGGCCGGGTACGACGTGTTGTTCGTCGCTCGCGGCGAGGAGAAGGTCGCTCGGGTGGGCGAGCAGCTGAAGCGGTCGCTCGACAAGGCCGTGATGCGGGGCAAGCTGGACGAGGCCGACCGCGATGCGGCGTTGGCGCGGGTCAGGGGCACGGCCAGGCTCGACGACCTGGCCGACCGCGACCTGGTCCTCGAGGCCGTCGTCGAGGAGCTGTCGGTCAAGCAGGCGCTGTTCTCGACGTTCGACGAGATCTGCAAGCCCGGCGCGGTGCTCGCCACCACCACCTCGTCCCTCGCCGTGATCGACCTGGCGTCGGTCACCAGCCGCCCGCAGGACGTCGTCGGCCTGCACTTCTTCAACCCGGCCCCGGTCATGAAGCTGGTCGAGGTCGTCCGCACCGTCTCGACCGCTGACGACGTCGTCGCCACGGCCCGGGAGCTGTGCACCAGGGCCGGCAAGCACGCAGTCGAGTGCGGCGACCGCGCTGGGTTCATCGTCAACGCGCTGCTCTTCCCGTACCTCAACGACGCGGTGAAGATGCTGCAGGCGCACTACGCCTCGGTCGAGGACATCGACAACGCGATGATGGTCGGCTGTGGCTACCCGCTCGGCCCGTTCGACCTGCTCGACGTGGTCGGGCTCGACGTCGCGCTGGCCATCCAGCGCACCCTCTACCTGGAGTTCCGCGAGCCGGGCTTCGCTCCCGCGCCGCTGCTCGAGCAGCTGGTCACCGCGGGATACCTGGGTCGCAAGGCCGGCCGCGGGTTCCGCGACTACGGCGCGAACTGATCAGCCGCAGCAGCCGCCGCCGCAGCACCCGCCTCCGGAGGGAGCGGGGCCCGCGGGCACCTGCGTCGCCGATCCCGTGACCGACACGGTGGAGAGCAGCTTCACGGTGTCCTCGTGGCCGGCCGGACAGGTCGCGGGCAGGCCGGCGTCCCTCATCGGGCGCGACACCTCGAAGGTGGTGCCGCAGGCGCGGCAGCGGAAGTCGTAGCGGGGCACGACCAGAGGGTACGACGAGGTCGCCGGCGCAGGTCGACGGTCGGGGACAATGCCCGGGTGCCCCGCAGCAACCGGCCCCGCCGCCGCGGCCGCCCGACCGGGCCCGCGCGAGACGTCGACGACCAGCCCGCGGGGTGGACCCGCGGCGTGGATCGCACCGAGGACCACCCGGACGGCACCTGGATGGTGCGGTCGGTGCCGGCTGCGGGCTCCACGAAGACCTACCGCTGCCCCGGCTGCGACCACGAGATCGGCCCCGGGCTGGCGCACGTCGTGGCCTGGCCCGCCGACGGCCTGCGCGACGTGACCGACCGACGGCACTGGCACACCGCGTGCTGGACCGCCCGGGGCCGCCGGGGACCCACGTCGCGACGTCCGGGTGGCCCACCGCGATACTGACCGACTGTGTCCAAGCCCCACCTGATCAGAGCCAACACGGTGCTGCCGGCCCGGCGTACCCCCGTCGACCTGCACACGGCCGACGGCCTGCGGCTCGTCGGCGAGCTGGCCGTGCCCGAGGACCGCGACCCCGTGGCCACGCTGGTGACGCTGCACCCGTTGCCGACCCACGGCGGCTTCATGGACAGCCACGTCATCAAGAAGGCCTCGTTCCGGCTGCCCGCCCTGGCGGGCGTCGCGGTGCTGCGGTTCAACACCCGCGGCACGTCGTCGCCGCAGGGCACCAGCGACGGGGCCTTCGACGACGCGGTGGGCGAGCGCTTCGACGTCGCGGCGGCGATCGAGTACGCCGAGTACCACGAGGCCCCGCGGCTGCCCCACCGGTGGCTGCTGGGCTGGTCGTTCGGCACCGACCTCGCCCTGATGCACGGGCTCGACCCGTCCGTCGAGGGCGCGATCCTGCTGTCCCCGCCGCTGCGGTACGCCCGTGACGAGCACCTCGACGCGTGGGCGGCCTCCGGCAAGCCGGTCGTCGCCCTCGTGCCCGAGCACGACGACTATCTGCGGCCGGCCGAGGCCACGGAGCGCTTCGCGCGCATCCCGCAGGCCGAGGTCATCGGGGTCGAGGGCGCCAAGCACCTCTGGGTCGGGGAGCCTTCCGTACGCCGGGTGCTGGACGAGGTCGTGCGGCGCGTCGCCCCCTCGGCGTACCCGCTCCCGCACCACTGGGACGGCCCGGTCGGGACCGACACCGGCGCGTGACCCGCGCGACGCTACGGTGCCTCCCATGACGCAGGTCGATCTCCACGTCAGGGAGAGCGGCACCGGCACGCCGCTGCTGCTCCTCCACGCCTTCCCGCTGTCCTCCGCCATGTGGCTGGAGCAGCGCAACGGTCTCAGCGAGGTCTGCCGCGTCATCACGCCGGACCTGCGCGGCTTCGGCGGCTCGAAGCTGGGCTCGGACGAGCCCTCGCTCGACCGCATGGCCGACGACGTCGCCGGGCTGGTCGACCGTCTCGGCCTGGGGCCGGTGGTCCTGGGGGGCCTCTCGATGGGTGGCTACGTCGCGATGGCCCTGCTGCGACGGCACCCCGGAGTCGTGCGGGCGCTGCTGCTCGCCGACACCAAGGCGACCGCCGACCCGCCCGCGGCCCGGGAGAACCGCGAGCGCATCGCCGCGACCCTCGACGAGGAGGACAGCGCGCGGGTCCTCGTCGAGGACGTCCTGCCCGCCCTGTGCGGCGAGACCACCAAGCGCACCCAGCCGCTGGTCCAGGGCCGGGTGCGGGCCCTGGTCGAGGCGGCGCCGCCCGCGGCCGCGGCGTGGGCACAGCGGGCCATGGCGGCCCGCCCCGACTCGACGGACACCCTGCGGTGCGCCGACGTGCCCGCCCTGGTCGTCGTCGGGGACGAGGACGTGCTCTCGCCGCCGTCGGACGCCGAGGCGATGGTCGAGGCCCTGCCGCGGGGCCGACTGGTCGTCGTGCCCGGGTCCGGGCACCTGACGGCCGTCGAGGCGCCTGACGCGTTCAACCGGGCCGTGCGCGACTTCCTCGCCTCGCTGGATCAGCCGGCGTGACTCAGACGCGGTCCATCCGCGGGATGAACACCTCGCGTGCAACGAGCAGGGCTGCCGCAGCGATCGGGATCGCGAGCAGCGCGCCCACCACCCCGAGCAGCGCGCCGCCGATGAGCACCGCCACCACGGTCAGCGCGGCCGGCACGTCGACCGCCCGGCGCATGACGTGGGGATAGATGACGTAGTTCTCGAACTGCTGGTAGGCCAGGAAGAACACCACGCAGACGATGCCCTTGGCCGGCGACTCGATGAACGCCAGCACGGTCACCACAGTTGCGCCGAGCGTGGCGCCCACGAGGGGGACGAGGTCCAGCAGGCCGACGAGGACCGCCAGGGCGAGGGCGAACGGCATGCTGATGATGTTCAGCAGGATGTATGACGACACCGTCGCGATGAACGCAACCGTGAAGGCACCGCTCACGAAGCCGCCGATCCGGTCGAGGATCACGTCGGTGAGCAGCTGCACCCGCTCGCGGCGGGTCGCCGGCACCAGCCGGTAGGCCTGGCGCTTCATGCTCGGCAGCGAGGCGAGGAAGTAGAGCGTCATGATCAGGACCGAGAACGCGCCGAAGACGGCGTTGAGGACGATGCGTCCGACCCCTACGAGCCCGCCGAAGACCCGCTGCCCGAGGCCCCCGCTGGTGACGTAGTCCTGGGCCCTCTGGATCACCCCGTAGTCCTCGTCGAACTGCCGGATCGTGGGGTTCTTGCGCAGGTCGGCGAGGTAGTTGGGCAGGTCCTTGACGAACGAGTTGGTCTGGTCGACCACCGGCGGCACGACGGCGAACCCGAACCCGACGAAGACCCCGACAACGACGAGGAACACCACGCCGATCGCGAAACCGCGGCGCATGCCGCGCCGCACCAGGGACTCGACGACGGGATTCAGCCCGACGGCGAGGAACAGCGAGACGACGATGAGGATGATGACCGACCGCGCCTGCACGACGGCGGTGACCAGGAAGTAGGCGACGAACACACCGAGCGCGCCGAGGAAGCCCAGCATGAACGGCGAGTCCCGGCGGATCGGCCGGCCGAGCCGGCCGAAGGACGTCTCGCCCTCGCCGACGTCGATCCGGGGCCTGTCAGGGCCCGCCCGACCGTCCTCGGCCTCGCGGCCCGTCTCGTCAGCGGCGTCGGTCTCGGCCCGCGCGGCCTGCCGCGCCCGCCTCGACGCTTCCTCGTCGGTCACCGCTTCGACTCCCGTTCGCCGTCCTCGGCGGGAGCGTAGCGGTCCGGTCGGGGTCGACCGCGGCGGCGCTCCGCCGTGGCCGACCCCGACCGGGACCGGTCAGCCGTTGGGCTTGTCGGCGGTCTCCTTGGCTGCGGGCCTGCCGGGCTGCGCGGAAGTCGCCGCGCCGTTGCCGCCCGCGGCCTTGGCCTCGTTCCCCGACCCCTGGTTGGCGGGCTTCGCCTGGTCCGTGGGCTTCACGTGGCCCGCACCGGGCTCGCCCTTGCCGGCGGCCGGCGTCGCGGCCTGCTCCGGGGCGCCCTTGTCGGCCGGCTTCGCCGGCTCGTCGTCACCGAGCGGGTTGGGCAGCGTGGCGCCAGTCAGCGTGGCGAGCATCTGCCGCACGTTGGTCAGCTGCGCGTTGATGCTGTCCCGGCGCTGGGTGGCAGCCGCGAGCTCGCGCTCGGACTCGGCGCGGGTGCGCTCGGCCGACGCCTTGGCGTCGGCGAGCAGGTCGTCGGCCTGGCGCTGCGCCTCGTCGAGGATCCGCTTGGACTTGCGGTCGGCGTCGGCGCGCAGCTTCTCGGCCTCGAGCCGCATCTGCTCGGAGCGCTGCTTCACGACGGCGAGCTGCTGCTCGTTGGCGTTCAGCTGCTCGGTGAAGTCCTTCTCGGCCTGCTCCCGGCGGTGGGCCAGGGTGGTCTCGAAGTCGGCGGCGGCCTGGGCGGCCTTGGCGCGGTTGCGCTCGAAGATGGCCTCGGCCTCCTCGCGGCGGGCCTTGGCGTCGCGCTCGGTGTCGTCGCGCACCTGGTCGGCCTGGCGGCGCGCGTCCTCGAGGACGCGCGCGGCCTCGGCGTCGGCCTCGCTGCGACGCTCCTGCGCGTAGCGCTCCGCCTCGCTCCGCAGCTTGTCCGCGGCCTGCTCGCTCAGGGCCCGGTGCTGCTGCGCCTCCTCGATGGCGGCGGCCCGCAGCTCCTTCGACTCCTCCTCGGCGAGGCCGAGGATCTGCTCGATCCGTGCGCCCAGCCCGGCGTACGGGGGCTTGCCCTCGTCGGTCTGCTCCTGCAGCGCGCGGCTCTGCAGGTGCAGCTCCTCGACCCGCCGTTCGAGCTCGGCGGTGCGTCGTCGCGTCGCCTCGAGCTCGGAGACGAGGGCCGCGACGCGGCGGTCGACCTGCTGTGGCTCGTAGCCGCGGCGGACGATCTCGAACTGCTGGTGGGTGGTGGTGTCGCTCATCAGGGAGTCCCGTCGTGTGTGCAGAGGGTTGTGGTCATCTTGGCACGTCCGGTTTGTCTCTCTCGACCCCCACGCCGGACCGATCGCCCGCGGCGCGCGCCGCCGCAGGTGAGGGCACCGAGAGGGCCTCGATGACACCGGAGAGTCGGCCGAGCTCGCCGGCGATCTCGTCCCGCCGAGTGGCGAGGGCGGCCACCTCAGCCCGGGCGTCCTCGAGCACGCGCCGGGCCTCGCCGCGCAGCTCGTCGGCCTCGCGGCGGGCGTCCGCGACCAGGCGCATGGCCTCGGTCCGCGCCTCGCGACGCGCCTGCTCGGACTCGCGCTGGGCCGCGGCGGTCTGCTCGGCCACCCGGGCGCGCAGCGCCTTCGCAGCCGCCTGGGCCTCCTCCTCGCGACGCGCCGCGCGCTGCTCGATCTCGGCGGCGCGCCCGGACAGCTCGTCGAGCGTGCGGGCGGCACGGTGGCTCGCGTCCTCGAGCCGGCGGGTCGCCTCGGCATCGGCCTGCGCGAGGGTCTCCTCGGCGCTGGCTGCGATCGCGGCCGCGCGGGCCTCGGCCTCCTCGATGCGGCGGCGGGCCGTCTCCTCGGTCGTGGCGATCAGCTCCTGTGCCTGGGTGCGCACGTCGGCGACGGTCTTGGCCGCGTCGCGGTGCCCCTCGGACCGGATGCGTTCCGCGTCATTGTTGGCCGCCGCGAGCAGGTCGTCGACCGTGCGCTTCGCCCAGGCCGTCTGCTCGGCCGCGTCGGCGAGGACGCCCTCTGCCTCGGCCGCCGCCTCGGCGCGGCGACGGTCGGCGTCGGCCTGACCCTGCTCGCGCAGGGCGGCCGCCTCGGCACGGGCCCTCTCGACGTCGCCGGTCGCCTCCGCTCGCAGCTGCTCGACCTCGCGGGCCGCCTCGTCGCGGGCCGCCTGGGCCCGGCCGGAGGCCTCGGAGACGATGCGGTCGGCCTCGGCGCTCGCCTCCTCGACCCGGCGCTCCGCTTCCGCCGCGGCATCCTTCCGGAGCTGGTCGGCGGCCGCGCGCGCCTCGGCCAGCAGGGCTTCGGCGTCCTTGTGGGCCTTCTCGCGGATCTCGCGGGCCTGGGCCCGGGTCGACTCGACGTCGGCCGCGGCGACGTCGCGCGCGGTGTCGGCGCTGCGCTGGGCCTCGCTGACGATCTCATCGGCGTTGGCGGAGGCGACGGAGACGAGCAGGCCGGCCTGGTCGGCGGCGTCCGCGAGCAGCTGCTGGGCCTCCGCGGCCGCGTCGGAGCGCAGCCGGTCCGCCTCGGCGTTCGCCTCGTCGAGGCGCAGCGCCGCTTGCTCGAGCGAGTCGGCGTGGCGGCGGTGCGCCTCCTCCTCGCGCCGGGCGGCCTCGGCGTGGCGCCCCGCGATCTCGGCATGCAGGCGTTCGGCCTCGGCGCGCAGCTCCTGTGCGGCGGCACGCTCCGCGGCCACCTCCTGCTCGGTCTGCTCGCGGAGGCGGTCCGCCTGCTGCTGGGCCGCGTAGAGAAGGCGGCTGGCTCGTTCGGCGACGGGCTCGGAGTCGTGCTCCATGGGACCGCATGGTGTCAGACCCCGGGCGGCGGTGTCAGACACCCGCCCCTCAGACGTTGCGGAAGCGGTTGATCGCCGTCTCGTGCTTGGCCCGCAGCTCGGGGTCGCGCACGCCGAGGCCCTCCTCCGGGGCGAGACAGAGCACGCCGACCTTGCCCTGGTGCAGGTTGCGGTGCACGTCGTACGCGGCCTGGCCCACGTCGTCCATGGCGTAGGTCTTGGACAGCGTCGGGTGGATGTGGCCGCGCGCGATGAGGCGGTTGGCCTCCCACGCCTCGCGGTAGTTGGCGAAGTGCGAGCCGATGATGCGCTTGAGGCTCATCCAGAG
>DASVBJ010000381.1:0-4481 GCA_036375895.1 Actinomycetes bacterium | reverse complement strand
GCGGACTACAAGCGGCTGTACGTCGCGGCCGCCCGCACCTGCCGCGGGCTGTCGTGGACGGTCCTCGCCGCGATCGGCCAGGTCGAGTCGGGGCACGGCCGCAACGCCGGCACGTCGTACGCCGGGGCGCAGGGCCCGATGCAGTTCATGCCGTCGACCTTCGCCCACTACGGCGTCGACGGCGACAAGGACGGCAGCGTGGACATCTTCTCCCCGGCGGACGCGATCTACTCGGCCGCGCGCTACCTGTGCGCCAACGGCGCCGGCGGGGGCGACGCGGCCCTGGCCCGCGCGATCTGGCACTACAACCACGCCGACTGGTACGTGCAGCTCGTGCTGAGGATCGCCGGCCAGCTCGCCGCGCAGCCGCGCTGACCGCCCCCTATCTCTCTCTATCTGGCAGCGATCATGCACGAACCGTCGCGACGGAACGTGCATGATCGCTGCCAGGAGGGGATCAGACCGGCTGGATGGGCGGCGTGCCCGGCCTGGTCGGCGGGAGGCCGTCACCGGAGGCGCCGGACCCGGGCGCGGCGCCGCCGAGCATCCCCCCGATCCCCTTGAGCGCCTCGCCGAGCTCGCTCGGCACGATCCAGACCTTGTTGGAGTCGCCCTGGGCGATCTGCGGGAGCACCTGGAGGTACTGGTAGGCCAGCAGCTTCTGGTCGGGGTTGCCCGCGTGGATGGCCTCGAACACCTTCTGGATCGCCTTCGCCTCGCCGTCGGCCCGCAGGATCCTCGACTGCGCGTCGCCCTCGGCCTTGAGGATCGCGGACTGCTTCTCTCCCTCGGCGGTCAGGATCTGCGAGGCCTTGAAGCCCTCGGCGGTGAGGATCGCCGCGCGCTTGTCCCGCTCGGCTCGCATCTGCTTCTCCATCGAGTCGCGCACCGACGCGGGCGGCTCGATCGCCTTGATCTCCACCCGGTTGCAGCGGATGCCCCACTTGCCGGTGGCCTCGTCGAGCACCCCGCGCAGCTGCGCGTTGATGTGGTCGCGCGAGGTGAGCGCCTCCTCGAGGTTGAGGTTGCCGACGACGTTGCGCAGGGTCGTGACGGTCAGCTGCTCTACGGCCTGGATGTAGTTCGAGATCTCGTAGGTCGCTGCCTTCGGGTCGGTGACCTGGAAGTAGAGAACCGTGTCGATGCCGACGACGAGGTTGTCCTCGGTGATGACCGGCTGCGGCGGGAAGGACACGACCTGCTCCCGCAGGTCGATCAGCGGACGGACCCGGTCGATGAAGGGCACGACGATGGCCAGGCCGGGGTCGAGGGTGCGCAGGTAGCGCCCCAGCCGCTCGACCACGCCGGCCCGGGCCTGCGGGATGATCCGCACCGTCCGGGCGAGCGTGATCAGCACGAGCAATGCCGCGACCACGGTGACGATGACGGGGACGTAGGCCACTAGAACTCCGATTCGTAGACGACTGCCGTGGCGCCGTCGATCTCGACCACCTGAACGGTGCTTCCGGGCTCGATGACGTGCGTGGGGTCGTACGCCCGAGCCGACCAGACCTCGCCCTTGAGCTTGATCTGACCGGACCGCGCGTCGATGCGCTCCAGGGCGACGCCCTGCGAGCCGACAAGCGCCGCCACGCCGGTGCGGATGGAGGCGGGCGTGCGCAGGTGGCGCAGCGCCACCGGGCGGACGACGCCGAGCATGGCCACGGCGACGACGAGGGCGACCACGACCTGGAGGGCCAGCGGCCCGCCCACGAGCGCGACGACCGCTCCGGTCAGCGCGCCGGCGGCGAGCATGAGGAAGACGAGATCCAGCGTCGTGACCTCGACGATGCCGAGGAGTACGGCGAGCCCGAGCCACGCGACCCAGTCGTAGTCGCCCATCAGGTCCGCCAGCCCTCCCGCACGGCTCGATCCTAGGAGCCGGGCGGCTCGCGTGTGGCGATCACACGCCGTACGTCGCCCTGGCAGACCAACGTGCGCCCTCGCGTCGCAGTTCCAGGGGGATGCCGAAGGTCTCGGTCAGCGTGTCCGACGTGAGCGTCGCGGCCAGCGGCCCGGCCGCCACGACCCGGCCGGCGCGCAGCAGGAGCACGTGCGTGAAGCCCGGCGGGATCTCCTCGACGTGATGCGTGACGAGCACGAGCGCCGGGGCGTCCCCGTCCATGGCGAGCCGGCCGAGCCGGCGGACGAGGTCCTCGCGGCCACCGAGGTCCAGCCCCGCGGCGGGCTCGTCGAGCAGCATCAGCTCAGGGTCCGTCATCAGCGCCCGTGCGATCTGCACCCGCTTGCGCTCGCCCTCCGACAGCGTGCCGAAGCGGCGCCGGGCGAGCCGGGCGACGCCGAGGGCGGCGAGCAGCCGGTCGGCCCGCTCGGCGTCCAGCGACTCGTAGCTCTCGTGCCAGCGGCCCACCACGGCGTACGACGCGGTGAGCACCACGTCGCGCACGGTCTCCTTGGCGGGCAGCCGGTCGGCGAGGGCCGCGCTGGACAGGCCGATGCGCGGCCGCAGCTCGAACACGTCGACGGCGCCCATCGTCTCGCCGAGGATGGTCGCTACGCCCCTGCTCGGGAAGACGGACGCCGAGGCGACCTGCAGCAGGGTCGTCTTGCCCGCGCCGTTCGCGCCGAGCACCACCCAGCGCTCCCCGTCGGCGACCTCCCAGGAGACCTGGTCGAGCAGCGTGGCGCCGTCGCGGAGGACGCTCACGTCGGTCAGCTGCAGGACGTCGGACATGCAGCAGAACCTATCGACCCCGCCGGTGGACGCCCCGCTTACCCTGGCCGGGTGCTCGACCTGCCTCGCTCAGCCCGCCTCGTCGGCTGGGGCAACGCCGTGCTGTCGGGCGCGGTCAGCCTCGACGAGGCGGTCGACGCCGTCGTCGGGGCCGACCCGCCGCACCGGGTGGCCGGCCTCCCCGGCGAGGGCGCGCCCGTGGCACTGGCCCTGACCCTCGGCCGGCTGCGTGCCGTGGGCGCGACCGGGCTGCGGCTGGTCCTGCCCCGGCCCGGCGACCCGGCGGGCCTGCCCGGCCCCGCCTCGTTCAACGAGCTGGCGGTCGCAGCCGGTGAGGCGGTGCTGACGACCGGCACCTCGCAGCTGGGCCTGTTGCCGGCCGGGCGGGCGATGTGGCAGGCGTACGACGTGCAGGCACACCCGCTCAGCGTGCCGTCGCTCGCCGAGGCCGACCGGGCGCTGCAGGAGTCGCTGCGGGAGGCCACCGAGGAGCTGGTGCGGCTGGACGTCGCGTCGTGGCGGCCCGAGGTCGCCGAGCTGCTCGAGGCGCTGCGCGACCCGGTCGCGGACGACGCCCTGCCACCCACCTACCCCGCCCGGGCGCACCGGGTGCTCGCCCTTGCTCGCCGGGTGGACGCGATCGCGTCGTTCGCCGAGACCTCGCACGGGGGCGCGGTCAGCGCCGGGCAGATCACCCTGCGCTCGTCGGCGCTGCGCCACCTGACGGTGGCGGCCCGCAGGGCGGTCGAGGCCGCCTGCAACACCGCCCTCGAGTGACGACCGGGGGCCTCGGGCGGCGAACTCATGGGCGCGCGGGCCGGCGGTTCAGCGCAGGGAGCGGTAGAGGTCCAGGGTGCGGGTGGCGATCGCCGGCCAGGAGAAGTGCTCGACCGCGCGGCGCCGGCCGGCCTGGCCCATCGAGCGGGCCCGGTCGGGGTCGGCGAGGAGGGCGGACAGGCGTGAGGCCAGGTCCTCCTCGAACCGCGAGGGGTCGAGGGGCGTGCCGGTGCCGTCGTCGGCTTGTTCGAGGGGCACGAGCAGCCCGGTCTCGCCGTCGGCCACGACCTCGGGGATGCCCCCGGTCGCGGTGGCCACCACGGGGACCTCGCAGGCCATCGCCTCGAGGTTCACGATGCCCATCGGCTCGTAGACGGACGGGCAGGCGAAGACCGTCGCGTGGCTGAGGATCTGCACGACCTCGGGCTTGGGCAGCATCTCGGCGATCCAGACGACGCGGTCGCGGTCGCGGCGCAGCTCCTCCACGAGCACGCGGACCTCGGCGAGGATCTCGTGCGTGTCGGGCGCCCCCGCGCACAGCACCAGCTGCACACCCGGGTCGAGGGCCAGGGCGGCGCGCAGCAGGTGCGGCAGCCCCTTCTGCCGGGTGATGCGGCCGACGAACACCACCGACGGCCGGTCCGGGTCGATGCCGTGTCGGACGAGGACGTCGGTGCCCCGGTCCGGTCGGTACTCCTCGGTGTCGATGCCGTTGTGCACGACGTGCACCCGGGCGGGGTCGACGCCCGGGTAGCAGCGGAGCAGGTCCTCGCGCATCCCGGCCGACACCGCGATGATCGCGTCGGCGCCCTCCATGGCCGTCCGCTCGGTCCACGAGGACAGGGCGTAGCCGCCGCCCAGTTGCTCAGCCTTCCAGGGGCGCAGCGGCTCCAGGCTGTGCGCGGACACGACGTGCGGCACGCCGTACAGCTGCTTGGCCACGTGCCCGGCCAGGTTGGCGTACCACGTGTGCGAGTGCACCAGGTCGGTGCCGGCGCAGCCGGCGGCC
>DASVBJ010000376.1:0-4520 GCA_036375895.1 Actinomycetes bacterium | reverse complement strand
GGTCCGGGCTGTACGTGCGGGCGGCCCTCGACGAGATGGACTTCCCTGGCACGGACGACGAGATCCGGCGGCGGCTCGAGGCCGAGCTCGTACAGCTCGGGCCGGCGGCCCTGCACGCCCGGCTCGCGGCCGTCGACCCCGAGGCGGCCCGCGTGATCCTGCCCAGCAACGGTCGCCGGATCGTGCGCGCGCTGGAGGTCGTCGAGCTCACCGGGCGCCCCTTCACCGCCACCCTGCCCGAGCAGCGCTACGCGGTGCCGGCCGTGCAGGTCGGCCTGGACGTGTCCCGGGCCGAGCTGGACGAGCGGATCGCCCGGCGGGTCGACCAGATGTGGGAGCAGGGCCTCGTCGACGAGGTCCGCCGGCTGGAGGCGGCCGGCCTCCGCGAGGGTCGCACCGCGTCGCGTGCCCTGGGCTACGCCCAGGTGCTGCGCCATCTCGCCGGTGAGTGGACCGAGCAGCGGGCCCGGGACGAGACGGTCCGGGCGACCCGCCGGTTCGCCCGGCGGCAGGAGTCGTGGTTCCGCCGCGACCCGCGGGTGGTCTGGCTGGCGGCCGACCGGGCGTCCCGGGGCGACCTGGTCGACCGGGCCCTGGCCGCCGCGGGTCTGGGCAGTTCGCCCTGATAGGTGTAGGAATGTCGGCATGCTGCGTCGACGCTCCCGGCTCCTGACCGCCGCCCTCGGCGGCCTGTCCGCGCTCGCGCTGGCGCTGCCCGCGCCGCCGGCCGCGGCCACCCCCCGCGCCACGACGAAGACCCCCACGGCGGTCGGCTCGGGTGGCGCGGTCGCCACCGTCGACCCCGAGGCCACCCGGGTCGGCCTCGACGTGCTGCGCGGGGGCGGCAACGCCGTCGACGCGGCGGTCGCCGCCGCCGCGACGCTCGGCGTGACCGAGCCCTACTCGGCCGGCATCGGAGGTGGCGGGTTCTTCGTCTACTACGACGCGGCGAGCGGCTCGGTGCACACGATCGACGGCCGCGAGACTGCGCCGGCGGCGATGCGCGAGGACTCCTTCCGGGAGAACGGCACGCCGATCGCCTTCGCCGACGCCGTGAGCAGCGGCCTGTCCGTCGGGGTTCCGGGCACCCCGGCGACCTGGCAGGAGGCGCTCGATCGCTGGGGCACCCTGTCCCTCGACGCTGCATTGCGCCCGGCCGAGCAGGTCGCTGACCGGGGCTTCGTCGTCGACCAGACCTTCCACCAGCAGACCGCGGACAACCAGCAGCGGTTCTCCTACTTCACATCGACGTCGGACCTCTACCTGCCGAGCGGCCAGCCGCCCGCGGTGGGCTCGGTCTTCCGCAACCGGGACCTCGCGGCGACCTACCGCGAGCTCGGCCGCGAAGGGGTCGACTGGTTGTACGACGGGTCGCTGGCCGCCGAGGTGGTGCGGACCGTGCAGCAGCCACCGGTCGACCCGTCCTCCGGCTGGTACGCCCGACCCGGCCTCATGGAGCGCACCGACCTGGCGGCGTACGACGCTCCGCTGCGCGAGCCCACCCACGTCGGCTACCGCGGACTGGACGTCTACGGCATGGCGCCGCCGTCCAGCGGTGGGTCGACGGTGGGCGAGGCGTTGAACATCCTCGAGAACGCCGACGTCGGCTCGATGACGCGCACCCAGGCCATGCACCACTACCTCGAGGCCAGCGCGCTGTCGTTCGCCGACCGCGGTGAGTACGTCGGGGACCCGGACCAGGTCGACGTGCCGCTGCAACAGCTGCTCTCGGACGGGTTCGCCAAGGAGCGGTTCTGCCAGATCGACCCGGGGCACGCGGCCGCCAAGCCGGTGCCCGCCGGTGCGCCGGACGGCGACTACGCGACCGACTGCGGCGCGACGGCGGCGGGAGTCCGGGCCGCGGACCACGAGGGCCTCTCGACCAGCCACCTGACCGTCGCAGACCGGTGGGGCAACGTGGTGTCCTACACGCTCACCATCGAGCAGACGGGCGGCAGCGGCATCGTCGTACCGGGCCGGGGGTTCCTGCTCAACAACGAGCTGACCGACTTCAACTTCGCGCCGGCGGCCGGCGTGGAGAGCGACCCGAACCTGCCCGCGCCGGGGAAGCGGCCGCGCAGCTCGATGAGCCCGACCATCGTGCTCGACGACGGGCGGCCGTTCCTGGCAGTCGGGTCCCCCGGCGGGTCCACCATCATCACGACCGTCCTGCAGGTGCTCGTGGACCGTCTGGACCTCGGCATGACGCTGCCGCAGGCGATCGCCGACCCGCGGGCGAGCCAGCGCAACACCAGGACGGTGCAGGCCGAGCCCGGCTTCGAGACGACGGGGCTCGCCGCGCTCGGTCACCAGTTCACGGCGAACCCGGAGATCGGGGCGGCGACCGGGGTCGAGTTCCTCGGTGACGGGCGACTGCTCGCTGCCGCCGAGCCGGTGCGCAGAGGCGGCGGCAGCGCCGGGGTGGTCGCACCTTCACCGTGAACGCCCGTCGCTACGCTGGCGGGATGACGGGCGTGCGGTTCGCCAAGGGGCACGGCACCGAGAACGACTTCGTGCTGCTGCTCGACCCCGAGCGCTCGATCGACCTCACCCCCGGACTCGTGAGCGCGCTGTGCGACCGACGGGCCGGGCTCGGCGCCGACGGGGTGCTGCGGGTCGTGCTGGCGGCCACCGATCCCGAGGGCGCTCCGATGTCCGACGAGGCGCGGTGGTTCATGGACTACCGCAACGCCGACGGCTCCGCGGTCGAGATGTGCGGCAACGGCATCCGGGTGTTCGCGCGCTACCTCGTCGACGCCTGGCTGGAGCCCGCCGGCGAGTTCGGCATCGCGACGCGCGACGGGGTCAAGCGGGTCCGGCTCGGCGCGACCGGCGACGTGACGGTCGACATGGGGATGGCGTCCTTCCCCGGGCCGGACGAGGTCAAGGTGTCGGTCGGCGACCGCTCCTGGCCGGCCGTAAGCGTCGACATGGGCAACCCCCACGCGGTCGTCTTCGTCGACGACCTGGCCGACGCGGGCCCCCTGACCGCGCCGCCGGCCGTCGACCCCGCGTTCCCGCAGGGCGTCAACGTGGAGTTCGTCGTCGGCCGCGGCGACCATCACGTTGCGATGCGCGTGCACGAGCGCGGCGTGGGCGAGACCCGCTCCTGCGGCACCGGTGCCTGCGCGGCGATGGTTGCCGCTGCCCGCCGTGACGGGGTGGCCGGCCCCACGTCGTACGCCGTGGACGTGCCGGGCGGGCAGCTGACCGTCGCTGTGCGGGCCGATCGCCGCGTCGAGCTGACCGGGCCGGCGGTGCTGGTGGGCGACGGCGAGCTGCGGCCCGAGTGGCTGGCGACGCACCGGTGACGGCCGGTCTCGCGACGGCCGCCGCGGCGAAGCCGACGGTCGTCTCCCTCGGTGCCGGCTTCATGATCTCGCCGGAGGCCAAGGCGGCCGGGAAGGCCGGCGGCTACCGCGGCTGGGAGCTGTACATGGCCGGCCGCGCCGGGGTGCTCGGCGACGCCCCGGCAACGGTCGTCGCGGCCGCGCTCGGCTTCTTCGACCCCGAGATGGTGCGGCGCAACTGGGAGGCCGGTCGGGCCGTGCGGCCCGTCGCGGAGGCGGTCGCGCGCTACACCGAGGTGTGCCGGGACTGGGGCCGCAACCGGTGGGGAGCCGTCGACGACCTGGGCCGGCTGTGCGACCTGATGGCGCGTGTCGTCGACGCGGCCGACCCGTCGGGCCTGCCGGTGTTCGCCGGCTGGCGCGCCCAGCCGCTGCCCGGGGACGCGCCCGGTCGTGCGGCTCAGCTGCTGCACGTGCTGCGCGAGCACCGCGGCGGCGCGCACCTCGTCGCCGTGCGGGCCTGCGGCCTCACGCCGTTGCAGGCGGTGGTCGCCGGGCCGTACGCCGAGGAGGCGGCCTTTCACGGCTTCGCCGAGCCGCACCCGGAGCCGGACGACGACCTGCGGGCGCGACGGGCCCGGGCCGAGGACCTGACCGACTGCCTGGCCGCCCCGGCGTACGCCGTGCTCGACGACGCCGAGGCGGCCGACCTGCTCCGGCTGCTCGCCACCCTCCCCACGGCCTAGTCCAACGTCGCCCCGACGTGGCCCCGGATCTCCTGCACGGCCCAGCCGTTGCCGTCGGGGTCGGTGAAGAAGACGAACCTGCCTCCGTCCCGCGGGTCCAGCGTCTGCACCTCCGACACCTCGACGCCCCGCTCGACGAGCTGGGCGCGAGCGGCCTCGATGTCGTTGACGACCAGCTGCAGCTTGGCCCCCGATCCGAGGTCGGTGCCCGCATCCACGAGGGTCGGGCCGACGACGACCGAGCACGCCGAGCCGGGCGGCGTCATGTGCACCACCCGCATCGTCTCGGTGGGCCGCGTGTCGGCGTCCAGGTGGAACCCCAGCCTCTCGACGTAGAACCGCTTCGCACGGTCGATGTCGGTGACCGGCACGACCACGACCTCCAGCTTCCAGTCCATGGTTCGCCTCCTCTCGGCGCAGCGACCCTCGTGGCGCTGTCACCCGTTGGTCGAGGCCGAGGCGTCCGTCTCGACATCCTCCTGGG
>DASVBJ010000346.1:0-17151 GCA_036375895.1 Actinomycetes bacterium | reverse complement strand
GAGCTCACCGACCCCGACGTGCTGCGCGCCACGCTGCTGGCCTTCGCGGTGTTCTGCCTGGCCGCCAGCAGCGTCTACCTCATGAACGACGTGGTCGACGTCGAGCAGGACCGCCATCACCCGCGCAAGGCCCTCCGCCCGGTCGCCGCCGGCGTGGTCCCGGTGCGCCTGGCCGTCGTCGTCTCCGTGGCCGCCGCCGTGGCCGCCTGCGCGCTGCCGGTGGCAGTGGGCGCGTACGAGCTGGCCGTCGTGGTCGGGGTCTACCTGACGCTGAGCGCTGCCTACAACTTCGGTCTGAAGAACCAGCGGGTGGTCGACCTGGCGCTCGTGTCGTCGGGCTTCCTGCTCCGGGCGATCGCCGGCGGAGCGGCTGCCGACCTGACGCTGTCCCGCTGGTTCCTCATCGTCGCGTCGTTCGGCTCGCTCTTCGTCGTCGCCGGGAAGCGCTACTCCGAGCTGGTGACACTGGGCGAGCGGGTGGCGCGCACCCGGCCGTCGCTCGTCGGCTACTCCGAGAGCTACCTGCGCTTCGTGTGGAGCATCGCCGCCGCGGTGACCATCACGGCGTACTGCCTGTGGGCCTTCGAGGTCGGCGACCCGCCCGACGGGTGGCCGTGGGGACCGCTCTCCGTCGCGCCGTTCGTCGTCGGCATGCTGCGCTTCGCCCTCGACGTCGACGGCGGGCGCACGGGCGCGCCGGAGGAGATCGTGCTCCACGACCGCGTGCTGCTCGGCCTGGGCGCCCTCTGGCTCCTCGTCTTCTCCCTCGGGGCCTTCAAGGTCTGACGCGACCTCAGGAAGTCGCCTCTGCCGGCCACGGACCAGGCTTGTAGATCTGCGACACCGACTCGTCGCCCGGGAAGGCCGCCGAGACGGCCTCTCCCGTCGGGAAGACCCCGCTGCGGACCCAGCCGTCCAGCAGCTTGACGATGCCCACTCGCTGCTCCGTCGTGAAGTTGCAGTGCCCGGCGCCGTACGGCGCGCCCGTGGTCGGCGGGTAGGTCGCCGGCGGGAGGGTGTAGAGCTGCACGAGGTCACCGGTCCGGCCCTTGGCGGCACGAACCCGGCCGGCGAACACCGTCTCGTTCTGTGCCAGCACCAGCGGGTCGCTCTTGGTGTGCAGGGTGATCGTGGGGTCCTTGAGCACACCCGTCGGGTTGCCCAGGCCGTCGGCCTTCTCGCGCGCGGCCGAGTCGGCGGTCACCCGCTCGCCGTCCTGCAGCTGCTTCAGCATCTTGTCGGTCGAGCCCTTGGACACGGTCTCGATGAGCTGGCGCTCGGCCTCGGACACCCGGCTCGTGTAGTCGGCCGAGTCGTTGCCGGAGGGGTTGCCGCCGACCCGCTGCTCGATGTCGTAGCGGCCGAAGGTGCCGTAGCCGAGCGCGGTGAGGATCGACTCCGCCCGGGCCCGGACCTGGGACTCGACGGTCGACCCGTCGTACGTCCGGGTCTGCGTCGGCGCATCCGCGAGGGCGGCGATCAGCAGGAGCTTGGGCACGCCGTTGGTCACGTCGGCCCCGACCCGGGTGATGGCGGCGGAGGCGCCCTGCCAGTTCTTGACCGCCTCGTCGTGGCTGGCGAAGCCGGTGAGCTTGAGATCGGGATAGATCAGCGTCTTCACCGCGTAGGCCACGTCGAGCGCGAGGTCGAGGTTCAGGTTGGTGCCGCCGAGCACGCCGCAGAGCGGCGCCGAGCCGGACACCCACTCCGGGTGCTTCTCGGCGAGCGTCTCGGTGATCAGGCCGCCCAGCGAGTCCCCCCAGACGTAGACCCGGTTCGGTTTGCCGACGTTCTTCACGAAGAAGTCGTGCAGCTGCTCGCCCGCGGCCACGCCTTCGGGGACGTCCCAGCCGTTGGTCGCGAACGCCGAGCCGGCCAGCGCGTAGCCCTGGGACAGGAGCTCGCTCGCCACCTCCTCCCCCGGCGCCGGGACGGCCGACGTGTCGACCGGGGCGAAGTCCGGTGGGGCGGGCTCGGCCTGGCGGTAGCCGTGCGAGTAGATCAGCAGCGTGCCGTTCCACTTGTCGGGCAGCTTGATCTCGTAGGCCGCACCGCCGAGCTCACCGGTGCACTTGGCCTTGTCGCAGCCCTTGAAGGGGACATCGGTCGCGGTGGACCGCTCCTTCTCGAGGGAGGACGTCGCCGGCGGGGTGCCGCCACAGCCCCCGAGCGCGGCGATCAGGCCGAATGCTGACAGGGCGGCCACGGCGCCGCGCCGGGTTGTCCGTGCACGCGTCATGCTGCGGAGTCTTCCACGCCCCTCCGGCCTTGGACGGGGTTTGGCCCAGCACGAGCCCTACGGCGTCGGCGTCGGGGTCGGCTCGGCCGCCGCCGCGGCTGTCGTGGTCGGGCTGGGGGTCGGGGTGGCGCAGGGGTCGTCCGACGGGGAGGGAGTCGGCGACGGGCTCGCGGTCGGCGTCGGCGTCGGGCTGCCCGTCGGGCACGTCGGCGTCGGCGAAGGCGTCGGGCTCGGGCTGGCGGCGCCGTCGCTCGGCGCCGTCGTGGGGGAGCTGGGCGACGCGTCGACCGTCGGCGTCGAGCCGGTGGTGCCCTCCACCGCCGACGGGCTGGGGCCGCCGGAAGCCGTCGGCGACGACGCGGCCGAAGGCTTCCCCGTCGCCGTGGGTCCGGAGGGTACGCCGGGGGCAGCCGACGCCGTCGGGCTGGAGGCGGCCGCGAGGACCGTGGGCGCTCCCCCGGCCCGCGGAGTCGTGGCGACCGCGGGCACGACGAGCACACCGCCGTGCGCATAGGCGGACGCCCAGGCGAGCACCGCGGCGACGTAGTCCCAGGAGTGGTTGTAGCCGAACACGGCGCGCGCGACGTCCTGCGGGTCGCGCAGGTCACCGCCGCCGCGGCACAGGTACGCAGCCGCGGCCAGTGTGGCGTCGTCGACGTTGTGGGGGTCGGAGACCCCGTCGCGGTTGCCGTCGCGGCCGAAGAGCGCCCACGACGACGGGATGAACTGCATCGGCCCGACCGCGCGGTCCCACACCACGTCGCCGTCGTAGCGACCGCCGTCGGTGTCGTGGATGGCGGCCACGCCCGGGCCCCCGGACAGGACCGGCCCCAGGATCGCGCTGACCGTCCTGCCGTCCGCGGTGACCGCCCCACCCCGGGCGTGGCCCGACTCGACCTTGCCGATGCCGGCCAGCAGGGACCAGTCGAGGTGACAGCCGGGGTCGCTCACGGCCATGGCCGCGGCTGCCGAGCGGTACGCCTCGAGCATGCGGGCCGGGATGCGCCCTCCCGCACTGGTGCGGGCCGCGAGCACCAGCCGCCCGGTCGCCAGCGCGCTGACCGGCGTGGTCGCCACGGCGACGGGCTCGGCGGTCGGGTCGGCGACCCGGAGGCCGGGCGGCGGGAGCGCCAGGTCCGCGGCACCGCCACCGTCGACCGGCACGGTCAGGGCCGGCGCTGCACGCGGGCCGGCGACCTGGTCCGCGGTGACCCCGGCTCCGAAGGCTGCCAGCAGGCATGCGCAAACCATGCCGAAAGGAGCCCATCGCCTCGCTCGTCCCACCCTGACCGTCACGCCGCCACCCCCTCGGCCGCCGGAAGCGCTGTTCTCGACCGTAGGTCGGTGCCCCGCCGGCTGGCCAGACGATCCGGGCAACTACCTCGGAGCGTCCCGAGGTGGTCACGCAGGGTGGCCCGCCGACGAGGGCGCCCCCGGGCGGCTCAGTGCCCGGCGTCCTGCCAGGTGCGGCCGACGCCGACCGACACGTCGAGCGGGACGGAGAGGTCGAACGCGCCGCCCATCTCCCGGCGTACGAGCGCCTCCAGCGCCTCGGCCTCCCCCGGCGCGACCTCCAGCACCAGCTCGTCGTGGACCTGGAGCAACATGCGGCTGGCGAGCCCCTCGTCGCGCAGCGCGCGGTCGACCCCGAGCATGGCGCGCTTGATGATGTCGGCGGCCGAGCCCTGGATCGGCGCGTTGAGGGCCATGCGCTCGGCCATCTCCCGGCGCTGGCGGTTGTCGCTCGTCAGGTCGGGCAGGTACCGGCGACGGCCCAGGATGGTCTCGGTGAAGCCGGTACGCCGGGCCTCGTCGACCACGTCGCGCAGGTAGTCACGGACGCCGCCGAAGCGCAGGAAGTACTCGTCCATCAGCCCCCGGGCCTCCTCGGCGGTGATGGCGAGCTGGCGGGACAGCCCGTAGGCGGACAGCCCGTAGGCCAGCCCGTAGGACATCGCCTTGATCTTTGCCCGCTGCTCGTGGGTCACGTCGGCCGGCGCGACCGAGAAGACCCGGGACGCGGTGAACGCGTGGAGGTCCTCGCCGGAGTGGAACGCCTCGATCAGGCCGGCGTCCTCGGACAGGTGCGCCATGATGCGCATCTCGATCTGGCTGTAGTCGGCCGTCATGAGCGACTCGTGGCCCGGGCCGACGACGAACGCCTCGCGGATGCGGCGCCCCTCCTCCGTGCGGATCGGGATGTTCTGGAGGTTGGGCTCGGTGGACGAGAGCCGGCCGGTCGCGGCGATCATCTGGTTGAACGTGGTGTGGATGCGCCCGTCGTCGGCCACCGTCTTGAGCAGGCCGTCGACCGTGATCTTGAGACGGGACGCGTCGCGGTGCCGCAGGAGGGCGGCGAGGAACGGGTGCTCGGTCTTGGCGAACAGCTCGGTGAGCGCGTCGGCGTCGGTGGTGTAGCCGGTCTTGGTGCGCTTGGTCTTGGGCATGCCGAGGTCGTCGAAGAGCACGACCTGCAGCTGCTTGGGCGACCCGAGGTTGATCTCCTTGCCGATCACGGCATAGGCCTCGTCGGCGGCGTCCTTGACGGCTCCGGCGAACCGTGCCTCGAGCTCGCCGAGCCGGTCGGTGTCCGCAGCGATGCCGGTGCGCTCCATGTGCGCGAGCACCCCGACCAGCGGCAGCTCGAGGTCGCGCAGCAGGGCCGTGCAGGCCTTCGCCTCGAGCTCGGTGTCCAGGGCGTCGGCGAGCTCGCGCACCGCCTGGGCCCGCACCACGTCGGCCTCGGCCTCGGCGGCCTCGTCGGCGCCGTCGAAGGACAGCTGGCCGTGGCGCCCGCCCTCGGCCCGCAGCTCGCGGCGCAGGTAGCGCAGTGCCAGGTCGGCGAGGTCGTAGCTGCGCTGGTCGGGCATCGAGAGGTAGGCGGCCAGCGCGGTGTCGCTCGTCACGCCGGCCAGCTCCCAGCCGCGCGCCGCGAACGCCAGGCTGGGCCCCTTCGCGTCGTGCAGGGCCTTGGGAGCCTGGGGGTCGGCGAGCCAGGCCGCGAACGCCGCGTCGTCGGCCTCGTCGAGGTCCGCAGGGTCGAACCACGCGCCCTGACGGTCACCCGCGGCCAGGGCCACCCCGCTGACCTCGCCCGTGCCGCCGCCCCAGTAGCCGGAGATGTGCAGGCCGGTACGCCGGCCCGAGCGGGCGTGCTCGGCGAGCCAGCCGGCGAGCTGGCCGGCCGCCAGCACGGTGCACGCGATGTCGAAGCCCTCCTCGGCCTCCGGCGTGGCCGCCTCGACCGTGCTGTAGAGCCGGTCGCGCAGGACGCGGAACTCGAGCGCGTCGAAGACCTGGTGGACCTCGTCGCGCTCCCAGTTCTGCCGGGCCAGGTCGCCCGGCATGACGTCGATCGGCACGTCGCGGACGAGCTCGGTGAGCTGACGGTTCTGGATGACCTGGGCGAGGTGGTCGCGCAGCGCCTGGCCGGTCTTGCCCTTGACCTCGTCGACCCGCTCGACCAGCCCGTCGAGGGAGCCGAACTCCACGATCCACTTCGTGGCGGTCTTCTCCCCCACGCCCGGGATGCTCGGCAGGTTGTCGCTGGGGTCGCCGCGCAGCGCCGCGAAGTCGGGGTACTGCTCCGGGGACAGGCCGTACTTGTCCTGGACCGCCTCGGGCGTCATGCGGGCGAGGTCGGAGACCCCCTTGCGCGGGTAGAGCACGGTCACGCGGTCGGAGACGAGCTGCAGCGCGTCGCGGTCGCCGGTGCAGATGAGCACGTCGTAGCCGTCGCGCTCGGCCCGGCTGGTGACGGTGGCGATGACGTCGTCGGCCTCGTAGCCCTCCGCCTCCAGGGAGGGGATCCGCAGCGCCGCCAGGACCTCCTTGATCAGGGCCACCTGGCCCTTGAAGTCGTCCGGGCTCGCCGCCCGGTTGGACTTGTACTCGGCGTACAGGTCGGAGCGGAAGGTCTGCCGCGACACGTCGAAGGCGACCGCGATGTGGGTGGGCTGCTCGTCACGCAGGACGTTGATCAGCATCGACGTGAAGCCGTAGACCGCGTTGGTGGGCTGGCCGGTCGTGGTCGAGAAGTTCTCCACCGGCAGCGCGTAGAAGGCGCGGTAGGCCAGCGAGTGCCCGTCGAGCAGCAGCAGCCGGCCGGGCGCCCCGCTGTGGGCGGGGGCCGGGCCGGCGGCCTCGTCGGCCACGTCGGCCACGTCGTCGGGCATGCGGGTCACGTCGTCGGAAGCCACGATGGCGAGGGTAGTGCGGCCGCCCGACACCCCCGAACCCAGCGCTCTCTAGGCTTCGGCCATGACCCAGACACCGGACGCCGCCATCGCCGCGCTCAACCAGATGAACGTCGGGACGCTCGGGGAGCGGATGGGCATCCGGTTCGTCGAGGCCAGCCCCGAGCGGGTCGTCGCCACGATGCCCGTCGAGGGCAACACGCAGCCCTACGGCCTGCTCCACGGCGGCGCGTCGGTCGTGCTGGCCGAGACGCTGGGCTCGGTCGGGTCGGCGCTGCACGCCGGCCCGGACCGGCCGGTCGTCGGCCTCGACATCAACGCCACCCACCACAGGGCGGCCCGCTCCGGTCATGTCACCGGCACGGCCACGGCCCTGCACCTGGGCTCGAGCCTGGCGAGCTACGAGGTGGTGGTCACCGACGAGGAGGGCCGCCGGGTCTGCACGTCGCGGATCACCTGCATGATCCTGCGGAGCAAGGACTAGACCGGCTACGGCTGCCAGACGGCGTTGCCGGGCGGCAGCCAGGAACACCCCCGGAACTCCACGAGGTTCCCACCGAAGCGGCGCCTGACCTCGGCGAGGGCCCGGGCGACACCACCGCTCGTCGTGTTGTCGAAGTAGACCTTGCCACCGCACGCCGTGACGAGCGGCACAACGGCCTCGAACTCGCGAAGCACCATGTCCCGGTCGTGGCTCGCGTCGAGGAAGGCGAAATCGACGTGGTCGGTGTCCAGGCCGCGCAGGAACTCGACACTGTCACCGACGCGGAACGACACGAAGTCGCTGAGACCCGCCTGCGCGACGTTCCGCTTCGCGCTCTCCACGACCGCACCGTCGAGGTCGATCGTGCGGACCACCGCGGCGAGACCGGCGTCCTTGAGCGCCTGAGCCATCACGATCGTCGACACGCCGTTGTTGGTGCCGGTCTCCACCACGACCGCATCGGTCGCCGGCAGGCTGCAGAGAAGCGCGTAGTAGAGGAGGTTCCACGCCGGGTAGCCGATCGACATCCCGCTCGCAGCCACGGCCTGCTCGAGATCGCTCGTGCCCGCATCGAGCGCGGCCAGGTGGGCGTTCGGCAGCCGGTTCCGGTCGTAGTCGAACATCCGACGGCTGAGACCGGGATCCGTCATCGCGGCTCGCAGGCGGCGTCGGAACAGCGTCCGCTGGACCGGTTCGGGCAGCCGCGGCCACACCGTGCGCTTCAGGAACTCGGTCCGCATGGCGCCCAGACTCTAGCGGGCGGTCTCGGTCAGGGAGGGCACTTCCGGCGCGCCGACGCGGACTATTCGCTCACCCGGGCCACCGCGGCCCGGACCCGGCGCATGGTGCGGCGCCGCAGCAGCGTGGTGTCGGTCCGGCCCGGGACCCGCTCGGCGGCCAGCCTCCGGCGCAGCAGCGACACGGACACCGCCCGGCGTACGACCACCGGGCCGAAGCCGAGC
The DNA here is from genome assembly GCA_036375895.1 of Actinomycetes bacterium. Lineage (GTDB taxonomy): Bacteria > Actinomycetota > Actinomycetes > JACCUZ01 > JACCUZ01 > DASVBJ01. The sequence continues at coordinate 9,270 of DASVBJ010000346.1, read as the reverse complement.
CGGGCGTAGAACCGGTTCGTCTCCCGCATCTGCGGCAGGACGCTGGTCATCACGTGCTCCGCCCCGACCTCCTCGGCGTACGCGGCGGCCGCGGCCAGCAACGCCTTGCCGACGCCCCGCCGGCGGTGCTCCTGGCGGACGTGCAGGTAGTTCACGTGGACGGCGGACTGGTCGAACAGCGGTGCGTACGGCGCCCGGGTGAGGACGGCCATGCCCGCCACGACCCCGTCGACGACGGCGACGAGCGCCCGCGAGTCGGGGTCGGCGGACACCGCGTCCAGGCGCTGGAGGACACCCTGCTCGGTGACGGCCGGGGTGGCGCGGTCGAGCCGGCTGCCGATCTCGCGCAGCTCGCGCCACATCTCCGTGAGGTCGGGGAGGTCCTCGGAGCGCGCGTCACGAACGGTTATGCCCGGTCGCGTCACGGGGCCTCCAGTCACGGACGGGCGGGTGCCACGCCAGCACACCCGCAGATGGTTCAGTGTGGGCTGCCCCCGACCAGCCGGGCGGGAGCGTACGCCGGATCACCCGGTCCGCGCGAGATGATCTGCCAGATTCCGTCGGATGGAGGCACCACGTGTTCCGAGGTGCGGGCACCGCACTGAATGTCGCAACGGTTCTCGCAGGCTCGGGCATCGGCATCCTCCTCGGCCAGCGGCTCCCCCAGCGCACCCGCGACGTGGTGACGGACGGCCTCGGCCTCGTCACGCTGCTCGTGGCCGCCACGAGCGCCGCGGCGGTGCTGGACCGGCCGCTGACCGAGGCCGTGGGCTCCAGCGCGCCGGTGCTCATCGTCCTCGGGGCGATCCTGGTCGGCGGCATCGTGGGCTCGCTCCTGCGCATCGAGGAGCGGCTCGAGGGCGTCGGCGAGGCGATCCGCCGCCGGATGCCCGTACGCCGGGGCGCCGGCGTGGCCGAGCACCGGGCCCGCACCCGGTTCGTCGAGGGGTTCGTCGACGCCTCGCTGGTGTTCTGCGTGGGACCGCTGACGATCCTGGGCTCCCTCGACGACGGCCTCGGGCGGGGCATCGACAAGCTCGCGCTGAAGGCGACGCTGGACGGCTTCGCCTCCATCGCGTTCGCGGCCAGCCTGGGCTGGGGGGTCGCCGCCTCGGCGCTGTCCGTCGCCGTCGTGCAGGGGTCGCTCACGCTGCTCGGGCTCGCCCTCGGCGACCTGCTGCCCGAGCCGCACCTGCTCGCGCTCACCGCCACCGGCGGGCTGCTCCTGGTGGGGGTGGCCCTGCGGCTGCTGCGCATCCGGCCGGTCCCCGTCGGGGACCTCCTGCCCGCGCTGCTCGTCGCCCCCGTCCTGGTGGAGGTCGTGATGGCCGCTCGGTAGCCCGGATGTGACATCAGGGCATGTAACGGCACTATGCTCCGGCGAGCAACGAGTGGAGCGGTGACCCCCGACCCGACGTGCCCTCGACACCCGGAGGTGCCCTGGTGCGTAGAAGAGCGGCCCTGACCCTGGCGACGCTGGTCGCGGCGATCGTCTGCCTGACGGGCCTCGGTGCCGGGACGGCCAACGCCGACGGAGAGAGCGTCTTCGGGTTCGTCCGAAACGGCCAGACGCCGGTGCCGGACGTGGTCATCACCGTCGAGGGTCCCGGCGGGTTCTCCGGCAAGGGCACCAGCGACGCCAAGGGGCGCTGGGACGTCCCGCTGCCCGGTGAGGGCAAGTACAAGGTCGCCATCGACACCAAGACGCTGCCCAAGGGCGTCAACCTCACCGACGAGAGCAAGAAGTCGCTCGAGGTCACGGTGGCGTTCGGCCAGAACAAGCCCGTGCTCTTCCCGCTGGGCAAGAGCACCCGCAAGGTGGAGAGCAAGTGGAGCCAGGCGGCCCAGCTCACCGCGGAGGGCCTGCGCTTCGGCCTGATCATCGCGCTCGCGGCCGTCGGGCTGTCGCTGATCTTCGGCACCACCGGCCTGACCAACTTCGCCCACGGCGAGCTGGTCACCATCGGGGCACTGCTCACCTGGTGGATCAGCAGCGGCAACCTGCCCTTCCTGCCGGACTTCGGCGGGCTGCAGTTCTTCCCGGCCGCGCTGCTAGCGCTCGTCCTGTGCGGCTTCATCGGCTGGGGGAACGATGCCGGGCTCTGGCGGCCGCTGAGACGTCGGGGCACCGGCCTGATCGCCGCGATGATCGTGTCGATCGGCCTGTCGATCTTCCTGCGCTACTTCTTCCTGTACCTGTTCGGCGGCAGTACGCAGTCCTACCCCGACTACCAGGGGCAGAAGGGCCTGGACGTCGGGCCGATCACGCTGGCGGCCAAGGACTACTACTCGCTCGCGGTCGCGCTCGTCGTACTCGCCGCCGTCATCTTCATGCTGGTGCGCACCCGCATCGGGAAGGCGACCCGCGCGGTGGCCGACAACCCGGCGCTCGCCGCGGCCTCCGGCATCGACGTCGACCGGGTCATCCGGGCGGTGTGGATCTCGGGAGCCGTGCTGGCAGGTCTCGCGGGGATCCTGCTCGGCCTGGCCCAGGGCGTGAACTTCCAGATGGGCTTCCAGATCCTGCTGCTCATCTTCGCGGCCGTCACCCTGGGCGGGCTCGGCACCGCCTACGGCGCCCTCGTCGGCAGCATCGTGGTGGGACTGTTCATCTCGGTCTCGACCCTCTGGATCCCGGTCGAGCTCAAGAACGTCGGCGCACTCGGCATCCTCATCGTCATCCTGCTCGTCCGGCCGCAGGGCATCCTGGGCCGCGCCGAGCGAGTCGGCTGAGCCGGATCGGAGCGACAGCGTGGACTGGCAGCGGATCATCATCAACGCGCTCGAGGCGTCGATCGGGTTGCAGGCGGTCGTCTACGCCCTCGCCGCGATCGGTCTCAACGTGCACTTCGGCTACACCGGCCTGCTGAACTTCGGGCAGTCCGGCTTCCTCGCCGTGGCGGCCTACGGTCTGGCGGTGACGGTCGCGACCTTCGACCTGTCGTTCTGGCTCGGGATCGTCATCGGCCTGGTGGGTGCGGTGCTGCTCGCGCTGCTCCTCGGCGTACCGACGCTTCGATTGCGTGCCGACTACCTGGCCATCGTGACGATCGCCGCAGCCGAGATCATCCGGTTGGTCGTGCGCTCGGTGACGTTCAAGGACACGTTCGGAGGGTCCGACGGGCGGCAGGCGTTCGCGGGCGGCTTCTACGACCTCAACCCCTACCCCGAGGGCAGCTACACCGTCGGCAACTTCGGCTTCAACGAGCGCCAGATGTGGATCCTCACCGTGGGCTGGATCCTCGTGGCGCTCTCCTGCCTGGTGGTCTTCCTGCTCATGCGCAGCCCGTGGGGGCGTGTCCTCAAGGCGATCCGCGAGGACGAGGACGCGGTGCGCAGCCTCGGCAAGAACGTGTACTACTACAAGATGCAGAGCCTGATCATCGGCGGCGTCCTCGGCTGCTTGGGCGGCTTCGTCTACGCGCTCGGTCAGGCGTCGATCCAGCCGGACATCTTCGGCACCGACACGACGTTCTTCGCGTACACCGTGCTCATCCTCGGCGGGGCGGCCCGGGTGTTCGGCCCGGTCGTCGGCGCCATGATCTTCTGGGTGGTCCTGTCGCTGACCGACAACGTCCTCAACGAGGCCATCGACGCCGGCTACGTCTCGACGTCGGTCATCAACAACACCCAGGTCGGCCAGTTCCGCTTCATGCTCGTCGGTCTGCTGCTGATGATCCTGATGATCTTCAGGCCACAGGGGATCTTCGGCGACCGGAGGGAGATCGCACTCGATGCCCGCTGACCAGACGGAGCCTCCCGTGACGAACGACCCGGCGACGCCGTCGTCGACGGCCGCGGCACCGGCGTCGGCCGCGGGAGCGGCCACTGCCACGCGGCAAGAGGCCGGCCTGCGGCGTGAGCAGCGCGACGCCGCCGCTCTCGCCCTGCAGGACGTCGCGCACGAACCGGGCGCGGCCAAGCCCGACCCGATCCTGGTCGCGGACGGCGTCGTGCGCACGTTCGGCGGTCTCACGGCCGTCGACGTCGAGCACGTGGAGATCCAGCGCGGCGCGATCACGGCTCTCATCGGGCCGAACGGTGCCGGGAAGACGACGTTCTTCAACCTGCTCACCGGGTTCGACCAGCCCGACCGGGGCACCTGGACCTTCAACGGCAAGCCCCTCGCCGGGGTCCCCGCCCACCGGGTCGCTCGGCTGGGCATGGTGCGCACCTTCCAGCTCACCAAGGCGCTGGCCAAGCTGCCGGTGATCGAGAACATGCGTCTCGGCGCCACCGGGCAGCGCGGCGAGAACGTGTTCCGGGCCTTGTTCCGCTCGGTGTGGGGCTCGCAGGAGCGCGAGATCACCGAGCGCGCCGACGACCTACTGGCTCGCTTCAAGCTGGACACCAAGCGCGAGGACTTCGCGGGCAGCCTCTCCGGCGGGCAGCGCAAGCTGCTCGAGATGGCCCGGGCGCTCATGGTGGGGCCGGAGATGGTCATGCTGGACGAGCCGATGGCCGGGGTGAACCCGGCGCTGACCCAGTCGCTGCTCGGCCACGTCAAGGACCTGCGCGAGGACGGCATGACCGTCCTCTTCGTCGAGCACGACATGGACATGGTCCGCGACATCTCCGACTGGGTCATCGTGATGGCGCAGGGACGGGTCATCGCCGAGGGGCCGCCCGAGTCGGTGATGGGCGACGAGCGGGTCATCGACGCCTACCTCGGCTCCCACCACGACGCTCCCCTGACCGAGGAGGAGGAGCAGCGGGTGCTGGCCGAGGCCGAGGTGGCCCTGGAGCAGGAGCGTGCCGAGAGCGAGGAGCAGAGCCAGTGAGCACTGAACCCGACGACCCGCACGGCTCCCGGCAGTACCACCGGGTGGTGGGCACCGAGGGCTCCGAGCGCGCCCGCGTGATGACGCCCGGCGACCGCCGCGACCACGAGGAGGGCGCCCGCGATGCCCTGCTCCGCACCGACGAGGTGGTCGCCGGCTACGTGCCGGGGGTCAACATCCTCAACGGCTGCGACTTCTACGTGAACGACGGCGAGCTCGTCGGCATCATCGGCCCCAACGGAGCCGGGAAGTCGACGCTGCTCAAGGCCATCTTCGGGCTGGTGAAGGTGCACAGCGGCTCCATCACCCTGCGGGGCGAGGAGATCACCGGGCTGAAGGCCAACCGGCTGGTCGCGAAGGGGGTCGGCTTCGTCCCGCAGACCAACAACGTCTTCCCCAGCCTCACGATCGAGGAGAACCTGGAGATGGGGGTCTACCAGTCCCCCAAGAAGTTCAAGCAGAGCTTCGAATTCGTCGCCGGGCTGTTCCCCGCCCTCGCCGACCGCCGCGCGCAGCGCGCCGGCTCGCTCTCCGGCGGCGAGCGCCAGATGGTGGCGATGGGACGGGCCCTGATGATGGAGCCGTCGGTGCTGCTGCTGGACGAGCCGTCGGCCGGGCTCTCCCCCGCCCTCCAGGACGAGGTCTTCGTCCGCACCCGGCAGATCAACCGGGCCGGCGTCTCGGTGATCATGGTCGAGCAGAACGCTCGTCGCTGCCTGCAGATCTGCGACCGCGGATACGTCCTCGACCAGGGCCGCAACGCCTACACCGCGAGCGGCGCGGACCTCATCAACGACCCGAAGGTGATCGAGCTCTACCTGGGGACGCTCGCCAAGGCCTGAGCACCGCCGCCCGCGGCGCTTCAGCCCGTTTCTGGCTGCGAGCCGTCCCTCGCTGGCCGCGAGCCGCCCCTCGCTGGCGGCGCGCCGTCCCCTTGCTGGCCGCGAGCCGTCCCCTTGTGGCGGCGCGCCGTCCCTTACTCGCAGCGATCATGCCCGAGGAGGTGCTTCCGCGGGCGCGCTGGGGCGAGGACGACGACGGAGGGCCCGGCATCGCTGCCGGGCCCTCCGCGTCGTACGGGTCGTGCTGGTGCGGCTACCCCGTGAGCCGCGCCGGGAGCAAGATCAGATCTTGCCCTTCTTCGACTCGACGAAGGTGTACTTGTTGTCGGCGCCGTACTTGTAGATGCCGATCTCGGCCTGGCTCGGGTCACCGGCGTCGTTGAACTCGACCGGACCGCTGACGCCGTCGTAGTCGATGTCCTTGCCGTCCTTCAGCATTGCCGCGCAGTCCTTGAACGTCGTGCACTTCTCGCCGCCGGCGCTGACGTCCTTCATCTTGCTGGAGATCGAGGCGCCGGAGTCGTCCTTGGCCGCGATCGCGGCCAGCGCGACCAGGATCGTGGCGTCGTAGGACTCGGGGGCGTAGGCGAACTCGGACAGGTTGGGCTTCACCGACTTCAGGCGAGCCTTGAACTCCTCACCGGCCACGACACCGGGCAGCGTGCCCTTGGTGCCGTTCAGGGTGCCCTTCGGGAAGTCCTTGTCGTAGTTGGCGAGGTTGCCGTCCACGAAGTAGATCTTCTTCTTCGACGGGCCGATGCCCTGCTTGACCATCTCAGGGATGATCTTCTTGGTCTCGTCGAAGGCGATGACCGCGATGGCGTCCGGGTCGGCGGCCTTGATCTTGCCGACCTCGGTCGCGAAGCTCGCGGCCTTCGGGTCGTAGATGACCTTCTCCACGACCTTGCCGCCGCCGCCCTCGATGGACTTCGTGGCGTTGTCGGCGAGGCCGGTGCCGTAGGAGTCCTGGAGGGCGAGGATGCCCACGTTCGAGTTGCCGTCGGCCAGGATCAGGTCACCGAGGACCCGGCCCTGCAGGACGTCCGGCGGGGCGGTCCGGAAGTAGAGACCCTTGTCGTTGTACTTGGTCAGCTCGTCGGAGGTGTTGGCCGGCGAGATCTCGAGCACGCCGTTGCCGGTGATCTTGTCGATCACGGACAGCGAGACGCTGGAGGAGGCGGCGCCGACGATGGCGTCGACCTTGTTCGAGAGCAGACGGTCGACCGACTGCGAGGCGGTGTCCGTCGACGTGTCACCGGAGTCGGAGTCGACCTTGCGGACCGGCTTGCCGTTGACACCACCGGCGTCGTTGATGTCCTTGAGCGCGAGGTCGACGCCGGCGAACTCGGGCGGGCCGAGGAAGGCGAGCGAGCCGGTCTGCGGCAGCAGGGTGCCGATGACGAGCTCGCCGTCGCCCTTGGCTGTCGCCTTCGGGGAGGCGGACTTGCCCGGCTCGGCGCTGGTCTCGCCGTTGCCACCGCATGCGGTGACGACGAGACCGGCGACTCCCAGGACAGCGACCGTCCGCCAGAGCGGGGTGGGGCGGATCATGAACCCTCTCCTTCTGGGGGTCTCCACGGGCCGACGAGGCCCGCGCAGGTTCCACCTGACGGGACGGAACCTACCGAACAGCGGTCGAGAGCGCACCAACCGGCCCTCGTTTGACAGGCGGCTCGTTAGGAAGTCGTGACCTAGGGTCCACAACGCGAACGCCCGGTCATCCCGCCGACTCCTCCTCGGCGGCCGACGCGATCACCGACTCCGCCACCTCGCGCATCGACGTACGTCGATCCATGGCGGCTTTCTGCACCCACCGGAACGCCTGCGCCTCGTCCAGCCCGAGCTGCTTCTGCAGCAGACCCTTGGCCCGATCGACCACCTTGCGCGTCTCCAGCCGCTGCCGCAGGTCGGCGACCTCGCGCTCCAGCGCGGCCGTCTCGTCGAAGCGGCTGACCGCCATCTCGATCGCGGGCACCAGGTCGGCCTTGGTGAATGGCTTGACCAGGTAGGCCATCGCCCCGGCGTCCCGGGCCCGCTCGACCAGCTCGCGTTGCGAGAACGCCGTGAGGATCACGACCGGCGCGATCCGCGCGGAGGCGATGCGCTCGGCAGCGGAGATGCCGTCGAGCCGCGGCATCTTCACGTCGAGCACCACGAGGTCGGGCCGGTGCTCCTCGGCGAGGCGGACCGCGGCCTCCCCGTCCGCGGCCTCACCGACGACGGCGTAGCCCTCCTCCTCCAGCATCTCCTTCAGGTCGAGCCGGATCAGCGCCTCGTCCTCCGCGATGACGACCCGGCGAGCGACTCGGTTCTGCGGCGTGGACACGAGGCGAGGCTACCGAGATGGCAGAATGACGCTCGCGTTGCCCCGATACTCCAATCGGCAGAGAGAATGGTCTCAAACACCATCAAGTGTGGGTTCGAATCCCACTCGGGGCACTTCGCCTCATCTCGGGCAGCTCGTCCACAGCGCGTGAGGCTGGTATGTCCAGGCTGTCGGAGGCTGCCGCAAGCCTTGACCCATGTACGACCTGGCAACCCGCCTGGCCGCGCTGGAGCTCATCGCCGGCGGGCTGAGCCTGAATGACGTGAGCCGTCGGACTGGGGTGTCCCGGGCGGCGCTTCGCGCGTGGCGGGACTCACCGGCCGATGACGCGCGGCTCACCGCACGGAGCTGCTGCCGATGCGCCGACTCTCCGCGCCAGCCCGCTGACCCGGTCGCCTACGCCCAGCTGCTGGGGCTGTATCTCGGCGACGGCTGCATCAGCAAGGCGCGCGCCAAGAACGTGTGGGTCCTGCGCATCTCGTGCGACGACCACTGGCCGGGGTTGCAGGACGAGTGCGCCGCGACGATCGCCCGGGTGGTGCCGGGTAACCGGGTCAGCCGGGTGCAGAGGCCCGGGTGTCACCAGGTGCAGGCCTGGTCGAGTCATTGGCCGTGCTTGTTCCCTCAGCACGGCCAAGGCATGAAGCACGACCGGCGCATCGAGCTCGATCCGTGGCAGATCGAGGTCGTCGTTGCCGACCCGCGGCCGTTCGTGCGCGGTCTGATCCACTCCGACGGCTGCCGGGTCACGAATTGGACGGTCGCCACCGTCGGCGGGCAGCGCAAGCGCTACGAGTACCCCCGCTACTTCTTCAGCAACCGGTCAGAGGACATCCTCGGCCTCTACACCTGGGCCCTCGACCTGCTCGGCATCGCCTGGCGCCGCAACGGCCGCTGGTCGGTCTCGGTGGCCCGTCGCGAGGCGGTCGCGGCGCTGGACGCATTCGTCGGGCCGAAGTACTGACGGCGGCGGGGTGCGGTCGTCGTACGGCGTCGTAGTACGGCGTCGTCGCATGCCGCCCTCGTACAGCGTCGGGCGGGTGCGGTCCTCCGCGACCTCAGCTCACGTAGCCTGGCGCGACGCCGCCGACGGCGTCGCCGATGCGGTGCACGCGCATCGCGTTGGTCGACCCCGGGATGCCGGGCGGTGTCCCGCCCACGATCACGACGAGGTCGCCCCTCTCGACCCGGCCCGCCTCGAGCAGCAGCCGGTCGACCTGCCGGACCATCTCGTCGGTGTGCCTCACGTAGCCGGTGAGGAACGTCTCGATCCCCCAGCTCAGGGCGAGCTGGCTGCGGACCGCCTGCTCCGGCGTGAACG